>JADHLH010000008.1 GCA_016780765.1 Alphaproteobacteria bacterium | reverse complement strand
CAGCCGCCAAGACCAGCTGACAAAACCGCCCGGGTCGCTGGGCAAGCTGGAACAGATCGCACTGTGGATGGCCGCTTGGCAGAGCAACGTCAAACCACAGATCAGGCATGGAAAGTGCCTTGTATTTGCTGGAAATCATGGCGTTGTGAAACAGGGTGTCAGCCCCTTTCCGCAAGAAGTTACGCAGCAGATGGTCTGGAATTTCGAAGCTGGCGGCGCTGCTATCAACCAGCTGTGTAAAGAAGCCGGGCTTGAGTTGTCGATTACGTCGCTCGATCTTGAACGCCCGACCACAGATTTCACCACAGCCGCCGCGATGGATCCTGATGAGGTAATTCACGCCATGAATGCCGGGGCGGCTGCCATCGACAGGAACTGTGACTATCTGATTGTTGGCGAGATGGGCATCGGCAATACCACAAGCGCAGCTGCGATCAGCATGGGGCGTTTTGGCGGCGATGCGGGCGGCTGGGTTGGACCGGGAACCGGCCTTGACATTGCGGGCATCAATCACAAGACCATGATCGTACAGGCGGCCATTGACCGGCATGGGAACGATTTTGATGATCCGGTCTCTTTGCTGGCAGCGTATGGTGGGCGCGAACTTGCCGCCATTGCCGGTGCTGTTCTGGAAGCAAGGATGCGATCCATTCCAGTGATGCTAGACGGTTTCATTTCAAGCGCGGCGGCGGCGGCACTTACCGCTGGCAACCGGCTTGATGTGCTTGACCATTGCATGATTTCGCACCTGTCGGCCGAACCCGGGCATATCAGGCTGTCTTCAGCACTGCGCAAACAACCAATTTTTGATATGCGGATGCGCCTTGGCGAAGGTAGCGGTGCCGCTGTCGCCACGATGATTGTCAGGGCTGCACTTGCTGCCCATAATGGTATGGCCACCTTTGCCGAGGCAGGGGTCAGCAAGGGATCATGAGTAAGGCTGGCACAACGCCGCGCCGCCAGTCCCTGATCGGTGATTGCGCTGCCGCTTTTGTACTGTTGAGCCGCCTGCCCACCGGCTGGCACCAGTTTCCGGCCGACAATCCGCCAAACTTCACATCCGCGCTATGGGCCTTTCCCGTTGTGGGGCTGGTTATTGGCAGTGCCACCGGATTGACGCTCAGCGGTGCCGCTGCCCTGGCATTGCCGCCACTTGTTGCGGCTGCTTTGGCAGTTTTTGTCAGTTTGCTGCTGTCCGGTGCAATGCATGAGGACGGGCTTGCCGACATGGCAGACGGTTTTGGTGGGGGGCATGACGCCGAATCCAAAATCCGCATCATGCATGACAGCCGCATTGGCAGCTATGGCGTGATGGCACTTGTTCTGGCCAGCCTTGCACGGGCAGGTTTGCTGATCGCGGCAAGCGCACAATTCGCGGGCATGGCACTTGTTCTGATCATTGCTCTGGCGCACGCCGCCAGCCGGTTTCTGCCCAGCCTGCAATTGGCGATCGCCCCCGTCAGCCCGCACGCAAAACTGGCCAGCCTGACCGGTCATGGCGGCAGTCTGCGCATGTTGGCCGGCCTTGCGATCTGGGCATTGCCATTGGGATTCCTGTTTGGCTGGGCGGCCGCTTGTTCGGCAGCACTTTTGTGCAGCGTTATGGCGATGGGCGTTGCAAAGCTGGCGCAGCGTCAGGTTGGCGGGCTGACCGGCGATGTCATGGGTGCCACCATTATCCTTGGTGAAATGCTGTTTCTGGCAAGCGTGATCATCATCGTTGAGCTGCCCCTCACCAATTTTGAGCAAGGTCTTTTCGGCGCATGAATGATCATCCTGATACGTGCGATTTCTTCTTCATTCGGCACGCACCCGTCGTTAAGCAATCGGGGCATGTGCCGCCAGCCGACCCGCCAATCGAACAGATGGCCTATCATCTGGACCGTCTGACCAACCTGTTGCCAGATGGCGCGGACTGGCATGTCTCGCCCCTTATCCGTGCGCAGCAAACAGCTGATCTGATTGCTGATGCATGTGCCCCGGCCAGCCGTATATCCGCTTCTGCGCTGCAAGAGATGGATTTTGGTGACTGGCAGGACCAGCCTATCTCGGCAGTCTGGCAGCAGGTCGCAGATGGTCCGTTGCATAACTGGTCGTTCGTCACCCCCGAGACACAGCCGCCGCAAGGCGAATCTTTTGCCGCAATGGCGGCGCGTGTTGATGAATGGATGCAGGGCCGGCAGACCGCTTTTTCATCACGGCCGCAGGTAGTGGTCTGTCATAGCGGCGTGATACGGGCGATCATGGCCCATGCGCTTGGCGCACCGCTTTCCCATGTGGTTGGCATACCGGTGCCGCATTTCGGGCTTTTGCGTCTGACCATGATGGATCCGGCGCTGGCCACCAATCAAGGCGGGGGCTGGCTTTTTGCCGGCCTTGCCGACCCGGGTGTCTTGCCGCACACCAGATAACCGGCGCGGCGAGTCAGCCGGGACATGACCCGAACTGTAAACAGTCTCACCGAAATTAGTCGGCCATTAATAGTCTGGCCATTAATAGATTGGCCAAACATTCAGGCAGGAGCAGGTCCTGTCAGCTGTGCATTTCGCGCAGGCCACGCGGATCAACCCAGCCGATCGACCCATCACCTCGCCGATACACAACATTCAACCCGAAATGGCTGCTGTTGCGAAACATCAGCATATTATCCTCGCTCAGCTCCAGCTTCATGACCGCCTGTTCAACGGTCATCATGCCGATGTCATAGGCCATCTCGGCAACAACAGGTGGCAGCGCTTCATCGCCATCATCAAGGCCCGCGTCATCCAGCTGTTCCGCACCTGCATAAACCGTCATCGGGGCTTCGAACACGTCATTGGCTTCAACCTCAGTTATGGATCCCCGATGGTTTTTCAGACGGCGCTTGTGACGACGCAGACGCTTTTCAGCATGCTCAATCGCAGCGTCAAGCGCAGCATGTGCCTCATGCGCAAAGCCTGTTGCCTCAAGCTCTATACGGCGCGACAACGCCACACGTGTTTTCACACGAAATCCAGAATCAGCTTTTTCCAGAGTCACTTTACCACTGACCGCACTGTCGAAATATTTACCCACAACGTTATTAAGAGCGTCTTCCGCATGTGTCTGAAATGCGGTGCCTGTATCCATATTCTTCCCGGAAACACTGATTTCCATTATTCACTCCCATTCTTGGACAAGAGGGCACCTCCTCCGGTCGGTTGCGCAGAAAGACTGACCAGGTTTTGACCAGTCCGCCGGAACGCGCGCAGCCGCGCCCATCGCATGTCAGGAAGAATCCATCTGAAAGGGAGCGGACGGGCGCTCCGAACTTTCATGCTGCCAATGGTAACGCATCGTTACAAGGAAATTCCCCAGAATTCTCAGGAAAATTTCCAGAATATTCTGAGGAAATTTTGGACAGGAACCCCAAGGGCGTTCAAGTGGCCTTTGGTTCATAGCGGAAACCAAGGGACAGTCGGCCTTCGGTCACCTGGTCAACTGTATGCAGCGGGCGAACACTCTCATCATCGCGCCCATCAAAACCTGTGGCGGTCAGCAACACAATGCGCCCCGGCCGGTCATCGATACGTCGTTTGCCTCCACCGGCGCGGTCCGAACAGCTGGCAAGCCGGGACCCGCCTGCCAGCGTGATGATGATCACAAGACCATGATAGCGCCGCCCGTCGCGATGGATGCCGATACCACGCGATCCTGCCGGATAGCGCTGAATGGCAAAATCGTTGAGTTTTATGCCTTGCGGCAGGAAATCTGTCTCGGCGTTGGCACTGTGCAGACATGTCTCAAGACAATCTGCAAGTGCAGCGAAAGCGCCGGTTCGCGGGGCTGGAAAACAGACATCGAAATCCTGATGAACACGCCGCCCAAGATGTTCAATCTCCGGTGTTGCGGTGCGATAGCTTGCAAGCTGCGCATCAGTAACCAGCAAATCAATCTCCGCAGCCGACAGGAAGGGCAGGCTTGTGATCCCCCGTGGTGCTGTCTGCAAGCGGCGCAAACCACGGCGGATGGCCTTAATACGAGTGGTATCTGGATCAAAAAATGTCGAGGATGATAATTCTTCTGCCATCAGGCCTTCTGCCATCAGATTCCCCCATCGACAACCATTGCCGAATCGAACACAACCGGGGTGCGGCAAGTGGCGCATAAAAGACCGGGCTTGCGCCGATGACGGTCCACTTCAAAGCAGCCATTCGGACACCGCATACGCCAGGGTGCGTCAGCAAAACTCAGGGTGTGACAGCGATTCGCCGTACAACCGATCTCGCGCGCCTTTTGTCGCCATACGGCATCATGACCATGTTTCGGCCCAACCAGCGCATGCGCAATCTCATGCAGGATCGTGTCACGAATATGCGCATCCTCTGCATGTCGCACGTAATGCCGCGAGAGCGAGATACGCTTGTTTGTATAATCGCATTGGCCGGCACGGCGACGCGCATGATCGAGGGTGACACTCCACCCCTGAAGGTCGTGTTCAACCATCAGCGCAGCCGCCATATCAAGCGCCTGTTGCAGCGGGCGTGCCGGCCTTGGTGCCGGTGTATTGTCGTCCTGTCTGCTGTCAGTGGGCTTCATGGTCTGCCAGCCAGCCGACAACGACACTGGCCGCCGGAATCCAGGCAAGGCCAGCTATAACGAAGAAGACAAGATCGACCAGAAAGTGAATATCCATAATGAAAGTCGACAGCCAGACCATCACCCCGACATAAATTGCCAAGGCTGGCATTATGCCAAGTGCCACTGTCAGATGCCGCCACCGTTTCATGTCAAGCGTTCCCTTACCAGACCAGATCATTCCTAAGCTGCATCATATATCAGCTTTGCGCTCATCAGGAACAAGATCGCATGGCTGAAATGATAAAATATCCTGTCCGACATGACCCGGTTCAGCCATCTGCCGAACAAAACACCGACCGGAATCACCGGCAACAGCCAGGCTGACAGCAAGACGGTATCGCGGTTGATCAGATCAAGTTCGTTATAGAATGGCAGCTTGGCCAGATTGATGACAAAGAAATAGACGCTCATCGTGCCAACAAAGCTTTGACGCGCCAGCGCGTGCGGCAGCAGGAAAATCTGCACCGGGATACCGCCTGACAAGGATACAAAGCTTGCCAGACCCGAAAGACCGCACCAGGCTGGTGCCCGTACCCATATCCGCCGCATCATGCGGGCTGCCGTCTCACTGCTTGTCTCACCATCGGGAAACGCAATCTGACGCGCATAGTTCAGTGCGGTCAGTATCCCGACAACACCGATGGAGCCGGTCAGCAACCTGTCGCTGAGATAGTCAAACAGCAGCCAGCCAACAAGCTGGCCAGCCACACCAAACCCGCACATAAACATCAAAAACCGGCGGTTCAGCCATTTTCGCCACAGATAGACCACCCAGACATCAGTCAGCAGAAACAGCGGCAACAGCACACCAAGGGCCACCTTTGGAGGCAGCACGAAAAGCATGATCGGCATGCTCATCGCGCCAAGTGCGCCCCCAAAGCCAGACTTTGACACCGAAACCGCCATTACCGACAGGATACACATGACAGCGAAGTAGACAGGTGCTTCATGCAGAAGATCAAAACCGGGCATCAGGCGCCCCACACAAGTTCAGAATCAAGGAACAACATCGCGGCTGCGCCCTTCGCGCACAGCGATATAGGATACAGCGCCCAGAACAACCAGCGCGCCAATCAGCGTCGATATCGACGGAATTTCGTCAAACAGCACAATCCCGAACAAAACAACAAACAGCAGCTGCATATATTTGCCCGTCTGCGCCGCCCACATTGGCCCGCTGAAAGATCGCATCAGGGTGATATGACCAATGGTGGCAGCAATGCTGATGGCGATGATGCCGATCCAGTTCATCGGCGTAATAGACTGCCAGACATTGATCGCCGGCACAGCCATGAAGGCAGCGATACCGACCGATAGCGAAAAGATGATCAGCTTGTCATCATGATAAATCTTCAATCGCTTGGCGATCAGGTCGGATCCGGCAAACAGCGGCGCCGTTATCAGCACGGCAAAGGTGCCTATATTGATCTCGGCAAAGCCGGGCTTGATGATGATCAGCGCCCCGCAAAACGAAATCACGATCGCGGCAATTCTTCTGATCCGCAGCTTCTCACCCATGAACAGCGCCGCCCCGATGGTGGCATAGACCGGTCCCAGATTCAGCATCGCGTTCACTTCCGCCAGCGGAATACGCAACACGCCGAAAAACCACGTATAGACAGCAACACCATGCAGCAACGCCCGCAGCGCCATCAACCCGCGCACATGCGATGTCACAACGCGCAGCGCAGACCGGCCAATCCACGGCAGCAGCATGCCTGCCCCGATCAGATATCGCAGAAACACCGATTGCTCTGACGGCAGATCCACCAGAAACAGGCGGATCGACACCATTACCAGCGAGAACATCAGGCAGCTGAATACCATCCAGCCGAGCGCCGCACGTACCGCACGTGCGCGCGCCGCCGTTGCAAGGTCTGTCTGCCCGTCCGGGCCCGCCACTATATCTTCGCCAAGCGCGGCATTGGCAACGCTTGTCTTGCCTGATTGCTTGTTGTCTTGACGTGTCTTGTCAGCAGGGTTGTCAGTTCGGGGTGGGGTCAAGATCGTTGATCATCCCAGAACACCGGTCCGCCACGGAAGGCGGGAAACCCGATGCCAAAGATGCAGGCCGCATCGGCCATATCTACCGAATCAACAACGCCTTCACCGATGGCATCACGGCATTCCCTGACCAGCGGGGCCATCAGATCCACCGCAATGGCATTCAACTCATCAGAATCATAGCTGCCACGCGGACGGATGGCCTTCTTGTCATCCCATTCATAAAACCCGCTACCACTCTTGCGGCCGATCGTACCCGCCCGAACCATGGCCTTGAGCTTGTTTTCCGTGCGTTTCGGCATACCGATCACGACGCCGGCGTCATGACAAACATCCAGCCCCACCTGATCACAAAGTTCGATCGGCCCCATCGGCATTCCAAAGCGGACCAGCGCCTGATCCAGCTTGTCTGGGTCGGCCCCGTCCAGCATCGCCTCGATGGCGTGAAACATGTAGGGCAACAGCGCCCTGTTCACCAGAAAGCCGGGCGAGGATTTGCACCTGATCGGCAGCTTTTTCAACGCACCGCACACAACCATGGCGCGGTCAACAAATTCGGTCCGGCTGGCATCCGTGTAGACAACCTCAACCAGCGGCAGCACCGGAACCGGATTGAAGAAATGCATCCCGATCAGACGGTCAGGTGCGGCCAGCGCAGTGCCGATCTCTTCAAGCGGGATCGCAGATGTGTTGGTTGCCATAATCGCATCCGGCTTCATCCGCACTTCGGCATCGGCAAAAACGCGGCGCTTTATGTCCAGATTCTCGGCAACTGCCTCAATCATCAAATCGGCGGTCGCAAGGCCGTCACCCTTGGGATCAGCCGACAGGCGCGCCAGGACTGCATCAACCTTTGCAGGATCCTTCAGTCGCCGTTCATACAGCGTTCTGGCCCGTGCCATCGCACCGGTAATTGCCTCCTCCGACAGGTCCTGCAAGGTAACGTCAAACCCGCTCATTGCGGCAACAGCAGCGATATCACCGCCCATCACACCAGCGCCAATGACATGAATGTGCGAAACAGCACCCTCCCCGCGTGCGCCCTTCTTCACCGCATCATTCAGCTGGAACGTCCGGCGCAAGCCGGCAGATGCAGGGGTCATCATCAGCTCGGAAAACAGCGGTGTTTCCCTCTCCTGCAAGATAGTCTGGTCCAGAGACTCGCCGGAATAATGATCAAGAATGGCAAATGGGGCCGGCATGGTTTCCGGCAGCGCGCGTTTGGCAACAGCAGCCCGCGCTTCGGCAATGACAGCAGCCGGTTCATCGGCTGTGCGCGCGGGTTTGCGCTCAATCTTGCCAGCCATCACATCCTGTGCAGCCGATGCAAGTTCCGAGGCATCACCCACCAGATGATCTATAACACCGAGCGCATGCGCATCACGCGCCTTCAGGCTCTTGCCCTGCAGGACAAGCTGCAACGCCCCCTCAAGACCAAGGCGTGAATAGGCCCGCGCCGAACCGCCATATCCCGGCAGCAACCCTAGATTGATCTCGGGAAAGCCGACCTGGCAGCCTGGCGAATCAATGCCAATGATCCGACTGAAGGCCATAGCCAGTTCCAGCCCGCCACCAACGCAGATACCATCAATCAGCACCACTGTCGGGCAAGGCATATCCTCAATCTGCTGAAAACAGCGCAGCACCGGTCGAATATGGGCCTCAACCTCCCGCCGTGTCTTGAAATCAGCGAATTCGTTTACATCAGCTCCGAAAATAAAACCGCGCGCCTTGCCGGACCGGAACACCAACCCGGTTGGCGGATGTGCTACAATCTCGTCGATGATCGCACAGAAATCGGCAGTGACGGCCTGCGTCATCACATTGACCGACTTGCCCTCGACATCCATTGTGATCCATACGACCCCGGCCTCATCGGTGCTGACATCAAAATGCGGACTACCTGTCATAATGCTCTCCTCTTGCCTCTTGTCCGTGCCGGCCGTCTCTCCACATGACCGGTTCTCCGGCCTGTTTGTGGCGGCGTCCTGTTCACTATATCAATGACCCAGTCGCACAGCAGCGTATTGCCGTGCGGCACTGATGATGGTTTCAACAGTGTCATGAATCTGCGGACTTGGCATCCCTTTTTGCGCAGGTCCATCCAGTGAAAACGCTACAGGCTTGCGATCAAGCATCCACACTTCAATCCCGCATTTCCTCGCTGCCAGAATCTTTGCAAAGCTTGAATTGCCACCAGAATTTTTACAACATATCAATGTGATATTATGTTTATTCAATAATTTACATTCACCTTCGACAGTTTTGGAAGGCAATGCGTTGATGAAAATGGTCTGCGGCGATGATGTTTTGTCTGCCAGATTCAGAGCCCGCGCGATCAGGGTGATGTCTGTGCGGCGCATAAACATCTCGACCGACTGTGTGCCACCGGCAAGAAACACGCGGGTTTTGGCCGGGATGGCATCAGCCATGTCCTGCCAGGATGAAAAATGCTGCCAGCGGTCCGCCTGTTCCGGCATCCACGGCGGACGCTGATAATGCAGACAGGGAATGCCTGCGCGCTGGGCCGCCAGTGCCGCGTTCCTGCTGATCACAGTGGCATAGGGATGGGTTACATCGAGGATCAGGTCAAACCCGTTATCACGGCAAAATCTGGCAAGCCCCTCTTCGCCGCCAAATCCGCCTTTATGCGTCGGCACATCAAGGCTTGCTGGCTTGGTGGTGGCACCAGCAAGGGATGCCTCGATGATGAACGCAGGATCAGATGCCAGTGCGGCGACCACGGCGCGCGCCTCGGCTGTGCCTGCCAGCACGAGTGTTTTCATCCGCTGATCAGTCTGCTGCAGCGCGGTACCGGCTGACACATCTGGATGGTTCGGGGGCATTGACGCCATCATGTCTTGCCTGCAATGGACAGGGACAAGTTACCAGCTCGTCCAAGCAGAGCACCATCTCGGCTGATGATCGCAACCTCAACACTGGTTGGTGCATCACGCAGGTGCATCAGGACTGTCTGGCGGGCGGCATTGGCAACGGCATCAGCCAGTGCGCTGCGTTGATCAGGGTTTGCCATCTGTGCAACCTCCAGCACCGAATTTGCCGATGCAACGCGCGATGTATCCAGACCAAAGGGTGCCGCCATCTCTGCCAGTGCAGAAAAATCAACCTGCGAGCGCGCCGAATGAAGGTCGATCGCACCCTGGCCCAGCTTCACCATCTTGCCAAATCCCCCCATGATCGACAGGTTTGCCAGCGGATGACCGCGCATATATTTCACCATCCCGCCCACAAAATCTCCCATATCAATCAGCGCGATATCGGGCAGATCATAGCATGACTTCCCCCAGGCCTCGGAGGTGGGCCCCGTTGATGCCATCACGTGATGCAAACCGTTCGCACGCGCCACATCAATGCCGCGATGAATGGAGGCAATCCACGCCGAACAGGAAAACGGGCGCACCACGCCAGTGGTCCCCAGGATCGAGATACCGCCTTCAATGCCCAAACGCGGGTTCCATGTCTTGAGCGCGAGTTCCGCCCCACCCGGCACAGTTATTTCGATGATGATATCGCGCGGTCCGGCAAGCCGTTCAGCAAGCGCCTCAATCGCATCCCGCATCATCTGGCGCGGCACCGGATTGATTGCCGGCTCACCCACCGCCACTGGCAGACCGGGCTTGGTGATTACCCCAACCCCCTCACCGCGCTGAAACTGAATACCGCTGCCATCAGGACCACGCCGCAGAATCGCGGTGATCAGCGCGCCATGCGTTACATCGGGATCATCGCCGGCATCTTTTATGATTCCAGCCGAAAACCAGCAGGTCTCGATGCTGCTGTTCGTGCCACTATTTGGGCCGCTATGCGCAGCTGCAGCGCCATCCGCAGTGCCGCGTGCGGTATTGACCACTTCCAGGTCGGCGTTTTTGCCGCTTGGTGTGACAATTGTGACGCGATCAGGAAACTCGCCGGTTACCATCGCCGTGTAGGCTGCGTTTACGGCAGCGGTCGCACAGGTGCCCGTTGTCCAGCCAAAACGGAGATTGCTCTGCAGCTTGTCTTTCCGGACCGAGGACCGGGTCATTCGCGGCGCCCCATATGGCAATGCCCTCCAAGGTATGGCCAGCGTGAACAGCGCCAACTGTCTTGTTCAACCCAAAAGGGGTCGATCTGGCAGCAAGCAGATGCTGGTGATCTGGAACTGTGGCTGTTACGATGAATACCGCCTTTGGGCACGCAAATCCACCACTGACGCCGTTGGCTTTCAGGACCTGCAATGACGCCGCATGATGATGACATATCCCCGTTGCCTTCCGGCACCTTGTCTGCGGGAAATCTGCCAGCGCTTGACGGCAATGACTGGCCTGTGTTCACTCCTGGCTGGGTCTGGATGGTGGGTGGCGGCCCGGGCGATCCCGGCCTGATCACGCTGCATGCGCTGAACGCCCTGCAGCAGGCCGATGTCATCATCTATGACGCGCTGGTTGATTCGGCGCTGTTGCGATGGGCACGGCCTGATGCCACCGTTGAATATGCTGGCAAGCGGGGCGGCAAACCGTCACCAAACCAGCGCGATATTTCGCTGAGACTGATCGAACTGGCGCGTCAGAACAAGCGCGTGCTGCGCCTGAAAGGCGGCGATCCCTTTGTTTTTGGCCGCGGCGGCGAGGAAGCACAGACGCTGATCCAGCATGGCATCAGGCTGCGCGTGGTTCCCGGCATTTCGGCTGGCATTGGCGGTCTTGCCTATGCCGGCATTCCGGTCACCCATCGCGACGTCAACCAGTCTGTGACTTTTCTGTCCGGGCATGATCGCACCGGTCTGATGCCATCGGCCATTAACTGGGATGCTCTTGGTCGCGGGGCGCAGGTGATCGTCATGTATATGGCAATCAAACATATGCCGGATATCTGTGAAAAGCTGATCAAGAGTGGCCGTGCGCCGGATGAACCTGTCGCCATCGTCCAGAACGCGACGCGTGATGATATGGCCGTACTGGAAACAACATTGGCCTACGCACCTGCCGATATTGTTGACAGCGGTATTGGTGCACCATCAATCGTCTGCATTGGCCGTGTCGTGCAGATGCGCCAGTGCCTCGACTGGATGGGACAGCTTGCTGGTGAACCGGTGCGTGACACTGACCCGCTTGGCATGCGGACAATCCCGGACACCGCCTGATGGCGGACAACGGACTGGTGATTGCCGGTCTTGGTTCGGGCAGCGGCAAGACAACCCTCACCCTTGGCATGCTGCGCGCCCTGACCCGGCGCGGCACGGCTGTTGGCGCAGCCAAATCCGGTCCCGATTATATCGACACGGCATTTTTGACGGCCGCCTGCGGGACCAACGCGGTCAATCTGGATTCGCACGCGATGCCGCTGCCCATGTTGCGCGACCTCGCCCGCCGCCAGGCTGCCCCGCTGTTGCTGATCGAAGGCGTTATGGGGCTTTTTGACGGCACCGATGGCGGCAGCGGCAGTACAGCAGCCCTTGCCAACGCGCTGGGCCTGCCCGTTCTGCTGGTGATCGATGTCCGGCATCAGGCACAAACCGCCGCTGCGATCGCTGCAGGGATCGGGACTGTGCTTGCCCCGGCCGGCCAGCTTGCCGGTGTTGTGCTGAACCGTGTGGCATCGGACCGGCATCAAACGTTGATCGCCGAAGCGCTTTCCACCCATGATATCCCGCTGTTTGGCAGCCTGCCTTCCAGCCCCGATATCGAGATGCCATCGCGGCATCTGGGACTCGTGCAGGCGGCTGATCTGGCTGCCGAGAACGTGCTGGAAACGCGGCTCGACGCGGCAGCCGATCTTGTGTCCGCACATATGGACCTTGACAGGATCATGGCGGCGGCGGCTCCTCTGACCAGACCCGAAACACCTGACAATGCGTCAGGATCAGCTGCTTCTATCCCACCAATTCCTATGCCGCCATTTTTGGCCCCACCGGGCCAGCGGATCGCCGTGGCTGCGGATGCCGCGTTTGGATTCGCTTATGCGCACATGCTGGCATACTGGCGCGACGCAGGTGCGGAAATTCTGCCGTTCTCGCCACTTGCCGATGAAGCGCCTGCCGGTGATGCAGATGCCATTTTCCTGCCGGGCGGTTATCCGGAACTGCATCTGCCACGTCTGAGCTCTGCGTCGCGTTTTCTTGGCGGGATGCGGGATGCAGCATCGAAATCGGTGCGCATATATGGTGAGTGCGGCGGCTTCATGACGCTGGGGCAGCGCATCATCGACAAGGATGGCACCGCCTTTTCAATGGCCGGATTGCTGGACCTTGAAACAAGCTTTGCCGCGCGCAAATTGCATCTGGGGTACCGGCAGGTTGCCGCACGCCACGGCGGCTGGCCCGGCACCGCGCCTCTGACCGCGCATGAATTTCACTATACAACGGCGACTTCTGCCACGGGCGACCCACTGTTTGATGCTGTCACACCATCTGGCAAACCACTTGGCCCGATGGGGCTTGTAAACGGCACTGTCAGCGGGTCTTACGCGCATATTATCGCCTGAGCCCAACTTGTGGCCCAGTCGATTTCGAGACAGATCGCCTATTGGCTGGACGCACGTCCGGTTTTAGGCCTCAAGACATGGGTATGTGCTGCGTCATATAACGCACTATCCCGAAAATCATCATCCTGAACCAGTCCGCGCCCAACAAAAATCATGGCGGTCCTTGTGATCTTTTCAGCTTGCACTTTCTTGCGAATGTCAGCCAGCGTGCCATGGATATATGCCTCATCCGGCCAGCCCACCCGGTAGGCAACAATCACCGGACAATCTTCACCGTAGAGCGGGATCAGATCGCGCTCGATCTGGCGCAGGTTGCGTACTGAAAGGTGAATGGCCAGCGTAGCGCCTGTTTTCCCGAGACTGGTCAGCTCCTCACCCGGCGGCATGGCAGATGATTTCATCGCCGTACGCGTCAGGATCAGGCTCTGCGTGACCTCGGGCACGGTCAGCTCAATGCCAAGCGCCGCAGCGGCAGCGGCATAGGCTGACACCCCCGGCACAATCTCATATTCGATACCCAGCGCTTTCAGACGGCGAATTTGCTCGGCAATTGCACCATATAATGACGGGTCACCCGAATGCACCCGCGCCACATCCTTGTCCTGTGTTTGTGCGGTCTTGATCTCGCCAATGATGTCATCGAGTGTCAGGGATGCTGTATCAACAACATGCGCGCCCTCAGGAGTGGCTGCAACAACGGCAGCCGGCACCAGGGATCCGGCGTAAAGGCAGACATGGCAGCGTTCGATCAGGCGCAGGCCGCGAACCGTGATCAATTCTGGATCACCCGGACCGGCACCGATGAAATAGACCTTCATGTTCCTGTCTCCCTGCCTGTGCCCATCATCTCAACATCAGAATCACCGGTTGAAGTCCGGTCGTCAGCATCTGTATGGTCATCCCGATCCAGATGTTTGGCATAGCCGCGCGGGGTATAGACCGCCTCGCCGCGGCCAAGCGACAAATGGCGCGAGGTACTGGCCCCCACCATCACCGTCGTCAGCATATCCACCTCATCGATATCAAGACTGCCAAGGGATCTGAATTTCAGTGCTTCTTCCGGCCGGCCCAGACTGGATGCCAGCAATACCGGTACATCACCGCCGCGATATTGCATCAGTATATCCCGCGCCGCGGCTAGCTGAGTGCGTCTGCGACGTGACACGGGGTTGTAGAAAGCCACCACGAAATCACCTGCCCCGGCGGCGTGGATGCGCTTTTCGATTGTCGGCCACGGGGTCAACAGGTCGGACAGCGAAATGGTGCAAAAATCATGTCCCAAAATCGCACCTGACCGGGCCGCAGCCGCCTGCAGCGCCGAAATGCCGGGTACGGTTGAAATGGCAACACGGCGGGCAGCGGCACTGACCCCGCCTGCATCTTGCGACCGGTCCAGCAGCTCATAGACAAGCGCGCCCATCGCATAGATACCGGCATCACCCGAACAAATCACCGCCACATCCTTGCCGGTGGCAGCGGATTCCAGCGCATAGCGACAGCGGGCCTCTTCTTCTCCCAGCTTGAAGTCACGCCGCGGAATATGGGCTGCCGCCGCACCAAGCAGGTCGATATAAAGATCATAGCCAACAAGTTCATCCGCGCCCAGAATCATCTGCGAGGCTTCTGGTGTACGCCATTCGGCCTTGCCAGGGCCGATGCCGATCAGCATCACCCGCCCGGGCTTGCGCCCCGGCAATGCAGGCAACGGGAACGTTCCAGCTTGCGCCAGCGCCATGGTGGCATTTCCCGATTTGGCTTTCGGGTGGATCAGCTTTCCCTCCGGGCCGGCTGCTGCAAGCGCCGCTGCCTCGGCCACGCCATGCACCCCGATCTCGTCAAAAACCACCTGCGAGGGGCTTTCCAGACGGTCCGTTTCAGCCGCAAGCACATCACGGTCAAACACCCGTAGCGGCACGGCCAGCATAGATGCCAGCGCGTGAATTGCCGGTTCATCGGCCTTGATATCAGCAGTAACAACAGCAGCGATCGACGCTGCGTTGATATTGGCTGTCTGTAATTCGGCCATAACAAGATCAATAACCTCATCAGCTGCCGCACCGCGCGCACAACCAACACCCAGCAGGATATCCTGCGGGCAAAAGACAAGCTGCGTCTCGGTTGGCGTTCTTTGCTGACGGGTGGCGGTCAATGTCACAGCACCGCCGCGTGGTACATATGCAAACCAGTCATTCAGATCCGGCAATGCCTCACCATCCAGAAAGGCCCCGTCGCCGGCCAACAGCTGCGGCATGACACGGGCAGCGGCGTCCGCATTCGCCAATCGCCAGCCAATTGGTGGCTCATCCAGCGAAATACGCCAGCGCACATCACCGGCGGTGGTCATCGCCAGCTCAGCCGCAAGCAGCTCTGATACTGTGCGAGACAGTGTGATCGCACCATGATGCCCGCCAATCAGTGGCACGACATGTCGGCCTGATTCAGCAATCGCCAGCACCGGCGCATCACTGCTTTTGTGCTGCAGATGCGGGGCGACGGCGCGAATCAGAATACCGGCCGCACAGATGCCGATGATCGGCCTGCCGCTGCTGAACAGATTGGCGATATGCGCGCGCGCCTTGCCAAAATGATGAGGGGCTTGCGGACAGCGCAGCGCATGGCCGTGAATATCGGCATCAATGCCCTTTGCCAGACGTTGCGCCAGCAAAAATCCAGCCTCTGACAGGCAAATTATAACCGGGCGCTTGGCAGTTCCAGACGTCAACTGATCCACGGATCATCCCCTTTATAGACAAGGATCATTGAAAAATACGGCGCCTCTTCCGGCGCTTCAGCAAGGGCATGGCAGGCCTGATGCGGCAGCGATGCGTGACTGGTATAGAGCGATTTTTCAAGAAGCCCGAGCCGTGTCAAAAGCGCCCGAATTCGGGGCAAATGACGACCTACTTTCATAATGGCGACAGCCTCGGCCCCTTCGATACTGCTGGCAAGTTCCGCATTATCGAGCGGACCGGGCAGCACAGTCAGCCGGTCACTGCGCGCCACCAGCGGATGCACCTGTGCCGCTGCACAGGCAGACAGGCTGTTCACCCCCGGCACGATCTCAACAGTAAACCGGTCCCGCAACCGCACCAAAAGATACATGAAAGACCCGTAAAACAGCGGATCTCCTTCACATAGCAAAACCACATCGCGGCCAGCTTCCAGATGCGCGGCGATATCGTCAGCCGCGCTGTCATAGATATCCTGCGCAGGTGCACGGCCGGCGCGCATTGGCACAATCATGGCTATTTCGGTTGCCTGCGGACGGATCGCATCGGCAACAATCGAGCGGGCAAAGCTTGCGCCGCTGTCAGGGGCCGGATAGGCAATCACATCAGCCGTTTCAATCAGATGCCAGGCGCGGCGTGTGACCAGCTGCGGGTCCCCCGGACCTGTGCCAACCCCGTACAATACGCCCGTTGTTGCTTCTGTTTCTGGCATGATCACGCGCCGCCCTGATGTTGTTGTTGCGGCGGCTTGTGCCAGACCCATTGCGTAACCGGCATCAACGGACGCCAGCCATGAAAGCCGCCTACCGGGTCAGCATGCTGAACAGACAGGCGCATCAGATCGCCGCCAGTCGAATGCCATGCCGACACCAGCAGGCTTTCGCTCTCAATCGTGACCGCATGCGCAACCAGCACTCCGCCAGCCCGCAGCCGCGCCTGTGCCAGTTCAATCACTGCAGATGACATCCCGCCGCCAATAAACACCGCATCAGGGTCAGGCAGCGCAGCGCATACCGCCTGCGGGTCACTGGCAAGATCAGCGGTGACGGTATTGAATCCGGCGACACCATGATGGTCGGCATTTTCAATTGCCATGACATGCTGGTCATCATTGCGATCAATGGCATGCGCCGTGGCACCGGGGGCAGCGCGCAGAAAATCGATGGAGACAGCCCCGGAACCGCTACCGATATCCCACAAGACAGCTTGCGGGAACGGGGCCAGTTTAGCCAGCGCGCTGGCTCGCGCATCCCGCTTGGTCAGCTTGCCATCATTGCGGAAGCTGTCATCAGGAGCAGCAACGCCGATTGCCGGCATATCAGTCCCGCAGGCGATGCCAATAATGTGAAAATCTGGCACTTGATCATGCTGCCAGCCGGCGGCAGTGCCGGAAAAACATACTTCTTCCGGCCCGCCCAGATGCGCCATCACATGTATTTGCGCTGCGCCATATCCCCAATCGCACAAGGCTTTTGCCAAAATGGCAGGGCTGCTGCCATCCTGTGCAATCACCAAAAGCCGTGCCCGCGGATAGAGCGCAGAATGGAGATGACCCGCCGGGCGACCATGCACGCTGACAATCCGACACGCCGCCAACGGCCAGCCAAGATGGGCCGCCGCCAGCTGCAAGCCAGATACCGCCGGCACAATCTCGCACCCCTCGCGACCCAGACGCCCTACAAGGCTGGCACCCGCGCCAAACCACATCGGATCGCCCGTGGTCAGCAATACAAGTGATTTATCAGAAAGATCATCCAGTAAATTGAAAATATTTGAAAATGGCGTTGGCCAATCCAGAATTTCCTTACCGTCTGGCAGGTCAGCATGAAAGCGTGATGCTGCGATTATGCAATCTGCTTCGGCGATCCTTTGGCGCACATGATCGGGCAATGCGGTGACGCCCGCCTCGGTAACGCCTGCCACAGTAACACCTGCTGCAGTAACACCTGCCTCGCGCGGGCGCATCATCGGGTCTCACTGCCGACGGGATTACCACCAGTCATGCGTTTGCCAGCTTGCAGACAGAGCGCATTAATCACCGCCGATGCCATCGCCGAGCCGCCGCGCGTCCCATGCACTGCCAGCCATGACGTGCTGTCGCCGGCAGTCCGCGCCAGCGCCTGTTTGCTTTCAGCCGCACCAACAAACCCGACGGGACAGCCAATGATCGCTGCCGGGGCAATTGTGTCAGCCGCCATGATCTCGAGCACGCGAAACAGCGCTGTTGGCGCATTGCCGACAACCACCAGCGCACCGGCCAGACGCTCTCCCCACAGATCGACTGCCGCCGCCGACCGTGTTGTGCCCATACGGGCAGCCAGATCAGCGGTGCGTGGATCGTTCAGCGTGACAACCACATCATTGTCAGCCGGCAGAAACCGGCGGGTGATGCCACTGGCCACCATCTCGCAATCACAGAAAATGGCAGCCCCGCCTGAAAGCGCTGCCACCGCCTTGTCTGCAAAGCCGTCATTTGCATCCAGATCATCCAGAATGTCGGGCATGCCGCAGGCATGAACCAGCCGCACCGCCACCTCTGCAAGGCCAGCGGGCAATGCAGATATTGCCGCCTGTTCGCGCACAATGGCGAATGACTTCTGGTAAATCGCCTGCGGGTCTTTCAGATATCGCTGCATCAGAATTTCAGCTGTCTTCACCGCGCTTTGTCGGCACGCGGCTACGCACCGATTCTGGCCCCAACGGATGATTGGCATGCGGATATGGGTGATGGTGATGCCCGTGATCATGATCATGCGTATGATCATGCAAGTGGTCATGTGAGTGATCATGCGCATGGCCGTGATCATGCGCATGGCCGGCATCAAGCCGGCAGGCACCTGTGCAGAAATGGTCACACAGGTCACAATCCTCGACATTGCTGCCGGGGGCCGACACGCCCTGCCCCTCGACATGATGGTGATGGCTTTCCTGCGGCAGGCCAACCTCATTCTCAAAACCCAGCACCTGCGCGCGATATTTGCACATGGCGCAGTTCATGTTGTTACTGCCATTCAGGATTTCACGCACCCGGTCAGCAAAGGTGGCAATCACTTTCGGATGATCATTCAGATAGCCTGCCTTGATAATCTCGATATCTGGATGTGCATCTGCCACCTCGTCGGTAAACCCGTAGATGCGGTCGATCAGAATGCCCGAGAACAGGAAGTACGGGAACACGACGATCCGCTTGAAACCAAGGCGTGTCACATGTTCAAGACAAGGCTGCACCAACGGGAAGGTTACCCCTGAATAACCAACCTCGGCCCAGCCAAATCCCATACCTTCCCACAGCATCCGTGCGATTTTCGAAATGTTGGAATTGGCGTCAGGGTCGGATGCACCGCGTCCGATCACCACAAGGCATGTCTCACTTCGCGGCACCGGCCCGTTGGCGGCATCTGCCTCGGCCAGCGCAGCTGAAATACGGTCACCGGCGGCCTGCAACATCTGCAGATCGACAGCAAGCTCGCGGCCATACTGGATGGTGATCCCGTGCTCGCTGGCATAGGTGTTCAGCACTGACGGAATATCATTCTTCGCATGCCCGGCGGCAAACAGCATGCCCGGCACAGCCAGCACATGCGTCACGCCTTGTCCGCGCAGCTTGTCGAGGCCGGTTTTGATCACTGGTGTGGCGAATTCCAGATAGCCATATTCAACAGGCCAGTCGGGAAACATCGGTGCCAGTTTTTCCGCCAGGACAGCGAATTCGGTCACTGCCGATTTCGACCGCGACCCATGCCCGCAGATCATCACCCCATATTTTGGAGCCTTGCCCCCTTGCACTGCCTCATCCATGCGCCCGTGCTCCTGCAGAAAATGCCTTTATTGCCGGTCTCTGGTGTTCCGGATCGACGATCATGATGCTGGAAGCTGGCGCCGGATTGGCTGTCGAATCGCCGTCTGCATGTGCGGATGAAGCATCGTCAGCATCGTCAGCTGCAATGTCGTTATCTTTATTGTCACTGTTTCCGCAGGTGGCGATCAGGCCGGCAGCAAGCACAGCTGCCGCACCGGCAAGAACTGCCCCGGCCAGATGCCCATGACCTGCCAGATCACCAAGATGCCCCCAATGCGCAACCGCCGGACCGACGATCATCATCGACGCAGCAAAGACCGCGCCGGACAGGGTGTGACGAAAAGAGCTTGTGTGATGCATGGCGCTGTCCCCATGGGTCATTTGGTAGCCGTATTGAACACGCCGAACGTTCCGCCATACATGATGAAAACCCGTGCGAGAGTGCATTCAATTGATAGACACAAACGAGAAGATATCAACAAAGAGATATCAACTGCCATCATTGAATCGCCAACATCAACCTGCCAGCTGTGCATCCACGGTTCGGGGCCCGGGATTGGTGCCCTGTCCAGGTCCACCACACCGGGGTCGTTTCCATCCTGTTGCCAGATCCTCCGACCAGAGGCAGATAATAGCCCCCGGCTTTGATAACAATTGCGCCAAAGCGACCAAAGTTGAATTATACCGTCATAGGCCCGACCACGCTTTATCCCGCAAAGTCGCGCACGCCATCCACAGGAAAGACCACCAATTTGTTACCCGCATTGTCATTTCAGGATTGGCTGCCATTCGCCCATTTCGGCTTGCTGACCGGCTTTACGGCAAGCGCACTGGCGCTGCGGGCTGCAATGCTGGTGGCCGCCATGATGATGGACAGGCTGATCGGGGAGCCACATGTGCTGTGGAGCCGGATGCCACACCCGGTGGTGCTGTTCGGGCGACTCATCACCGCATTTGACAGGCGATGGAATCTGCGGCGCGGCGTATCGGGGGGTGCGCGGCGATGCCGCGGCATCATCACGGCGCTGATTATGTTGGGGACTGGCGTCGGGCTTGGTCTTGCTATCACAGCTGGTGGGCCGGCGCCTGTGCTGGCAGTGCTTGTTATCTTGCTGGCTGGTCGCTCGCTCGACGATCATATCCGGGCGGTCGCCACCGCTCTTGATGCGGGGCTTGCACCGGCGCGTCAGGCGGTTGGCATGATTGTCGGGCGATCAACGGCTGATCTTGATGAAGGCGATATCGCCCGCGCCGCCATCGAGACGGGCGCAGAAAACCTGTCAGACGGTGTGTTCGCACCGGCATTCTGGTTTCTGCTGACAGGCCTGCCCGGCCTGATTGCCTATAAGATCATCAACACAGCCGACAGCATGATCGGATATCGCAATGCCCGTTATCTGGCTTTTGGCAGCGGCGCGGCGCGACTGGATGATCTGCTGAATCTGCTACCGGCGCGCATAACTGCAGGGCTGATCTGTGTTGCTGCGCTGTTTCGTGGCCGCATGTTGACGGCAACCCGCGCGATGCTGCGTGACGGCAAACAGCATGCGTCACCAAATGCCGGCTGGCCCGAGGCTGCGATGGCCGGCGCGCTTGATGTCTGGCTGGCTGGCCCGCGTCGCTATGGCAACCGCCTGCGTGCCGCCCCGCGTTTTCATGAAACGGGCAAGGACGCTGATGCGGCGGCAATCCTGTCATCGCTGCGGCTGCTTGCGCTGGCGCAAATAATCTTCGCCATTCTGCTGTCTGTATTGATAGGGGGGCTGATGGCTGGACCGACAGGTCTGCCAGCTTTGATAACGGCGGGCTAGAGACCGGCAATCCGGCCAATGGCGTCCATATCCAGATGGTCTGACATATGCCTTGCCAGTTCGTCCAGCACGGAGTCAACCCGCGCATCGAAATCCACAACGCCAAAGGTACCAAACCGGCCGCGCCGCGCCGCCAGATCATCAAGAAATGCGCGGCGAAACGCATCATCGGCAAAGATACCATGCACATAGCTGCCCATCACCCGACCGTCGGCCGAGATGGCGCCATCCTGGCGGCCACCGATCTGCAGCATCGGGCGCGCACAATCCGCACCGCTCGTCCGCCCCATATGGATCTCATACCCCCGCACAGTCGTACCGAACCTGGCTGATTGAGCTGCCACATGGGTCAGTGTCTTGTCGCCAGCCAAAACGGTTTCAACAGCCAGATGGCCAAGGCCGGGCGCGCTGCCGGCTGGTCCCTCAACCCCGCCCGGATCAGCGATATTTGTTCCCAGAATCTGATAGCCGCCGCACAAACCCATCACCACGCCGCCGCGCCGCAGATGCGCCGCAATATCGATATCCCAGCCCTGATCGCGCAGATAAGCCAGATCACTGATTGTCGATTTCGACCCCGGCAAAAGCACCATGTCAGTATCTGCCGGAATCACCTCACCAGCTTCGATCAGCGAAAGGCGTACATCCGCCTCGCCTGCCAACGGGTCCATATCATCGAAATTGGCAATCCGCCGCATCATCGGCACGGCGATATGCAACGGCGCGCCCGCATTGTGAATACCCGTATTATAACGGCCCGCATTATCACGGCCCGTTTTTCCTGCAATATCCAGAATATCCTCAGCTGGCAAAAACCGCGCTGGCGCAAACCAAGGCAGAATGCCAAGGCCTGTCCAGCCAGTGGCCCGGGAAATAATATCCATTCCTTCAGAAAATAAAGTCGTATCGCCGCGAAACTTATTGATCATAAACGCTTTAATAAGATTAGAATCCTGCTTATCAAGAACCGCATCCGTGCCGACAAGGCTGGCAATGACGCCGCCACGGTCAATATCCCCGATCATGACCACAGGCACATCAGCGGCCACAGCAAACCCCATATTGGCGATATCACCAGCCCGCAGATTCACTTCGGCCGGGCTACCTGCCCCCTCGATTATGACAAGGTCCGCATCGCCCTTCAGCCTTTCAAAACTGTCGAGGACGCGTGGCAGCAATGTCTGTTTGTGCGTTCCATATTCTCGTGCCCGCATACTGCCAAAGCGTTTGCCCTGAACGATGATCTGCGCGCCGGTTTCTGTTTCGGGTTTCAGCAGCACCGGATTCATGTGAATGCTAGGCGGTACACGACAGGCCCGCGCCTGCATCGCCTGCGCCCGGCCAATTTCGCCACCATCTTCGGTTACAGCAGCATTGTTCGACATGTTTTGCGGCTTGAAGGGACGCACCCGCAGCCCCTGATTGGCAAAATGCCTGCACAGACCGGCAACAAGCACCGATTTGCCGACATTCGAGCCGGCCCCTTGCAGCATAATCGCGGCAGGCATCAGAATTCGACGCCGATCTGCGCCTTGATGCCTGATCGGAAGGGATGTTTGATCAGGCTCATTTCGGTGACCAGATCAGCTTTTTCTATCAATTCATCGGCCGCATTACGGCCAGTCAGCACAACATGCGTCATGGCGGGCTTTTCGTCTTCAAGGAAGGCCAGCACCTCGGCCAGATCAATATAGCCATAGCGCAACGCGATATTGATCTCGTCCAGCAACACCATGTGATAGGCCGGATCACGGATCAGGTCCTTGGCCTTTTCCCAGGCAGCGACAGCAGCGGCGATATCACGTTCGCGGTCTTGCGTTTCCCAGGTAAAGCCTTCACCCATGGTATGAAAATCACAACGATCACCAAAATGCGTGGTGATCAGATTGCGCTCACCCGTATCCATACCGCCCTTGATAAATTGCACCACACCGCATTTCAGATCATGCGCGATACAGCGGAAAATCATCCCGAAGGCAGCGGATGACTTTCCCTTGCCCTTGCCCGTATGGACGATCACAAGCCCCTTTTCATCAGTTTTTGAGGCCATGATCTTGTCGCGCGCCTGTTTCTTGCGCGCCATCTTTGCATTATGGCGGGCGGTATCGTCCTGTGGCGGGGTGATGTCGTCGGATGGCGCGTTCATGATGTTGTCTTCATTGTTTGTTATCGTCATAGGGTGAGCGGACTTATTGCACAGGTGTCCGGGCCGGCCTTTGTTGTGCTGCCGGGGCTGCCAGATGCTTTTCCAGTGTAGAGATTACGCTGTTGCGGCGGGGTGTCCATAGGCCGCGTTCGATCGCCTCGTCAAATCGGGCCAGCATATCGGCATAGGCGGCGTCATTCACATCCTGCAGGAACGCGCGCACCTGTTCGTTTTCAATATAGGCCTCAAACAGAGCGGTGAAATGATGTTCGGCCACCTGGCGTGTGGTCGCGGCAAAAGCAAACAGATAATCCACTGTTGCCGCCATTTCGAACGCACCCTTATAGCCGTGCCGCATCGCGCCCTCTATCCATTTCGGGTTACTGGCCCGCCCGCGGACAACACGGCCAATCTCTTCGGCCAGAGTGCGAATGACAGGTCGTTCGGCCAGCGAATGATCATTGTGATAGACCGGCACATCCCGCCCCGACAGATGTGCCACCGCTGCCGACAGGCCGCCCGCAAACTGATAGTAATCATCGCTGTCGAGAATATCATGCTCCCGATTATCCTGATTATGCAGAACGGCATCACTGCCTGAAAGCCGCGCCTCCAGCGCGCCTCGCGCGGACACACCTTCGGCGTGTTCACCGTAAGCATAGGATGACCAGACAAGAAACGCCTTGGCAAAATCGGCGCGTTCCTGCCACAGGTTTTCATCGATCAGCGCCTGCAATCCAGCCCCATAGGCACCCGGTTTGGCACTAAAAATTCGCAACAGGCTCTGGGTCTGCGCGACATCTGCATCCATACCGCTATCCTGCAAGCGTTCAGCGTCGCGGCGGGCATTGGCAGCCAGCGGGTTCATGTCATCCGGCTCGTCAAGCCCCGCAACAGCCCGCACGGCACGGTCAAACAGCGTCATCTGCGCTGGAAAGGCATCGCGAAAGAATCCGGAACAGCGCAGGCAGACATCGACACGCGGGCGGTCCAGCACGTCCAGCGGGATGATTTCAAATCCGGTGACCCGCCGTGAACTGGCATCCCAGGATGGCCGTACCCCCATCAGCGCCAACGCTTGCGCCAGATCATCACCGCCTGTGCGCATGTTTGACGTGCCCCATGCAGACAGCACCACGGCACGCGGCCAGTTGCCATGCTCCATCAGATACCGGTCGAGCAACACCTCTGCGGACGCCCATCCCAACCGCCATGCGACGGGTGTTGGCAGCGCGCGGCTGTCGATCGAAAAGAAGTTGCGTCCGGTCGGCAGCACTTCAGGGCGGCCACGCGTCGGTGCACCAGATGCGCCAGCAGGAATGAACCGGCCAGCAAGCCCGTTCAGCAAGGCCTGCTGTTCACGCGGCCCACACGCCATCAAAGCCTCGCGGATCGCTGGCAAAGCTGTATCAATAATCAAGGCAGATTGCCGACCAACAGTCTGCGCGTTCCCATCGACAAGGGCACGGGCAAGCCTGTCCAGCCGTTCCACCGTATCACCAACGCTGCGCCATGGCTGATCTGACATGGATTGCAGAACAGACGGACGGGCATTCTGCCATACCTGCCCTCTTTCAGCTGTCAGCGGATCAAGGATGTCGCCAGCCGCATCTCGCAGATCAAGGTCGTTGGCAAGTGCACGTGGCAAGGCGGCATCCGCGCCTTCGCCGGCATGGCGCGGTGTTCGAAGGATTTGCGTCAACAGACCATTGGCAAGATCATCCACCGGCGACGTGCCAAAGACATGCAGTCCATCGCGAATTTGCAGTTCTTTCAGATCACAGAGAAAGTTGTCGAGCTTCAGCAGCTTTTCTCCTGAATCGTCACTGTCTTCAATGCCACAATCGGCGGTGATACCTGCACGCTCGGCGGTCATCAGAATATCGCCAAGCAAAGCATCAGAGCGCGCCCGGTCCATACCGGCAGCCTCAAAATACTCGTCCATCTGCGCTTCCAGCTCAGCCATCACACCATGACTGTCAGCTTGCGTCATTGGCGGCGTCAGATGATCGAGGATCACTGCGCCGGTGCGACGCTTGGCCTGCGCGCCCTCACCCGGATCATTGACGATGAAGGGGTAGAGATGCGGTGTCGGTCCCAGAATCGCTTCGGGAAAACAGGCCGCACTCAGCGCCAACGCCTTGCCGGGAAGCCACTCCAGATTGCCATGCTTGCCAAAATGGATGATTGCGGCCACGCCGAATTCATGGCGCAACCAGAAATACAGCGCCAGATAATTGTGAGGCGGCACCAGATCGGGTGAATGGTAAGTTGACTTCGGATCGATGTTATAGCCGCGCGCCGGCTGGACAGCGACCACAACATTGCCGAAGCGGCGCAATGGCAGCCTGATGGCCTTGCCGTCACACATCGGATCACCGGATGGCGCACCCCATCGGCTGGTTACCGCGTCACGCGCATCGGCTGGCAGACTGGCAAAGATACGGTCATAAGCCTCCAGTGACATCGCTGCATCGCATATGCGGTCCTGCCAGCCAGCATTGGTTGGCCCGGCACGCATATGCGCTACAAGCGCTGCACCGCTATCAGGCATGCCCTGCACATCATAACCCGCCCCTTGCAGTGCCATCAGTGCTCCAAAAACGCTTTCTGGCGTATCGAGACCCACACCGTTGGCCAGCCGGCCATCACGGTTCGGATAGTTCGCCATAATCAGAGCAACACGCTTGTCTGCCGGTGCAGTTCGCCGCAACCGCGCCCACCCCGCCGCCAGTTGCACGGCAAAATCAATTCGGTCCGGCACCGCATCATAGGCAGTCGTCATCGCATGCGTCAGCGGATGCCGCTTCGGGGCCTGCTTGAAACCAACAGCGCGGGTAAGGATACGCCCGTCAAGTTCCGGCAGAGCCACATTCATCGCCAGATCGCGCGCGGTTAGCCCGGCCCCCGATGCCGCCCAGTCAGCAGCCAGACTTGCCGACAGGACAAGCTGGAACACCGGCGCATCAACAGCGCCAAACGGCCCGGCAGATAAAAGGCTCGGCATCGCTGTATCGCCGCCGCCAGGGTCAGATACAGCAAAGCTGGTCAGGTTCAGGATCACTTCCGCCGATGCCTGCTGCAAAAGGCCAGCGATAATGCCGCCACTTTCTGCCTCTTTCAGGCTGGCACCAAACAGCGGCAGCGGGTTCAGCCCGGCCGCCCGGCAGCTGTCGACCAGCGCATCAATCGGCGCCAGATCACCCGCCTGCATCAGCGCCCGGTAAAAGACAATCGCCGCGACAGGCGCATCATCACGCCACTGGTCCTTCAGCATGTCGAGGCTGGCAATCTCGCCCGACTGGCCGGGCCAGTAGATACCCGCGCGCAGCAAGGGACGCGGCGGATCTGCATGGCTGGCACCATCCACCAGATCGGACAAGGCAGCCAGAAACTGGATGGCATTATCCATCCCGCCAGCATCAAGATAGGCCGACAATTTGCTGCGGTCCTCGGCATTGAAATCTGACAGATAATCGAGTTCAGGATCAGGTTTGCCGTCACCGGACAGGAAAATGACAGGCACCCCGCCCGGCAGGGCAGCCTGGGCGACAAGTTGCTGCACACCATACGACCAGTAGCCACGCCCGCCCAGCAATCGCACCACCACCAACCGCGCAGCGGCAACCGTGTTCTGAATATACTGATCAACCGAAAACGGATGCGACAGGCTAAGATAGTTTGCCACCCGCAATCCCAGCGACTGTTCCTGTTCTTTTTGCTGTTTATGGCACCGCAACGCAGCAGCCGAGACGAGCGCTACCTCGGTATCCGCTGACGTGAGAAAAATGATATCTCCAGCCGGCTGACCAAGATCGACAGCCTCGTCAGAATCATAGAGCGCGCCGCTCTCATCGATCTTAAGAAGATGCATGTCCCGCGATCACCGTGCCACCGAGGCGTGCTGCAATGGCATCAGCGTCTAGACCGGCCAGCCCGATCACCACAAGCTGTCCGCCACCATTGTTTGCTTCGCGCGCGAAATACCCATCCACCCGGCGGCCAACAGCTTGCACCACGAAAGGCAGCGCCTTGCCGCTGACAGGCACACGCCCCTTGGCACGCAGAATACCGAATTCCGAGGCCATCTGCGCAATGCTGGTCTGAAATGTCTGCGCATCCTCAACACCCTCAAGCGCAATGACATAGGAGGCAAATTCATCATGCCCATGCTCATGATGATGGTGGTGGTGCTCGTCATCATGATCATCATCGTGGTCATCGCCATGATGGTGATGCATATGCTGTGCGCGTTCATGCGCCTGATCTTCCATCCCCAGGCCAAGGATGGCATCCATCGGGGCGGCACCGCCAGCAACCGGAATGATCGGCGTCGGGGCCGTCAGCTGTCCTTCAACAACACTGCGGGCACGCGCGATACCGTCACTGTCCAGTACATCCGCCTTTGACAGCACGATCAGGTTGGCAGCACCGATCTGGTCGGCAAACAACTCATCGATCGGGCTTTCATGATCCAGTTCCTCATCAGCAGCCCGCTGCGCCTCAAGTGCTTCAAGATCATGCGCCACACCGCCATCAGCAAGCGCCGGACCATCCACCAGCGTCACCACACCGTCAAGCATCACCTGCGATTTGATATCTGGCCAGTTGAACGCCTGAACAAGCGGCTGCGGCAAAGCCAGACCGGATGTTTCAATGATAATATGGTCGGGGCGTGGCTCCTGCGCCAGCAATTGCTGCATGCTGGGCAGAAAGTCATCGGCAACGGTACAGCAAATACATCCGTTCGCCAGTTCGATGATGTCTTCGGTGGAACAGCTGTCAGCGCCGCATTCCTCCAGCATCGCACCATCCATGCCAATATCGCCGAATTCATTGACGATCAGGGCCAGGCGGCGGCCATTCGCCTGCATGATGATGTTACGGATCAGTGTGGTCTTGCCCGAGCCAAGAAAGCCGGTAATGACGGTAGCTGGTATTCGCGTGGCTGCCATAAGACACCCCTTTTGGTAAAACATGCGTCAGGTGGCCGGAAGGCAAACAAAAGGGCAGAGCCACCCGACCCTGCCCCATGCCCATGCCCGTTGCGCCGCCCGCAAACAGGCGGCGATGCAGCATTACATGGCCGTGAATATTACATGGCCTGGAACATTACATGGCCGGGAAGATCATTCCCTCGACAGTCTCAACAAGAAAGGCCAGTCCGACACCGGCAACGACAGCGCCAGCAAGACGCGGCTGCAGGGCCTCGGCATCGATGATGTTCCAGATCCGGGCTGCGCCCAGCGCAATACCACCCGCGATGGCCATCTGAACCAGCCCAAAGCCTGCAAGATAGGCAACAAGCGGTGTTGTTTCTGCACCAACCACAGCCGCGCCATAGGCCCAGCCATGGAACAGACCCGCAATAACCGCCAGCGCAGCTGCAAATCGCAGATCAGTGACCTTGCCCCGCATCGCGACCATACCGGCCACAACCACAGATGCGGTTATGACAATTTCGGCGAGTGGCAGGGTAAAGGCCGATACCGTCAGCATCGTGCCAGCCATGGTGCCGCCGACAAAGGCTGCCGGCATTGCCAGCTTGCTGCGATGAAATGCGGCGATCAGGCCAACGCCGACAACAAATGCCAGATGGTCAAACCCGATGACCGGATGGCCAATGCCCGACAACAGCCCATGTAGGGCTGTTTGCGGCGTCATACCGCCAAGCGGATGGTGTGCGAATGCAGCACCAGCAGACATCAGAATCATGGCTGCAGCAGAAAGAAAAATGCGTGTCATCGGGAGCCCCCCTCGAAACCTTTTTGTGACCAAACTGGCCGATTTCCGGGGAAAAGGTCGCGAACCGCATAAACAGCGTGCGCTTCACGGCAGTCCCCGGCCGTTGCTTCTGGCGTTAAAGGCAGGTCTCCTGGCTTGTGGTCATGACCCGGCCGCCTTCCCGGACCTTGTCAGGCCCAGTGGCAATGGACGAGCGACCAACCTACAGTCGCGGGGACGGCTATGGCATAGGGCAGTCATTTTTCACCCGCACCATATTCCCTCTTTAAGGCATAGAGCTTTGCTCCACAGCCACCTTCAATGCATCGCGATCATGGGCTGATTCTGTCGCACCCTGTCAACCAATAACGCCATTGAATAGCCTGTCGCCGTCACCAGCCGACAGTGAAAATCAACGCTTCATACCGGCTTTCATCATAGCGCCAGAGGCCCTTCGATCCTGAGCTCGCCAACCGTCTGACCGGCCCAGTTGCGCAACACCGGCTCGGTAAAATCGCGCACGGCATCCGGCAGATCATAGCCCAGCGCATGGATCACAGCGCCCAACGCCGCATCCGATGCACGCCCGTTGCCATCGCGCGCCTTGACCATCAATCCCAGCCCATAATCATGAAAGGCAGCGGCATATACCCCTTCTGCCCCGGTCTTGGCTGTGATCTGGCTGCCGAAACCGGCGGCCACAGCACTGCACATGCGCCGGTCACCCGCGATCATCTGCGGTGCAGCGGCAATACCGTCGCGCAAACGGGCACAGGCAGCGGTGCGACTGTCCGGCATCTGCCCACCCCCGGCAAACATGGCAAATCCCCTTGCCCAATTGCCTAGCGGTGCGCTGAGGGCTGGCGCCCCGCACCCGTCAATACCACTCGGAAACTGCGTGATATCGATGCCTGTCATAAATTCCAGCGTGCCGAGGATTGCTTGCTGGACGGGATGTGAAAGATCGGCATAGCCAGCCGGATCTGCACCCATAAGACTGCCAAGTACAAGCATACCGGAATGTTTGCCACTGCAATTGTTATGAATGCGTTCCGGTGCGCTCATGCTACGCGCCTGTTCGATCATCGTTGGTGTGTCACCAGACCATTGCGACCCGCAGGACAACAGGTCCGGCGACAGCCCAAAGCGTTCGAGAAGCGCGCGGGCCCCTTCCACATGTTCGATCTGGCCATTATGGCTGGCACAGATCAGCGACAGCTCGGACGGGGTCAATCGCAAGCCGGGATCAAGGCTTGTCATTCTCTCGGCCAGCGCCAGCGCCTGTAACGGTTTCATCGCCGAGCGTGGAAATACCAGCCGCTCAACCTCGCCTAGGCCCATGACAACACTGCCATCGGCATCACACAGCGCGACATCAACAAGGTGGAGGCTTTCCTCGGCACCGCCCCGCCTGACAGATACGGGCAGAGGGTCGGCAGAGAACAAGGGCAACGAGACACGGGGTTGGGGCATGGCTGAATCAGTTCTGTTCACAAGATGGAGGTTTAGACCTAGCAAACGAAAAAGGGCGGCACAATCGCCGCCCTTCTTACAAAATGGTTTGCGTCCTGCGCTAGAATGGATTGTCTTCGGATTTGCCGCGGGTATCGAAGAATTCCTTCGTGACCGCAAACACAATCGGTGACAGCACTATCAGCGCGACTAGGTTTGGAATCGCCATCATCGCGTTCAGCGTATCAGCAAGAAGCCAGATAAAGCCAAGCTTCACTGTTGCCCCGACAATCGCCGCAAGCGACCATACCGCACGGAATGGCATGATAATGCTGGTTCCGAACAGGTATTGAAGCGATCTCTCGGAATAGTAGGACCACCCGATGATCGTGGTGAAGGCGAAGATCGCCAACGACACCGCGATGATCACACCCCCAAATCCGGGAAGTGCCGCCTCAAAGGCTGCCGAGGTCAGCGCCGCACCAGTGGCGCCGCTTGTCCAGACACCTGTGGACAGGATTGCCAGCGCCGTAAAGGTACAGACGATGAGCGTGTCGATGAAGGTGCCGAGCATGGCCACCAGACCCTGGCTGACAGGGCCTTTGGTCTTGGCAGCGGCATGCGCGATCGGGGCGGAACCAAGGCCAGCCTCGTTCGAGAACACGCCACGTGCCACACCAAAGCGTATGGCCGCCCAGACTGCTGCACCGGCGAAACCACCTGTGGCAGCGGCCGGCGAGAAGGCATGAGTGAAGATCAGGCCAAATGCGGCTGGAATGGCGTTGGCATTGATCGCCAGCACCACGATGGATGCCAGGATGTAGAGCGCTGCCATAAAGGGAACCAGAGCGCCTGCCACCTGCGAAATCCGCTGAATACCGCCAAGAAGAACCGCGCCAACAAGAAGGGCGACGATGATGCCGGTATACAGATGCGGGATGTTAAAGGTGGTGTACAGAGCGTCGGCGATGGAGTTCGACTGAACCATATTGCCGATACCAAAGCCGGCGATACCGGCAAACAGGGCAAATGTTATGGCAAGCCAACGCCAGTTTTCACCCATACCATTCTGGATGTAATACATCGGTCCACCGACAAAATTGCCGTTTTCATCCTTTTCACGGAAACGGACCGCGCAGACAGCCTCGGCATATTTTGTGCCCATACCTACCAGCGCTGTCATCCACATCCAGAAGACGGCCCCTGGGCCGCCAAGGAAAATGGCTGTTGCCACACCGGCGATATTACCGGTGCCGATGGTCGCTGACAGCGATGTCATCAGCGCGTTGAAGGGAGTGATGTCACCAGCATCATTGCCGGGAATTCTGCCTTTCCACAGCAGGGAAAAGCCAAATGGAATTTTCATGATTGTCAGGAATCTCAACCCGACAGTCAGAAACAGGCCCGCGCCAAGAATCAGGATCAGCATGGGCACGCCCCAGACCACCCCGTTTATGGCACCTACCATTTCGGTAATGAACTCCATGTCTCGTTCCTTTCTGCAGTTGCGTCTTCACACGCGACCGCTTTTGGATGCAGTCAGGAACGCAAAGGAACAAAACACGAAAAGGAAACAGACATTCCTGACATGATGTTATAACCGGACAGCCTTGTCGAAAACAGAATGGCAGACAGAATTGCAGACCGTAAAACGGCTGTTCTGCGCCTCATTCGGCAGACCCCGTATCGGGTACTTTCTAGCGCAGATGATGACGGCGGGCAATAGATTGTTACATAAAGATCATCATATAAAATATTAGTTTTATTTAATTTAATAGAACCGCTTCATGCAGGATGTCATCCAGTCTTGCCAGCAACAGGTCACAATCTGTTGCGCTGATCGTCAGCGGCGGACGGATTTTCAGAACATTGTCAAAAGGCCCGTCAGTGCCAATCAGAATACGGTGATCACGCAGTCTGTTACTGACATAGCTGGCCAGCGCGCCAGCCGGGTCCTTGGTAGTGCGGTCCGTCACCAGTTCAACACCAAGGAACAGGCCGCGCCCGCGCACATCGCCGATCAGGGTATGACATGACGCCAATTCGCGGAACCCGCCCAGAAGCTGCTGCCCACGGTCAGCCGCGTTCTGCGCCAGCCCTTCATCATCAACAATGGCCAGCACCTCTGCCCCGATGCGGCATGCTAGTGTGGTGCCGCCAAAGGTCGAGAAAAACTCCATCCCATTGGCGAAACTCGCGGCAATGTCGGCGGTGGTGATCACCACGCCAATCGGGTGGCCATTGCCAACCGGCTTGCCCAGCACCACCATATCTGGCACCGCGCCTTGCGTCTCAAAACCCCAGAACGCATCGCCAAGCCGCCCAAGGCCTGTTTGCACCTCATCCGCGATGCACAGCCCTCCCGCCGCGCGCACCCGCGCATAGACACCGGCAAGATACCCTGCAGGCGGTTCAATCTGGCCGCCCACGCTCGGATAGCTTTCTGCGATGAAGCCCGCCAAGGGCAGGTTGCGCGCCTGCAATGCTCCTATGGCGCGATCAATGTCGGCGGCGTATGCCTCGCCAGCATTGGCATCATCATAGCCATACGGCCCGCGATACGGGTCCGCAATGCCGGTAATCTCAACCCAGTCCGGCGCGCCATCGCCGCCGGGACCATTGAATTTATAGGGGCTGATATCGATCGTGCCGGTTGTGTGGCCATGATACGCATGATCCTGGACAATCATGCCGCGCCGCCCGGTATGTGCGCGGGCCAGCCGCAGCGCCAATTCGTTCGCCTCTGACCCCGATGTCAGAAAATAGCAATGTGTCAGGTGATGAGGCAGGCGCTGGCGCAGCGCGTCGGCAAAATCCATCTGGGCTGGATGAAGATACCGCGTGTTGGTGTTGATCAGCTTGATCTGCTGTTCGATCAGCGCATTGATCCGCGGATGTGCATGCCCGACATGCGGTACATTGTTATAGGCATCCAGAAATGTGCGCCCCATTTCGTCATAGAGATAGTGCCGCCAGCCCCGCAACAGCTGCGCTGGCTGCCGATATGACAGCTTGAGATTGGCCCCGAACCGCCCCTGCCTGTCGGCCATAAGGGTTTCAGCTGAAACCACAGGATAGAGATATGGTTCAGGTGCCAGTCCCAGCAATTCTGCCGGATTGGGGTATAGCGCGGCTGCAAACGCCAGATCATCAGGATCACCGGCACCCGGCCAGTCATCAACTGTGGTGCCAATGATATCAGGCAGGCAATACGCCATCTGGAAATGCAAATGCGGCTGCCAGCCTCCATTTACCGCCGCCTCGCCAAGGCTTGCAACCTGCTGTCCTGCCGTTACCGCCTGCCCGTTCGCCATACCGGCGATGCTGTGCGGGTCAAGATGGCCAAAAAGCGTGAAAAAGGGCGTGCCCCGGTCATCGCTATGTGCCAGCACCAGAACACCGCCATAATCCAGATGAGCATTGCGGTTCACAGCGGCAGCGACATGACCATCCAGCGGCGCAAAGACAGCGCTGCCGGCAGGTGCGAACACATCAATGCCCAGATGCATTGTCCGCCGCCCTTCTACCGCGCTGGGGCCCGTCAGAAAGGCCGGTTCCGTATAGACAAGTCGCGGCTCCAGATAATGGCCAACAAACATCTGCGGGCTGTTTAATGCCGCCGGAACAAGGGTCACAGCTTCATCAGCGCGTATATGCGTCGGATCTGCAGGCAGCGCTGAATCGCCGACAGCGCATGAACATTTCGGGGCATCCGCAAGCCCGCGCCCCATCACCGGCGCAAAGCTGTCACGATTGGCGGCTATCCACGCCGAGACATGCGCCGCGCCGGGGGTGACATCCATGCCAGTCGCCACACGCAACCGCATCTCGATCTCGGCCGCCGTCCAGGACGCTGCCTGTAACATGAATGCGCGCGCCGGTGCCTCGCTGATTGTCACATAAGGATCATCGGGCCGCTGCTGTTTCATCAGCGCACTATTCACCAGACTGACGCCAAGACGTGTCATCATCAGCGGCCAGACAAGCCCGATGTCGGTTTCAGATAGCGGGCAACCGCCATGATATCCGGCCACAAAGGCGCTCAACATTTCGATCGGCCGCGTCTGATCCAGCACCAGATAGGCGGCTGCCGTGGCAAGATCGCAGACGACCGGTGCGCGCGTCATATCACCAAAATCAATGATACCGCCGAGTGATGAGCCATCCGCAGACGCTGTGATCAACAGATTATAGTCGTTTCCGTCACAGTGAACTGGCCACGCCACCAATTTCGATAATTCAGGTTCACATCGATCTGTAAATATATAGAAATATCCATTTATGATAGATTTTAAATCTTTTTCTTCAATTGCATCCAGCGCGCCAAACGCCCAGTGCGGCGTCCGCGGGTGCCATTTGAATTCACGGTCCAGTTGCGGATGGTCAAAGCCGGCAAGAGCAGTTGTCAGCCCGCCAAGGGCCGTGCCGATCTGCGTCATCAGCGCCGGCGTGTGCGGGCGATGATTGCCCAATTGGCGGCCCGGCAGCGCGCTCAGCATCCAGACAAGACGCATTGCACCATCCTTGTCCGGAATATGGCCAAGGGCAGCCCCGTCAGACCGGTTGATCACCTGCGGGACTGGCAGATCAGCCGCACCAGCTGCCAGATGGGTTAGCGCGGCAATCTGCATATCAACAAAGCTGACATCACAATCCGCGCGCATGATCTTCAGAACACCGGTGAATTGACCATTCACCATGACAGCGGCATTCAGGTCAAACTCACCATCCAGACCGCTGATCGTGGCATCCATCCCATATATTTCGGCGACCCTGGCTGTCCAGTGGGCACAATCCTCGTCCGACCACATATTCTGCCCCTGCTGTAAAACCTGCATAGCACCCGGCGCTATCGGTAACGCCCAAAACACGGGTGCAGCATAAACGCGCTGCACCTGAAATGTTAGCCCTCCTCTTGCACTGGTCAATCGGATGAAAGCGCATCGAAGCAGGCACTTCGCGCGTCATCCACTTCACATCGCCGCGCCGAATGCCCACATCAGGGTGCAGGAAACAGCCCCCTACGACAGAAATATCGGGACAGAATGGCGCATTACTTTATCACCGGCGCTAGCGCGGGCATCGGTGCCGCCCTTGTGACACAGCTTCTTCAGGCAGGACACATCGTCAGCGCTGTTGCACGACGTGCTGAGCGGCTGCGTGACCTTGGCGCGGATTTCAGCGACCAATATTGCGCGCTGCCCGCTGATGTCAGCGATACGGACGCTATGCACAGCGCCGTGGAAAGCGCTTGCTCTGCCCTCGGACCGATTGATGTCGCCATTCTGAATGCTGGCATCTACACGCCACAAAACGCGCTGGACATAGACCCGCGTGACTATCAGCGGCATATGGACATCAATTACATGGGCGTTGTAAATGCCCTGCCCGGCGTCATTGCATCGATGCGCGCGGCGGGCGGCGGGCAAATTGCCATCACATCGTCGGTTGCCGGATGGCGCGGCCTTCCCAATGCCGCCGCTTACGGCCCGACAAAGGCAGCGCTGATTTCACTTGCCGAGTCCATCACATTCGATCTTGCGCCAAGGAATATCGATGTGCGCGTTATATGCCCCGGCTTTGTCGAGACCGAGGCGACACTGGTCAATGACTATGAAATGCCAGGCATTATCAGTTCAGAAAAGGCTGCAACAGAAATACTGAGTGGGCTGAAATCAAACAATTTTATTATCCAGTTTCCCCGTTCCTTCACACGCAAGATCAGCCTTTTGCGCTGGCTGCCAGATCGGTGGTTCTTTCGCATCGTTGGCAAGAGCACCGGTCATAATCTGACCCCCGCAAAAGATGGCGGAGATGCCAAATGACTGCAGATCAAGGCGCAAAATCGGGTCAGGACTGCATGCCGGAGATTGCGCAGACATATGCACATGCCTTTGCCGCATTGCAGTCGGACAATATCGATGATCTGCTGGCGCTGCTCTCTGATGATGTACGGTTCGTAGATCCGTTCAATGATGTGACCGGAAAGGCCGGATTTCGTGCCATTTTCGATCATATGTTCGCAACCTGTACAGCGCCGCAATTTCACATCACCGATATCGCCGCATCTGCCAGCACCCCGTCAGAGCGGGTCTATCTGCGCTGGCGCATGTCCGGTCGCCTTGCCACCTGGCCAGGAACAACTCTGGCGCTTCAAGGGATGAGCGAGATCCATATCGCGGACAACAAGGTAACAGCGCATTACGACCATTGGGACAGCGCAAGCCAGCTGCTGGCAAAGCTGCCACTGATCCGCAGCCTTTTGCGTCCGATATTGCGCCTGTTTGTTGTCAGGACGGGCGGAAGCTGAGAAGCACCTCACCAAGCTTCAGCCCCCATTTTGAGACTATGGCCCGGTTCACCATTACCCCGCCTTGGTGCACGACCATGACATCATCGAAATGGACACTGACCTTGCGGCCAAACATTGCCAGCCGAAAGCGATAACGCCAACGCAGCATATTGTCGGTGTGATGCCCTTCGGCGTAACCAATGACGTCATCACAGCGCCCTTGATAGCGACCATCAGCAACCCTTGTGATAACCCACTGGCGTGTCTCGCGCTCACCATCATCATAGAGAAAGGCCTCATCAAGGATGAAGCCGTCATCCGTGGCAGTTCCAGTGATATCAACCGCGAATTGCCGCCTGATCGCACCGAACCTGTCAACGAACACGCCAAAAGCTGTCAGCGGTTGCAGAAAATAGGTTTCCGGCAGAAAATCAGGAATATGCGCACCATCAGCCATGTCTGACCAGCCTAGCGATGTTCAAATAGCAGGTGTTTGACATCGATCTGTCCGGCGCGAAATCCGCCTTCACAGTATGACAGATACAATTCCCACATGCGCTTGAAACGAATATCGAAACTGCCACTGGACAAGGCCGGCCATGCGGCATTGAAGCGTTGACGCCATTCAGCAAGGGTGCGCGCATAATCCATGCCAAACCCGCGTGCATCCACCAGCTGCAGGCCGGCCGCCGCAACCGGCTGTTCGAGGCGCGGCATTGATGGCAGCATCCCGCCCGGGAAAATATAGCGCTGAATGAAGTCGGGATTCTGGCGATATTCTTCAAATGCGTGCTCTTCAATGGTGATCGCCTGCAAGGCAGCCCGCCCCCCGCGCTTCAGAAGTCGCGACAGGGATTCGAAATAGGTCTGCCAATAGGCCTGACCAACCGCCTCAAACATTTCGATCGACACAATACGATCAAACGTACCCTCAACATCGCGGTAATCGACAAGGCGGACATCGGCCCGATCAGACAGCCCGGCTTCCGCCAGTCTGCGTGTCGCAAATTCATGCTGTGCCTTGGAAATGGTTATGCCGGTCACCCGCGCATCACGTTCCTCGATGGCAAATTTGGCAAAGCCGCCCCACCCGCATCCGATTTCCAGCACATGATCACCGGGCTGGATATCGGCAAGCTCTGCCAGCCGGCGGTATTTGTTTGTCTGTGCCGTCAACAGATCATCACTTTCGGCTTCATAGAGCGCGGATGAATATGTCATCGTGCCGTCCAGCCAGGATTCATAGAATTCATTTCCCAGATCGTAATGGTGGGCGATGTTGCGTGCCGACCCGCTTCGCGTGTTGCTGCGCAGCTTGTGGAACAGCTTCAGACCAATGCGTCGCATCAATCCGGTTTCCATCCGTTCATCCAGATCGCTGCCATGCAAAACCGCAAGTTCGATGAGTTCGGCCATGGAGCTGCTTTCCAGCTCACCATCCATCACTGCCTCACAAAACCCCATCTTGCCATCACGCAGCATACGCGATACCGCATCATGTGTATTGATCTTCAGCGTGGCGTGCGGCCCGTCCTTTGTGCCAGCAAATTCGCGCACGCCTCCATCTGGCAATGTCACGGTAAGACGCCCGTACTCCAGCTTGGAGAAGATCGAAAGAAGAAGGGTGAGTTTGCGACGATCCCAAAACCCGGCCATATCATAATTACCTTACCTGCTAGTCGTATCTTTGGCGCGTGACCATGGCTGTGGCGGCACTGGACGCCTGAAATACGGCACCTTCTTCAGCCACAATCGCGCCGCCTCAACATGAATGGAAACAAGCGGACGTAGCGGAAACTGCCCTGATGCCAACAGGGCACGAAACACACCCCAAGTTGTAAGGGTTTCTGCCACACCGCGCAACGTCGCCGTCAATTTCACGGCGCCATCTATCGAATAACGCATCAACACGCGCACAGGCATGTCCGGCTTGTCCGAAACACGCACACGCAACTGGTAATCACCCGTGACCGGAAAGAAGGGAGACACATAGAATATCTTGGCAGCATGCAGAACAGTATCGCCAGACGCCTTGCCGGTTTCAGCGCGCCCGATATATGAATGCATATCACCAAAGGTGTTGCGCACCTCATAGATATACACAAGATCACGCCCATCATGGCCGCGCAGCACATAGATCGAAACCGGATTGAAGGCCACGCCGAGAATGCGGGGAAATGTCAGCAGCAGAACCGAGGCAATAGGCTGACCGGGACAAATCTCGCCAGCCATCTGGCGAGCATAATCCGCAAGCCGGACAACCGGTCCCTTGCGTTTGAAATTCGGGCCGTAATCGGATTGTTTGACTGACAGGAGGCTGAACCGGTCGATGGAGAAGAATGCTGACTGGCTGTCAGCCTCATCAAGACGGTCAAGATCGACAAGTACCGACAGACCTTTGCGTGACAAGAAGTGCGATGGCGTACCGTGGCGCGTGTGATCGATTGTTGATCGCACCAGGTGACAGGCTGTCATCATGCAATCTCGCGGGCGGTGTCCGGGTTTTCCAACACCGTTGTATCATATGCCGGCACTTTCGTATGCCATGGAATATCCACGCCGAGGCTGCGCACCACCGCAATGGCGGACTTCAGTCCATCCTCATGAAAGCCATGCCCCGTCCAGGCACCGGCAAAAAACAGATTGCCTGTCCCCTGAATCTGCGGCAGCTGTTTTTGCGCGGCGATGGCGCTTTCATCGAACACCGGATGGTCATAGTTGAAGCTGGCATGCACAAGGTCTTCACGTGGTTCGCGATGCGGATTCAGCGTTTCATACAGCGGATAGGCCATATCTATGGATTGCAGCTTGTTCATCCAATAGGTCAGGCACAATCCGGCATCGCCCCCACCCTCGCCAATATAGTTCCAGGCGCCCCATGCAGACCGGCGCTGCGGCATCAATGACGGGTCTGAATGCAGGACGGCACGGTTCGGCTGAAACCGGAAACTGGACAGGATATCGCGTTCCTGCTGGGTCGCATCACTGATCAGCTTCAGAGACTGGTCGGCATGTGCCGCCATGATCACCTTGTCAAACCAGACATCGCCATCACCATCGATTGACAGGATAACCCCGCCCTGATCACGCCTGATACCGGTAATCCGGCTGGACAGGTGAATTCGTCCACCACCTGTACCGCCCAGCGACGCCGCTATGCGATTCACATATTCACGCGATCCACCCTGAACTGTGCGCCATGTCGGACGATTGAAGAAATGCAGCAATTTGTGATTATTCATGAATTGCAGCAGCGAACGCACCGGGTATTCCCGCATTGTTGTCGCGCTGCAAGACCAGATGGCGGCCCCCATGGGCAGCAAATGATCTTCAACAAACGCGTCGCTATAGCCTTCACGCTCGATAAAGGCGTCGAGGGATTCGTTAGCCGGCCCGTCAAAGGCGGCATTGTATCCTGTGCGATAAAAGCGTGTCAGATCGCCCAGCATCGACCAGAACCGGGGCCGCACCAAATTCGCCGGCTGCGCGACCAGTCCGCGAAGTGATCCGCTATATTCGCAACCACCATTGCGCAACGACACTGAAAAGCTCATGTCGGTGTCGATCCACGACACATTCAGCCGGTCAAACATCGATAGCAGATTAGGGTAATTTAGCGGATTGAAGACAATGAACCCGGTATCAACAGGCACCTTTGTGCCACCAAAATCAGCATCTACCGTGTTGCTGTGGCCGCCGAGACGGGACGCACATTCAAACAGGTGGACATCGACTGCCGGATTTAAAAGATAGGCGGCGCCAAGGCCGGAGATGCCCGACCCGATAACAGCTATACGCATGGATACATCCCAGCGAAGTGTCCCCGCCCATGGGCACCAACGAGCGGGAAGCAGTTTGATATTGTTCGTTTGGCTATATAGTGGCTACTGTCGGGTTGCAACATGCATTCTTACCCTTTGCCCGAGAAAACTGTTTTCTAGCCGGATGATTTCGCACTTCAGCATTCTCCCGGAAAATCAAGATGTTCGTGCGATTGAAATCGCAGGGGGTGGCTTGCATGCGCGCATTCTGACATGGGGCGCCAGTCTTCAGGATTTGAGACTCGATGGTCACGCGCCACCGCTCGTGCTGGGCTTTCCGCGGCTGGAGGATTATCTGGCCCACGCTGCGCATCACGGCGCTATAGCCGGTCCGGTGATCAACCGCATTGCAGGCGGGATGGCGACGATCGACGGGATCCACCACAGCTTTGATCGCAACGAGCATGATCGACAGACACTGCATGGCGGGGCTGGTGGGTTTGGCTGGCAAAACTGGCAGGTCGCTGCGACAGGCGCCTCCTTTGTCGAGCTTGCCATAAGCCAGCCCGACGGACATATGGGATTTCCCGGCCGCATCGATGCTACATGTCGTTATGAGCTGATTGGAGACGGCATGCTTTCGGTCGCACTGCGCGCAACGACACAAAAGCCGACGCTGCTGAATATGGGGCACCATAGCTATTTCACGCTGGACGATCGTGGTGACATCCGTGATCACACATTGCGCATTGACGCTGACAGAGTGTTACTTGCCGACGAGACTGACCTTGCAACCGGCGAGAGTCTTGATGTCAGGGGTACCGGTTATGATTTCACGCGCGCACGAGCGGTCAGCGACCCGTTTGACAATAATTTCTGCCTTGCACAGCAACGCCGTGCGCCACAAACAGTAGCGCAGCTTGCCTCACCACATTCGCGCGTTACGATGGACGTGATCACCAGCGAGCCGGGCCTGCAGCTTTACACCGGACACAAGCTGAACGCACCTGTTGCCGGGCTGAATGGCAGAATTGACAAACCATTCGCCGGGCTGTGTCTGGAGCCGCAAATGTGGCCCAATGCCCCTGACAATCCGTCGTTCCCGTCTATAGTTCTACGCCCCGGGGAACGTAGTCAGCAAATCAGCTGTTTCAAATTCACCAATACATAGCAACAGGTTACATCATGAGCATGTCGTATAACAATTTGGGCAACACCGATATCAAGGTCAGTGAAATCTGTCTTGGATCAATGACCTGGGGCACGCAAAACACCGAGGCTGAGGGCCATGCCCAGATCGATCTTGCCCTTGATCACGGGGTCAACTTCATCGATACGGCGGAGATGTACCCGACCACCCCGCTTTCAAAAGAAACGCAAGGCGACACAGAACGCATTATCGGCAGCTGGGTCGCAGCAAATAACCGCCGTGATGAGGTGATCATAGCAACCAAGGTTGCCGGCGAAGGCTATGCAAACGTGCGTGATGGAGCACCGATTTCACGCGAAACCATAACCATTGCAGTCGAGAACTCGCTGCGCTCCATGCGCACTGACTATATCGACCTCTATCAACTGCACTGGCCTAATCGCGGGTCCTACATGTTTCGCAAAAACTGGCATTATGACCCGACAAACCAGAACAAGGCAGAGACTCTTGCGCATATGACTGAGGTGCTGAATTGTCTTGAAGACCTGCGAAAGCAGGGCAAAATCCGGCAGTTTGGTCTCTCGAATGAAAGCAGCTGGGGCACTGCACAATGGCTGCGCATATCGGAGGAACTGAATCTGCCGCGTGCTGTGTCGATCCAGAACGAATACAGCCTTATGTGCCGGCTGTTCGACACCGACCTTGCCGAACTGTGCCACAATGAACAAGTAGGACTGCTGGCTTTCTCGCCACTGGCCTGCGGTGTGTTGAGCGGTAAATATGAAGGCGGCAATGCCACGCCGCAAGGATCACGAAAAAGCATAGGTGCCGATCTTGGCGGGCGTGTGAACCCGCGCATGTGGCCGGCGGTGGATGCGTATCTCGATATCGCAAAACGACACGCAATTGACCCGGTGCAGCTTGCCATTGCCTGGACACTGACCCGCCCCTTCATGGCGTCATCCATCATCGGTGCCACCTCGACCGAACAATTGGCAACCGTATTGGGCGCAACCGAGATTACACTTGGCGATGATGTGCTTGCCGAGATAGACGCCGCGCACCGCGCCCATCCGATGCCATATTGATCACCCACCCAACTGATATCCGGATATGACCAGCATGATGCAAGACCGCCCCGATTTCGAAATTGATCACCGTCTTGCGGCGATGAGTGTCCATATCGACAGGTTTGCTGATATCGACATTCGTCTGGTCAATGATTCGCGCTATCACTGGCTGATCCTGGTGCCGGCATTGCCGGACATTGTCGAGGTGGATGACCTGCCACCACCGACAGCCGGTGCGCTTTTCAAACTGGCGGGTGAGTTGGGCGCATGGCTGAAAGCATATGCAAAGGCCGACAAGATCAACATCGCGATGATCGGCAATGTCGTGCCACAGATGCATGTCCATGTTGTGGCGCGGCATATTGATGACGAACACTGGCCTGATCCGATCTGGGGCCGCGGCGCACCGGTTCCCTTGCCAGATGACGGTGTGGCCGCGCGCAAAGCTGCGCTGCAGGCAGCAACAACCGGGCTTGCGCAGCCGGAATAACGGGATAAGCGAGACATTTCAGATGCACATTTACAAGATCTGCGATGCCAGCCTGTGGGAAAATGCTGAACGGAACGGTGTTTTCAAAGGTGCCGGCATCGATATCGACGATGGTTATATCCACCTGTCCACTGCCACACAGCTTGCGGAGACAGCTCGTCTGCACTTTCATAACCGCAGCGGTCAGGTGCTGGTTACGGTGGATACCGACAAGCTGGACATAACGTGGGAACCGTCACGCGGCGGAGACTTGTTTCCGCATCTGTATAAACCCCTGCCGCTGGACGCGGTGGTTAATGTCAGACCGATGCCGCTGGATGATCATGGCACCCCCTGCCCCCGCGGTGGATTTCCGAAAGACTGAGCCAGCCCCATAGCTGGCAAACTTGGTACATGGCAAGCCCGGCAGTCTGACAGGCAGTCTGACAGGCAGTCTGACCGGCAGTCTGAATGGCAACCTGTTTTGATGCGATGAATTAGGCCGTGCTGGAAATCTGGGCGCGCAAATCACTGAAAAATGGTGCGATTGCTGCCGCATCACCGCCTTGCACCCCGCCATAGCAATAGAAATCAGGGCGAATGGCAAGGGCTGAAACCCCCTGGATTTCCAGAAGATCAGCAAGCGCCTCATGCGCATCGGCATCAAGGATGATGGCGCTGGCATCGTCTGGAAGATGATCCGCATGATCAGCCAGCGCATCACGCCCGGCGATGACAGCGAACCGGCCTGCCATTGCATCGCTCAGTCGTCTGCCATCAGCCAGAACCGGCTGCGGCATTCGCGCGCCGGCAAGATGTCCATCAGCAGGCCCCATGGCGTGTGCAAGCCCGCGACTGATCGACTTCATCTGTGCAGACCCGTCTGGATTAATGGCATGGGTCAGCGTTTCCGCCGTTTCGGCATTATTCATCATCCGGCCCACATTGACCGCTGTTTCGATATAGACACGCGTGTGCGGGCGGCGTTCACGCTCATAGGTATCCAGCAACGCATCCGGCGCGTTCCAGCGCAACACTGCAGCCAGCTTCCAGCCAAGATTCGCCACATCCCGGACACCTGCACACATCCCCTGCCCCAGAAATGGCGGCATCAGATGCGCGGCATCACCAGCAATGAAACAGCGCCGGTCACGCCATTTGTCAGATAACTTTGATTCGAAATTATAAACGGCACGCCGAACAATCCGTCCCTCATCGGGGGTAATAGAGGGCCGCATATGCGGCCAGATGAAATCATCACCGACAACATCCTCATCACGCTCATGATCATGGAGGCTGATCTCCCACCGTCGCCATTCCCGCGGGCACCGCACATAGGTAGTTGGCCGCGCGCGGTCACAGGTCTGAATGGTGAAATCACCAAGATCAGACCGGTCAGCCGTCAGCTGCACATCAACGACAAGCCAGCGTTCCTTGAACCCCAGATCTTCCCAGTCGCAATCAAATGAATGCCGCACCACCGAGCGCGCACCATCCGCGCCCACCACAAAATCAGCGCGCACCTGTGACGGCTTGCCATTCTGTTCCCATGAAATGATGGCCCCATCATCGTCCTGCACAATATCAGTGACAGTGCACCCACGCAGCACGGTAACACTGTCCTGCCGGGCCAGCCCGTCATTCAGATCAGCCTCCAGGTCGGGCTGATGAAAGCGATAGCTCGGATACCAGCCCAGCGGCCCGATGTCCTGCGGTCTTGGCCAGTCCAGAAGCAGGTCCTGATTCTTGTCGACAAACCTGGTGCCGCAATTGACGCGCACTTTCGGGTCGATCTGACCAGCCAGCCCGACCGATTGAAACACCCGCATGGCCTCGTCATCAAAATGCACCGCGCGCGGCAAAGGATAGATCGACTCCTCACGCTCAAGCACAAGCACATTGATGCCGTATCCGCCAAGGATATTGGCAAGTGTGGCCCCGGTTGGCCCAAGACCAACGATAACAACCTCGGTAGGTGACATGGTATCCACAGATTTACTGCTCATAAAAAAGACGGGTCATAATAAAAACGAGTTATAACAAAGACGGCTGCCGGTTAGCGTGTAAGCTGGTCATACAACCAGGGACAATCAACAAGTTTTGGTGTGCGCCGCCCTTCCGCTGCTGCCTTCAGACGCAATTGACGCATCACCGCGCGATCAGGCTCTGGAAGATGAACCCGTTCATGCCCCCAGAAGCTGGGCCCGACATCTGTTTCATGCGGCTGCCAAGTTTCCGTGTCGATCACACGCCCGCCCCAGCCGCTCTCAATAAAGAAATCTGACGGTGTCTTGGCATAGAATGAGGTCATGTAATCATTTGTGTGGCGGCCAAGGGTATAGGCAATCATGTCATCATGCATCTGCGCCAGGTCATACCCCTGCCCAACATCATCCAGATTCTTGTATTCAACCATGAAATGATGCAAGCCGCGCCGCCCCGTGCCAACCATGGCAAAGCTGTGATGACGACCATTTACATGGAAGAAATACATGCCATAGGGATAAAGGCCGTAATCGCTGACATTGAATTCAAGCAGATCACGGTAGAACGGCACCAGCGGTTTGACATCGCGCACATGCAAGACCGCATGCCCCATGCCATAGGGACCAGTCAGAAATCCGTCAATCGGCCGCCCTGGCAGAAACGGATCCGTGGCCATCTGGGGCGATGAGAACAACTCCACCCGGTTATCATCAGGATCGAGACAATAGATCATCCGGTCAACAAACCGTTCATCGCACAGCGATTTTGGTGCCTCGGTAACGGCAATGCCAGCCGCTTCCAGCCGCGCGCCAAACAGATCCAGATCGTCTGCGGACTCAACTTGCCACCCCATGAAGGCGAACGCGTCCCCCGGCTCGTCGCGCACCACCATGCGCTGACGCCAGTCATCCATGCGAAAGGACAGACTGCCAGCACCTTTATCGACAAGCTGCATGCCAAGATACTTGCCAGCGTAATCGGCCCAGTCATCGACCGCGCGCGATCTGATTCCCATATAACCGAGTGCAGTGATGGCCATGACATACCCTGTTCCAGATGCAGGGAAATCCTAGTCGCAGCTTGGCAGGTGATGCAAGCTGGATCAGCCCTGAGACGGAACGATTCTGGCCAAATTCCGGGCAGCGCTGCCATATGACGCTTGATTTGCAGATGCCGGTGATTTGTGGTCCCGGTCTATGCGTCACTTCAATGATGTGGTTTTCGGTTATGTGCTATGGTGTCGCAATTGCCGTCACCGCGGGTTTTGATATTGACCCCGGCCACTCCCATATGGCTTTTTCGATGATGTACCTTTCAAAATCCCATGCACGTTACAAGTAATGTACCGGCGTTGTAGGCATAATTCATGAGCGAAGATGTTCAAAGCCACCGTGAACGCCTGACGATCTGGCCCTACAGATCGCTGTCGGCGCGCGGGTTCATGCTGGTTATGGCAGCACTTGGCAGCCTTGCCTTTTGTATCGGGCTTGGCTTTTTCCTGTTGGGAGCCTGGCCGGTTGTCGGCTTTCTTGGCCTCGAAATTCTGGTGGTCTGGGTCGCCTTCAAGATGAACTACCGGGCCGCAAAACGCCGCCAGAATCTGACAGCAACAGCCAAGGAACTGACCATTGAAACGGTGACGCCTGCCGGTGAGCGCAACAGCACAAGCCTGCCAACTGCATGGGTCCAGGTTGAACTGACCCCACGCGAAGAACCTGACACCGCGTCGCGCGCGCAGCAGCGGGTCATCGCACGGTCACACGGGCGCACCGCCGAGATCGGGTCATTTCTGCACCCAGCCGAGATGCCAAAGCTTGCCCGCGAGGTGCGCCGCATGGTATCGCGCGCCCGCAACGCCGCCCTGAATGATACCACGCCCGATCCCCGATTGGATGATGCTGGCCGATGATGCTGGCGACAGCGCCCCAATGGCCGATCCGGCCAGCCAGCAAAACCGCAGCTGATCCCCTTGCCTTTCGAAAAAAGATGCATCTGTCGAAAAATGATGAATTTTGCGGCGTTTGACGGCAAATTGCGCTGATGGACATCCTTTCTCCCCTCCAGATCGCCCTGTCGCTGCTGGTCTCTTTCGAGCCGGAATTGATGGGCATCATCGGCCTGTCACTTGGTGTCAGCCTGACCGCAGTTGGAATTTCGCTTGTCATCGGGCTGCCCCTTGGCGCGCTTCTGGCGGCCTATCGCTTTCCCGGGCGTGGTGCCATTATCGTGATCAGCAACACGTTCCTTGGCATGCCGCCTGTTGTTGTGGGGCTGGTGATCTATCTGCTGGTATCGCGCGCTGGACCATTCGGGTTTTTGGGCATTCTTTACACGCCGGCAGCGATGATGCTGGCGCAAACCATCCTTGTTCTGCCGATTGCCATTGCCCTCTCGCGCCAGGTTTTCGAGGCCCTGAACGCCGAATATGCGCCTCTGTTCAGGTCAATCGGGCTCAGTCAGTTCAGGTGGATCGCCAGCCTTGTCAGCGAAGCACGCATATCCCTGATCACCATCGGTCTTGCCTGTTTTGGGCGGGCCATTTCCGAGGTCGGCGCAGTGATGATCGTTGGCGGCAATATTCGCCACTCAACGCGCGTGATGACAACGTCGATCGCACAGGCCACATCAATGGGGGAATTGGCACTGGCTGTTGCGCTGGGCATCGTGTTGCTGCTGGTTGCGCTGATCGTCAATATTCTCACGCAGATTGTGCGCGGCAGATTGCAGGATCATGGCTATGAACTCTGACCTGGTCACAACCATTCTGACGATCAGTGGGCTGACAGTGTCGCGCAACGGAAATCGTTTACTCGACAATGTTTCAGCCACCGTAGCGCGGGGCAGCATCACCTTGCTGATGGGGCATAATGGTGCCGGCAAAACAGTGCTGATGAATTGTCTGCACGGATTGATGGCGTATGATTCTGGCAAGATCGATGCACCGCCCCGCGCACAACAGAAAATGGTGTTTCAGAAACCGATCATGCTGCGGCGATCGGCCCGTCAGCAATTGAAATTCCTTTGTCCCCTGCTGGTTGATGCCAAGATTGAGGCCTTGCTGGCACGCGCCGATTTGATCCACCGCGCCGACACGCCTGCCCGCACCCTGTCTGGTGGCGAACAGCAGAAACTGGCGCTGATCGGGGCTTTGGCCACGCATCCCGACATTCTGTTTCTGGACGAGCCGACCGCCCATCTGGACTTTGAGGCCACAAAATCCATCGAAAGCATGATCCGTGAGGCGCATGACGGCGGCACCTCGATCCTGATGACAAGTCATAACCGCGCGCAGGCCGAACGGCTGGCACAGCATGTGTTGCTTCTCGACAAGGGGATGCTGGTGGAAAGCGCGCCGGCACCGCAGTTTTTCTCTGCGCCATCACATCCTCTGGCACGCCATTATCTGGATCATGTTTGACCGGATGCAATGCTGCTGACTGTGACCGGTCTATCGTGTAAGACCGACACCCGGTGCATGTCAAATGCTTGGCAGAATTGTGCAAGTCGTCTAGCGTTTCAGGTAAAGGGGTATCAGGGGGACACGTGCTGAGCGCACATCAATTATTGGTCAAACTGGCCCCGATCACGACCCCGTCTACAGATCAAGAACCTGTCTACAGATCAAGACCCCGGCTACACATGTGCAGGAAGGACCGGATGATGAGCCCAGATGACGCCAACAAGGGCGATGCCCTGCCCGCCGGCAATCCCGGCAATTCACCAGCCAGCCGCGATATTGCCTTCCATATGCATCCCTACACCAATCCGGCAGTGCTGGCGGACAACGGCCCGCACATCATAGCCGAGGGCAGCGGCGTCTTTGTGCGCGATGAAACCGGCAAGCGATTCATCGAGGGGATGAGCGGGCTGTGGTGTACGTCACTGGGATTTTCCGAGCCGGAACTGGTCAAGGCTGCGGTCGACCAGTTTGAACAGCTGCCCTTCTATCACAGCTTTGCCGGCAAGACAGTGGGACCGGCAATCGATCTTGCCGAACATCTGATTGCCCATGCGCCGCCCGCCGCGCATGGCAGCACCATGAGCAAAGTCTTTTTCTGTTCATCCGGATCAGAGGCCAATGATACCGCAATCAAAATGGCCTGGTATTTTCAGGCAGCGCGTGGCAAGCCCGAAAAGCGCAAGATCATCAGCCGGAAGCGTGGCTATCATGGCGTGACGATGGCTGCCGCCAGTCTGACAGGCCTTGCCTATGCACAGGACGGATTTGGCCTGCCACTCGATTTTGTGAAACATACCAGTGCGCCCTGCTTTTATAACGGCGGCCTGCCCGGTGAAAGTGAAGCTGCGTTTGTGCGACGCTGCGCCGATGAACTGGATGCGCTGATCATTGCCGAAGGACCTGACACCGTTGCCGCGATGTTCGCCGAACCGGTTATGGGCGCTGGCGGCGTGGTGATCCCGCCACCGGGCTATTTTGCCGAAATCCGCAAGGTCCTGCACAAGCATGATGTGCTTCTGGTTGCTGATGAGGTGATCTGCGGGTTTGGGCGCACCGGCAGAATGTGGGGATCACAATCGATGGATGTGCAGCCCGATATGCTGACCTGTGCCAAAGCCTTGTCCTCGGCCTATCTGCCTATTTCAGCCGTGATCATGTCGGACCGCGTCTATGACATGTTGGCAAGTCAGGCCGAAGAGCTTGGCATTTTCGGCCATGGCTATACCTATTCGGCGCATCCGGTCTGTGCCGCTGTCGCCCTGCGGGCGCAACAGCTGATGCAGGAACGCGGCATCGTCGACAAAGTGGCGGTGCAAGCCCCGCGCTTTGCCGCGCATGTGGCACGCATGAACAAGTTTTCCTTCATCGGGAATACACGGTCGATCGGTCTGATCGGTGCGATGGAGTTCAGCGCCGACCCAGAATCACGCAAGAAGTTCGACCCCCATCACAAAATCGCTGCACAAGCTGTTGCAAAAATTCAGGAAAATGGAGTAATTCTACGTGCGTTGCCGGGAGATGTCATTGGTTTTTGTCCTCCATTGGTGATCAGTGATGACGAGATGGATGACATGTTCGCGCGCGTCGAAACCGCCCTTGCTGACTTTGAAACAACGGCATCGGCCCTGCGCTAGAACTCCTGCCCTATGCTGGCGGTCTGCGCGTCTTATTCCAGTGGTCTGGCCGCCTGATACCGGCAGCCTGTTATGATCATCCAGGCGTCATGCCAACTGTGTATTTTTGAGCATATGTATTTTGAAGGGCAGACATCATGACAACAGGGCAATCACTTATCATTGATACCGATCCGGGCCAGGACGACGCTGTTGCCATTCTGCTGGCGCTGGCAAGTCCGGAAATACACCTGCTCGGCATTACGGCTGTTGCCGGCAATGTCCCTCTGGCACTGACCGAGGTGAATGTACGAAAAGTCTGCGATCTGGCTGGCCGCACCGACATCCCCGTTTTTGCCGGCCTTGATCGCCCGCTTGTTCGTCCGCTGATCACAGCAGAGCATGTGCATGGCAAGACTGGCCTTGACGGGCCTGATCTGCCCGACCCGCAAACCCCGCTGCAGGATCAGCATGCTGTCGACTTCATGATTGAGACGCTGCGCCGCGAACCGGCTGGCAGCGTGACCATTGCACCTGTCGGACCGCTGAGCAACGTTGCCATGGCCATGCAGATGGCCCCCGATATCATCCCGCGGATCAAACAGATAGTGCTGATGGGTGGTGCCTATTTTGAAGTGGGCAATATTACGCCCGCTGCCGAATTCAACATTCATGTCGACCCGCACGCGGCGGCAGTGGTGTTCGCCAGCGGAGTGCCAATCACCATGATGCCGCTGGATGTCACACACAAGGCGCTGACCAGCACCGACCGCGTGGCTGCCCTGCGCAATATAGGCAACCGGACCGGCGCTGCCATTGCCGATATGCTGGAGTTCTTCGAACGGTTTGATGAGGCCAAATATGGCAGTGATGGCGCGCCATTGCATGATCCCTGCACAATCGCCTGGCTGATCGACCCGAAAATGTTTGTCGGCCGTCATTGCAATGTGGAAATTGAGACATCCAGTGAACTGACCATGGGCATGACCGTGATTGACTGGTGGCGGGTCACAAACCGCCCGGAAAACGCACTTGTCATGGGCGATCTGGATGCCGACAGATTCTTTGCACTGATCACCGAGCGTCTGGCCCGCCTGCCCTGATCACAGAATTAGATTGAAATGACTTCAAACTGATTGCATTTCAGCTTAACATGATACCACGTCGCAGAATGACAAGAGGAACCGGGACCGGAGAGGCGCTAATGGCCAGACTTGTGATGATACCTTTGTTCTGTGTGCTGGTGGCATCATGCGCGACGGATGATGGTAAATCGCTGCTGGTGGCCGAGGGCGACGAGGCCCTGTCATGCGCAGAGCTTCATCAGGCGTATAAGGACAGCAAAACCCTTGGTGAGAACGCACCGGCGCGGCGGCGCTGGCTGGCACAGCTGATTGACAAGAATCAATGCGGCCCGCTGAATACGACCAGCATGCGATTTGGGATGCAGATCATTTTCGACTGACGGGCATCGCGGTCAATCGCGCAGGGTGACATCACGCGCCATATTGTAGAATTCATCATTCGGCAGCATTGATGTCAGATTGGCCATACGGTTGCTGAGCGCGAACAGTGCTGTGATGGCGCCTATGTCCCAAATATCCTCATCATCAAAGCCATAGGCA
>JADHLH010000065.1 GCA_016780765.1 Alphaproteobacteria bacterium | reverse complement strand
GTCGCGGCTGGTATTGCTTGTGCGCCACTAGCAGCACATGCGCTGACCTTCAAAAAGGGACAAGTTCTGGGCAGTGATGGTCAGATTTATGATGGCGCATCCCCGCGTGAGTCCGCAAGGATTCTCGAAAATGCCAAAGACGGCGGCAAAGCGGCAGGAGTGTTTGGCAGAAACCTGTTCGTGGTTATTGGCGAAGACATCACCTTTATCCCGTTGACTGACCTTTCCGGCAAGTCTGAAGACCAGATTGAAGAGATCGTCGTTGATCGTGTCACAAAGGATGTTCTTGATCGGGCCATCGCCGCCAATGCTGCAAGCGCAAGTGATGATTCTGGTGCGGGCACGCTGGTCAGTGGGGGGCAGGCAAGTGCTGCCGGGACTATGGCTCCTGCGGCGGGCGGGGCAACCGCCGCGCCAGCTGGTGTTGACCTCAGCCAGCTGACAGAAGAAGAAATCGGTCTTCTTGAAGAGGCGGCCGAAGCTGCTTCCGAAGAAGAGGTAACTGCCGCGCTGAATGAAATCATGGCTGCTGATGTGGCCGGTATTGCCGCCAAGGAAGCGGCAGAAGCAACGCGCGAAGCCTGGAAATATATAAACCCTGAAGATCTTCAGGAAGCAACAGAGCAGGCGGCTCAGTTTGCCGCACAAGAGGCGGCAAAAATCGTCAACCACATGGCGGTGGACCAAGCATTGCAAGAGCTTCAGGCCAGCGGGGCCAGCGAGGCTGAAATTCAGGCCTTTATGGATGGCAATCCGGCACCAGGTGAATAGACGCAGACAGAATCCTATACCTCCCGCTAGGTTCGTGTGCCGGGAAGAGGGTGGCTTTGGCCGCCCTTTTTTCGTGGGGCGACGTTTTCAGCAGACCTGAAATGTCAGCGGCCAGATACAGCTGCCCAGGCCGCTGCATCCAGGCGGAATGTCAGAAATGCCTCTGCATTGCCGGCACCAAGCAGGTCTGCATGGCATCTGCCATCAGCGACCGCACCCAGCTTGCCGGTACCCTTTTGCGAGCGGATATTATCCTTGCCTATATGAAACCAGACACGCGGTTCGGTGATGAACAGATGATCCAGCATCAGCGTTTTCAATGCCATATTGGCAGCCCCGCCCCACAATCTTTTTTCGATAAAGGTAAAGCCGACAGACCACTCGCCAGGGGCGTTCGGCGCCTCATAATACCGTGAGTAGCCAACGATCCTGCCGCCCGGCCGTTCTTCAAATGCCAATGCTCCGCCAGCGGCAACCAAAGTGGAAAAATATCCATCAAAAACATTGCGCTGGTGGCGGTTGCGGGCTGGATGCTGTTCCCAGATCAGCGGGTCACGTGCGGCGATGTAAAGATTATCCCGATCTGCCGCGACAAGGGGCCTGATCCGGAAGTCTGGACCAACAAGGATGGGCTGGATATCTATCATGGCAGGTTGTCCATAGCTGTATGGTAGGAAAAACGGGCGCAACCCAGCCTATGACCATCAACAATTTCCTGCAACGTCTGTGAAACTTTGTCAGACTGGTCTCAAACACACTGGTCTCAAACACACTGGTTGAGCCGGTGCCCGTAGCTTTTTTGCTGGCCTGTCATCGTCTGGCACAGCTATAGAAGGGCAGTCATATAGAAGGGCAGTTTGCCGCTGTTCCGAGAAAGGCCCATTTCATGGATGAGTTTGGTCGCTTCAAGCCTTCAGGCCGCAACCGCCTGATCTTGTTTCTGGTTGCGATGGGTCTTGGTCGTGGCAAGCTGAAACGGGTGTTTTCACGCAACTGGCAGGCCGCCACACCTCAAGCGGCAGTTGATATCGATTATCATGGCTTGCGATTGCGCCTGCGTCCTGTTGGCAACACGATTGAATCGAAAATCCTGTTCAGTTCACGGCTACGTGAAGCTGAAGAACTGGCAGAATTGCGCCAGCGCCTTGCTGATGGCGGCAGCTTTGTCGATATCGGTGCCAATGTTGGCTATTACGCGCTGATGGCGGCAAGGGCAGGCGCCGAAAAAGTGATTGCGGCCGAGCCAAACCCCGAGCTGATTGAGAGGTTCAAGGCAAATGTCGCGTTGAACGGGCTAGAACAGGCGATCGATATTATGCCGGTTGCTATCGGCGCCGAAGACGGCACGGCCATGCTGAACCTGAAGGATGGTGACACTGGTGGCAGTTCGATCGTGCGCAACCTCAAAGCCGAGGGTGCCATAGAGGTGCCTATGCGCCCATTGGCTGCACTGCTGGCCCAGCAGGGTGTAACCGCGGTGGCCGCGATGAAAATCGATATCGAAGGTATGGAAGACCGCGCATTGGGGCCGTTTCTGAAACCTGAAAACAGACATCTTTTTCCGCGCCTGCTGATTATGGAAACGGTCAATCGCGAAGACTGGCAAATCGATATTCTGGCGAAATTGCAGCAGAACGGCTATGTGGTCACCTCAGAAACGCGTGGGAACTCTATTCTTGAGCTGAGGTCGTGACTATTTCAGCTTGATTGCCTGCGCGACAGTGTGCTGCAAGGAAATCCTGGCAGCAATTTTTGGCAGGATGGCCGCTCTATAACGGTAAGCCATCATACACATAATCATCAGTCGAAATATCGCCCTGCCAGGCATAGATGGACATGAACGCCCGTTCTTCGGTGCGGTTTGCATGCAGCATCATTGAAGGATGATGCGACCGGCTGCCCGGATTGTGCTGGCGGAAATCGTCATCGCCGCGCTTCCACCACACAGACCCGGCAAGCATGATGTAAATTTCTTCAGCAGGGTGCGTGTGGATCCTACAGGCGGCGTCGGATATCATCCCATACAGTCCGATGCGGACATGATCTGCGTAGACAAGGCCGCGGGGACCAAGCAGTTCAATATGCACAGTGTGCTGGTTGTGATTTATAAACAGCGGATCGTTCGAGGTTGTTGGCGGTGACCAGTCGAGTTGCAGCTGCAGAAGATGTCGGCACACCGGATGCGCATCGGGTGCTGTCATGACACTGACCAGCGCATCAGGCAGGGATGCAGGATGCCCGATTGTTGCTGAATCCCAGCTTGTCTGCCCAGACATCTGCTGGTGAGCAGCTGACTTCAGGGCGGCACGCGCATGCCGTTCAAACGCGACATCTGCCGCGAATATATCCGCAAGTTCGGCAAACAGCGCAGACATCGTCATCAAGGCGCCTCCCGGCCTTACCAGCCGGTGTCACCCTAGACAGCATTAAGATCTTGCATCAATTGGCCGTTGGCTGAGCAATTGCCTGTTGCACAGGTTCTAGTCCAGATCGTCGAACATGACCTTCCGGCTTTTCATGGCTTCGATCTGCGCCATCGTCATCCAGCACGAAATATAGTAAGTGCCCTTGGATATGCGGCGTCCAAGGTCGGTTTTCGAGATAGGAGCCGCATTGGTTTCCGGTGTGATCACCCCATAGCTGTCGAGAATGCTTTTCACCACGCTGGACTTGATGCCAAAGTTTGTGTTCTCGGGAATGGAGCCAAATTTCTCCAGCGCATATTCGACATCCAGCTTGGCGACAGCGACACCGATGACATTGCCTGCGTCATCAACGATCGGGCCACCGCTATTCCCGCTTTGCAGCGCGGCATCGATCTGCACTTCCGAGAAATTGTTACCAAAGCCGGTCAATGAACTGATGATCCCCTTGGTCACCTTTACGGTGGAACTGACGCCCATGCCGAACGGGAACCCGGCAACATAGATATCCTGCAGCAATTCCGGACGCGCCTCGGCCAGCGGCAATACTTCGCCCGGCGCAAAGTCTGCTTTCAAAAGCGCCAGATCGTTGAGCGGGTCAGTGGTGACAATGGTGGCCGGGAATTTCTGGCCCTCATAGTGCAGATAGACGTCCTGGCACCCGTCGATGACATGGTTGTTGGTGATGACAAACCCGTCCTCGGATACGGCAAAACCGCTGCCAGATGATGCAGACAATACTTGGTCAGCCGCCACGGTGGCTGGCGGTGTGGCAGCAGGCGGTGCGGTGCTGGCATCAGGGCTGGCAGCGCTGGCAAGCTGAAAATCACCATTTTGCCAAATGCCTGATTTCACATCACCATCGGCAAAATAGACCGCGCCTGGCCCGTGACGAACATCGCCTTTGTAGGTGCCAATGAACTTGTCACCATTCTGGTGGAAATAGGCACCCAAGCCTTGCGCTTTGCCGTCCTTGTGGTTGCCCGCAAAAATGTCACCGGCCCATTCACCGCCGGTATTGAAAATGTAGGCACCTTCGCCATCGATCTCGCCGTCGCTGTACCAGCCGATCTGCAGGTCGCCGTCTGAACCGTCATTGCTGTTGAAGGCATAGATGCCAAGACCGTTCCATTTGCCGCCCCGAAAGGTGCCGAAGAACATGTCGCCATCGGGAAAAAAATAGGCCCCAAGGCCATAGAAATCATCATCCTGAAACTGGCCAATATATTTGTCACCCTCATCAAAGGCGAAAGTGCCGAAACAATCATCGAAATAGGCGGTTGGTGAGGCTGGACAGTCATTTTGCCCGGAAGTGGCAGATGTCAGCGCGTCAGTAAATTCGCCTTCCTTCCAGATCCCATGCCGCGTCGCACCGTCCTTGAAGCGATAGGTGCCCGGTCCGTCGCGCGTGCCATTCACGAATCTGCCGATGAAAATATCGCCATCAGCAAAGAAATACGCGCCCTGGCCATTGCGTTCACCATCCACGAACTGGCCGATATACCGGTCACCGAAATAACCGCTTTCAGGCCCGTAGATATACATGCCCGGACCTTCCAGACGGCCATCAACATAGGTGCCGAAAAACACTTCACCATTCTTGTAGAAATAGCCGCCATGACCATGAAAGACATCGGCCTTGAAACCGCCGCGATAGATATCGCCGCTGAACTCGCTGGTCGGTTTAGGTTCATAGACCCCGATGCAATTATCCCACAACGCGTCCACATCTGTCGGGCAGGCAGGCAAACCATCAGCCTGCGCTTTGACGACATTTATGGTGAACATCACCAGCAAGGCAACGAACAGGACCTTCGTGCGGGGCTGCATTATAGGCATCCAATCAACTAAATTAACCGTTCATTAACGATATCATCGATCAGCCGAACTGAATAGCGGGGTGGACATTATTTACCGGCGCATGATCCATGCGGCGGTGATTTGACGGGTGTCGAGGCATTTTGCAGCTACGTCCAAAATTCGTATTTTCGCCTTATATTCGCCCTTCTCACTGCGAATCCATGCATAGCATTTGGGGCAAAACCGAGGGTTCTGCGGCGTTATACCAATCTTTCAAATAAGGACATAATTGACGCATGCCATCTATTTTGGGCTGGACTTTCTGGAACTTTGCTTTACCACCAACGGCAATCTGCACGGTTGCAGACCGGTTTCCACGCTTTTCCTTCCAGAATTGAATGGCTTACCCAATCCCCAATTCATAGGAGAACGATATGAGTGTTGGGACAGTGAAGTGGTTCAATGCCACAAAAGGTTATGGTTTCATCGAGGCAGAGGACCAGTCCTCAGATGTGTTTGTTCACATCACCGCCGTACAGGCTGCTGGTATGACCGAGCTGAAGGAAGGCCAGAAGGTCTCTTTCGAGCTTGAGACAGGCAATAACGGCAAGACATCAGCCGTGAACCTGAAGGCCGAGTAAACGGCCGGTCATCGCGCTTGCGATCACCCTTCAAGCTAGAAGTTCAAAAGCTTAACGACAATGGCAGGGGCGTGTGTACACATGCCCCGCCTCTTTTTGGCATGTGACCCGCTGCCAGACCTGCTGGGTCGTGCGGTCAGGTATTTGCATGCTTGGCGCATACGCGCCGGTCTTACGGTTGTCGGACATGTGGGCTTGTCGGACATGTGGGCTTGTCGGACATGTGGGCTTGTCGGACATGTGGGCTTGTCGGACATGTGGGCTTGTCGGACATGTGGGCTTGTCGGACATGTGGGCTTGTCGGACATGCAGGCTTGTCGGACATGCAGGCTTGTCGGACATGCGGGCGCTGACCACCTTCATCCCCTTTAAACGAAAACATGCGTTCAGGCAGGTTTGCAGCCGTGACCACCGGTTGCGTGTATAAATCTGTGCGCCGCCATGAACGGTTTATCATTGCGATATGGGCCAGTTTCAGGCCGGATTACCTGTAGTGTTTGGTGCCAGAGCTAAGGGAGTGTGTGCAATGTGGGTCAGAACGCTGAAGATTACCTTCAAGAACGAACTCATGAAGAACTCGATCGAAACCTATATGGCCAGCAAGGTCGACCTGACTGAAGGCATGATGCTCAGCTACCGGGTAAAAGTGTCTGCCAATGTTGTGCTGGTGAATCATTTTTTCCCGAGTGAGCAGGCGATCAAGGATTTCAACGCCAAGCTGAAACCTGTGCGTGAACAGATCATCTCGATGGGAGCAAAGGTCGAGATCAATGATGGCGAGGTGTGGGCGTTCAAGGTGGCCGGGGATGTCACCCTCGACATGCTGATGAACGGCATGCAGACAGAATAGCCCGACCGGACAGACTTTAAAGCCGGACGCCGGCAGGGTTATTCGGGCTTGTTATGTCAGCTTGTTCAGAATTTTTACGGTAGCGGTGAGGCGCTTTGTCAGGGCTTTCTGCTGCGCTTCGATATCCAGAATTTCGTCTTTCAGCGTTTGCAAAAGCCGCTGCTGTCTGCCGCGCGACACCTGCGCCGGATTATCAGATTGCCCTTCATCCGCCAGAAGGTGGGTAGGGCTGACCCCCAGAATGCCGGCCAGATTAACCAGTCTGTTCACCCGCGGGGCGCTGCGGTCGCGTTCCCAGTCGCGCAGTGTGGCAGGCTTGATCCCGGCCAGATGCGCCGTAAGCGCTGGCGAAAGACCGGCCTCCTGCCTTGCTTTGACAATTCGTTCACCAAGAGTGGTTTCTGGCTCGGCGGCCGAAAGCACATTCGAAGATAAAGATGCAACCAAGATATTGTCCTTTTTTCGCCGTTAAGTCGAAATTAGGACAATAAACCGATCCGGTCAGGGTGCCTGATAAAGGCAGCTGATGTCCGCGCCGGCTCGGCACTGTCACACAGGCGATAAACGCGGACCAGAAACAGGAAGATGAATAAAATACTTGTCAAGGCAGTTGCTGGCCGTCTGATTGCTTGAGTTACATGACAGGATGCCCATAGGATTGAAGTGTCCTGTTACATCGATGCCTGATCATGTCCGGCACCGTTGATATGTGAAGTGAAGGGGGTATACATGCTCGACAAAGCGCCATCAGACGTGCCGCATTATGATGTCGCATTCTATGATGATGATGTAATTGCAGACCCGTTTCCGCATTATGCTGCGATGCGTGCGTTGGGCCCGGTGGTGTATCTGCCGCAACTTGGCAATTATGCCTTTACGCATTTTGCAACGGTGCGCGACGGTTTGCGCAACCATCCGGCTTTTTCCAGCGCTGCCGGGGTATCGGCTGATGATTTCGGGTCCGGTCTTCAGGCTGGCAACATCATTGCATCTGACCCGCCGCGCCATACCACCATGCGCAAGGCAATGCTGCCGACATTGATGCCGGCATCACTGTCTGATCTGCGAGAGAATTTTGACAGGCTGGCCGAACATCTGGTGGATGGCCTGACAGAGCTTGATGAGTTTGACGCCATCGCGGATTTCGCCAGCTTTCTGCCGCTGTCAGTGGTGCGTGATCTTGTCGGGCTGCCCGAATTTGGCAAGGAGAACATGCTGAAATGGGGGGCGGCTGCGTTTGACATAGCCGGCATTCAGAATGACCGCGGCAAACGGGCTGTTGAGACGATCAAGGAAATGCGCGCGTTTGTGCTGGATATTCTGGATAATGGGGCCGCCAGTGATGGCAGCTGGGCCCGGCGGGTCATCGATCTTGTGGACAGCAAAAAGCTGGCCCCTGACATCGCACCCTATACGATCCGTGACTATATCAACCCCAGTCTCGACACCACCATTTCGGCGACCGGCCATCTGATTCGCCTGCTGTCGCAGAACCCGGACCAGTGGGACAAGGTGCGGGCCGAGCCAGGCCTGGCACCTGCTGCAATTGCCGAGGCTGTGCGTCTTGGCACCCCCATCAGATCATTCGCCCGCACCGCTGTTGATGACATCACCGTCGAAGGCGTGGTGATCCCGAAGGGCGCGCGTGTAATGATGCTGTATGCATCGGCCAATCGTGACGAGGCGGTGTTCGAGAACGCTGATGCCTTTGATGTGACACGAACCAATACCAGCCATCTGGGCTTCGGGCATGGCATTCATACCTGTGTGGGGCTGCATCTGGCACAGATGGAAATGCTGGCGTTGGTGCGTGCGATGATCCCGCGGGTGGCGTGGATCGAAACCGGTACGCCGCAAATTGCGATGAACAATACGATTTGTGGACTCGCCAGTCTGCCGACAGTTTTTCATAAAGATCATCACCCGGCCACAGACTGGCCGGCGAATTGAAATGCGCGATGTAATGCAGCCGCATGAATGGTGAACAGACGCGGCATCTTGGACGGCGCGAGGATCACAATCCTTTTATCGCAGCTGCTGTAAATCAGGCCGGCTGTCGCGCCTGTCGCTTATGGCATGGCTGCCGGGTCTCTGCTAGCCTTTTCCAAGCAGAAAATTGCTGGCCTGCAGTTTCCGTACAGCGATTTTTTCTATCGGCAGCTATTGTCTGTAATGCCCGTACCGGCATGCGCGTTTCGGATCGGTACGGCTTTCACGTGTGACAATATGCAGGTAATTCGCAGTAATCTTTTCATGAACAGGAGACTTCAAATTATGCACAAAGCCTATCAGGAAATAACTGCCAAGCTTGGCAGGCCGCTTCGGCGTTGTGGCCTCGTGGTCACCGTGGCAATCGGTCTGGCGTTCACGACGGCACAGGCCGGCGAGTTGAAAATCCTTCATATCAATGATGCGCATTCGCATCTGAAGCCGGACAGCCGGATGGGTCTGAAGCTGACTGGCGAGTCAACGCAGGTGAAATCAGGCGGCATGCCTGCGGTCGTTGCCAAATTCAAGCAGCTGCAAGCCGCCGGCGGCAATGTGCTAAAGCTGCATGCCGGTGACGCCGTTTCGGGCTCGCTCTTCTTCACCTTGTTCAAGGGTGAAGCTGATGCCGCCTTCATGAATGAAGTCTGTTTTGATGCGTTTGCGCTTGGCAATCATGAATTCAATGAAGGTGATACCGGCCTTGCGAAGTTTCTGGATTTCCTGAAATCGGGTGACTGCAACACGCCGGTGCTGGCAGCCAATATCAAGCCCGAAATTGGCGTATCGGCGCTGGCACCGAACAGCGCCACCGACTATATCCAGCCCTATACCGTGATGCAGATTGACGGCATGAAAATTGGTATTATCGGCATCGATATTGTGCGCAAGACAAAGCTGTCATCCAGCCCGGATGAAACCACAATCTTTCTGGATGAAGCTGAAACCGCCCAGAAAATGGTGGATAAGCTGAGCGCTGACGGCATTGATCACATCATCCTGTTGACGCATTACGGCTATCAGAACGAGATCATGCTGGCACAGACCATCAAGGGTGTAGATGTGGTCATCGGCGGTGATTCACACACGCTGATTGGTGACTTTGATGGTCTCGGACTGAATTCCTCCGGCCCTTATCCAACCATTGTCGACGGCGCCGATGGAGCGCCGGTATGCGTTGCAACAGCGTGGCAGTACAACCAGATCGTCGGCGAGCTGGATCTGTCCTTCAACGATGCTGGCCAGATCGAAAACTGCGCCGGAGTCCCGCACATGATGCTGGCTGACAGCTTCAAGCGGAAAAACGCAGATGGTAACCGTGTTGAGGTCGAAGGCGATGACCGCGCTGCCATTTATGCAGCGATCGAGGCTGATCCGAAACTTTCGATTGTCGAGGGCGATGCGGATGCTGCCGCGGTGCTGGCGTCCTTTAATGTCAAAGTTGAGGAAATGCAGTCACAACAGATTGGTACCGTTGCCGAAAACCTGTGTCTGGCGCGTATTCCGGGTGATAGCCGGTCCAAGCTGTGCGCATCCGAGGCGACTGCCGAACGTGGTTCCGACATCTCGATGGTTGTGGCGCACGCCTTTCGCGAAATGGCCAAGGCCAGTGATATCGCTATCCAGAATGGTGGCGGTGTGCGCACCGATATTGCCAAGGGCGATCTGACAATGGGCGATGCCTACAAGCTGTTGCCCTTTGCCAACACGCTGGTCGAAATGCAGATGACAGGCGCAGAAATCAAAACCGTTCTGGAAGAGGCGCTGGATTATGCGTTGCAGCCTGACGGGTCTGACGGTGCCTACCCCTATGCGGCCGGTCTGCGTTGGCATCTTGATATCAGCAAGCCGATGGGTGAGCGGTTGAGTGGCATGGAATTCAAGGGCCGTGACGATAACAGCTGGGTGCCGCTTGGCATGACCACCAGCTATACGCTGGTGACCAACAACTATGTCGCTGGCGGACGTGACGGATATCTGAGTTTCAAGACGGTGAAAAATGACGGGCGTTATGTCGATACATATCTCGACTACGCACAGTCATTCGTTGACTATGTGGAAGAGCGCGGCACGATCACAAAACTGCCAGCATCCGAATATTCAACGCAGAGTATCACACGATAACATTCTGATGGCAGGAGGGTGCGGCGCGCTGCATTCTCCTGCTATATTAGTTTTTGCCATAAATCTGTCATATTCTTTCCAGCATCATAGCAACTGCGGCCATCTTGAGACTCTGGCACATGTCCGGATCTCGATGACCTCTTGCCTTGAATATTTCGACTCACTGAAGACACTTGATTATTTCAAAGAGGAGAATGCTATGTTCGTTTCACGTAGAATTATGTCCCCATCAGTTGGCAAGACTGCGCTTGCACATGAACGTGTCAAGCGGGCCGCAAGTATTATCGGCCGACATTCACATGGTACCCGGTTGTTGAAGGTTGTCGCTGGCGAAGGTGTCGGAGATGTGCATCTCTACAGTATGTATGAATCCATGGCGCATGCCGGCCGGGCAAGCATGGCGATGGCCGAAGACAGTGATATGCAGGCCCTGATAGCTGAACGCGAAGCAGATCCGGCAGGACATGTTCACGGGCCGGAACTTATGCGAATGCTGCACGGTGCGCCAGATGCCGCCAATAAGGCCAGCATGCAGCGGGTATATGAAATCAGCCGCAAGAATATACCGGCAGCGATGGGCCTGATGGCGGAATTGCAGGAAATCACCAAGGACGAGGCGGTAAACATAATAGCGGCTGTGCCTGTCATTGCCGAAAAAATGGATGTGTTGTCAATCTCATACGGGTTTGCCGATATGGAGGCACTTGGAGACGCGACTGACCGCGTAGGCCTGTCTGAGGCGTTTCAGGATGTGGTCAATCGTGCAAGCGAGCTTGGCCGCCTGTTTGAATCAAGGGCAATGATTGATATCGGGTAATCGTCGCCCCGATAAGCGGACATAAATAGGCGTGCCCGGGGAGTTCAAACCCCGGGCCCGCACCGAACTGGCATGTTGCGGCCGCGGTAAGGATTGTGCATCTTCAGCACAACAAGCCTGGCCACCAACACCATTCCCCCATCCCGTCATGTGTGGCAGATTGATTCAGACATTTTGCAAAGCGTGCGAGGGTTTGTGATGTACAGAGCGATATCGGTACCATCGTGAATAATATCCTACACTCTTTACTCGCGTTCGCCTGGTTCTTTGCAGCCGTTTTCCTTGGCGCCATTCTCATCTTTTCTGCTTTGGGTAACGCCTCATCGATTTCAACGATGTTGGAGTTTCTGGGGGTATGCCTGTTTGTCAATCTGGGCATGATAGCGATTTGGCTTGGCTGGTGGGTTAAAAGAGTTGTAACGGGCAGAAGAGGGCTGGTCTTCGGCTGGACCAGGGAGCCATTCTTCATCAAGCCGATCAGGCCTGAGGCAAAGATAAACAGCTTTCGCCATCAGGCAGTTTACTTGCTTGGCTTTCTTTCGATCATTGTTGTGCTGATTTACTTGAACATGGCGACGTAAGTGTTTGCTATCCAGCCAGGCACATTTGCCAAGTCAGGCTTTGGAACCCCCTCCCCAAAGCCATCAACCACTTGTTCAGGGCTTTACTTGCTGCCTTGGTTTTGCAGTTCAAAATGGTAATTATGCTTGTCATTAAAGTTCGAAAAAGGGAATTTCACCTATGTCTAAGTCTGTAATAACAAGTTACACACTCATGGATTTTTTGTCTGAGGCTGACATGATTGCTTTTCTGTCTTTTGCCGAAAAAAACATGCAAAAACACGCCGATAACCTGAAAGCAAATGGAATGACAAAGTTCTATATCTCACGCGTT
>JADHLH010000064.1 GCA_016780765.1 Alphaproteobacteria bacterium | reverse complement strand
ATGTCTGCCTCATGGCCTTGCATCAGCGCATCTACCAAAGCGATCGTGCGGGCCTGGGTTTTGTCGCGCCCCTGGCACCAGCCATGTCCGATCGTCCCGTCAGCAAGGCGCAAGCTGGTGCGTGTTACGGTCATCTCACCAAGATTGAACGCGTTGCCGGTACCGCCGGCGCGTCCGCGCACCATCACCGCGCCAATTTCAGGTTGCCGCAACATGGTGAAATCCGGGGTGAGGCCCATCGCCTCCCACAAAGCAGCAAGGCGCGCACCGTTTGATGTCGCCATGAGGCTGAGCCATTCCTTTCGATCCATCATTTTCGTCCCTTACGATATGTTTGGATGCCATAAAAACTAGACAACTATACAAATTTGTATAAAATATCATTACTATCAGCTAGTTATATTAGCATACCTTTACAGTTTCATGACAGGGTTTCGTATGGCATTTCGATGGCAACAGATTGCCGATACAATCACGTCGATGATTGCGAACGGCAGCTATCCGCGTGGCAGCCGTCTGCCCACCGAGGCAGCGCTTGCCGACAGCTTCGGGGTTAACCGTCACACGGTTCGGCGGGCCGTCGCCGCGCTTCGTGATACCGGACTTGTGCAACCGCGGCAGGGGGCCGGGGTTTTTGTAACTGGACAGCCGCGCACCTACAGGCTGGGAACGCGGACACGCTTTTCACAAAATATTGATGGTCGGGGCAGCCAGATGACGATGACATTGCTGTCGCTTATAAACCGGCGGGCCAGTGACAGCGAATATGACAGGTTTGAAGTGGACAGGCCAAAGACCCTGCAGGTGACAGTCGCGTTTGGGATACGGTCACTGGAGCAGGAACCTGTCAGCTTGTTTTACAGCCGCATTCCCACAGTCATTGCCCCTGAATTTGGTGCGGCGCTGGATGAACACGGATCTATCACGCGTGCCTTGCGGGCGTGCGGCATCCCCGATTATATCCGCAAGTCCACCAGCCTGATGGCGGTTGTCGCTGATGCTGCGCAGGCGCGTCACTTGCACTGCCAGCCAGGTGATCCCCTGTTGCGCAGCGATTCTGTCGATGCCCTTGCAGATGGCCGTATTGTCGAGGTTGGCACGTCCTGGTTCCGCGGTGACAGCATCCGTCTGCTGGTTGATTGACCGCAATCGCCGCAGTTGCAGAGATCAGCCGTTATGCTTTTCAAGAAACGCTTCAACATCAAGGCTGCGGAAATCTTCCAGCGCATCGCCAATTGCCTCATGGCTCCAGTCCCACCATGCAAGTTCTATCAAACGCTCGCCGATTGATGCGGTGAAGCGGGGGCGTACCAGTTTGGCAGGAACGCCTGCAACAATGCTGTAAGGGGGAACATCCCTGGTCACCACGGCGTTGGATGCCACCACGGCACCGGTACATATGGTTACATCCGGCTTGATGATGGCCGCATGGCCGATCCAGGTGTCATGCTGGACATGGGTTGTGCGTGACGCCCGATAGGCCAGAAAGGCCTCATCATGCGTCTTGTCCGGCCAATAGTCGCGGCTGCGATACTGAAAATGGTGCATGCTGGCCCGGTCCATAGGATGATCTGTCGGGCCAATCCGCACAAAGCTCGCGATGTTGGAAAACTTGCCAATCTGTGCATTGGCAATATCGCAGTAACGCTCGCAATAGGAATAGTCACCAAGCTGGCTGTTCAAAACGCGCGAGCCCTTGCCAATTTCGGTGAAGCTGCCAAACAGGCTTTCGGCGATCTGGCAGTCATCGTGAATGTAGGGCGTTTTGCCAAGTGGCTTGGGGCCTGGCCCGTGCATGCTAGTCGGACCCATGGATCAGCCAGCCACGAATTTTTCCGGACACATAATCCATCACCATCACCATCAACACGATCAACACCAGATAATAGGTAACCTCTTCCCAGTTTTTCTGGGTGATGATGGCTTGTGTCAACAACAACCCTATTCCTGCACCTACAATAGCACCGATAACGGTTGCCGAACGCGTGTTCGATTCCAGATAGTAAAGAACCTGAGAGAGAAATACCGGCATGACCTGCGGGATGACACCAAACCGATATTTCTCAATGCCCTTTGCGCCGGTTGATTCAACGCCGTCGATCTGCTTGTTGTCGACATTCTCCAGCGCTTCCGAAAACATTTTGCCGAATGAACCGATATCGGTGATCAGCATGGCCAGCGCACCAGTCATCGGTCCGGGGCCAAAGGCGCGTGACAGAATGATAGTCCAGACAAGATGATCTACACCGCGCAGGAAGTCGAAAAGCCGGCGGACACCGAAACGGACTGTCTTGGCAGGTGAAAAGTTGATAGCTGCGAGGAAAGCCAGAGGCAGGGCAATGATCGCCGAGAGAACGGTGCCGAGGAACGCCATCAGCACTGTTTCGCCAATGGCCCAGGCAACCTTGTTATGATGCCATATCTTGTTGTTCCAGACATCATTCACAATGGCAAGGAAGTGGCTCTGGCCATCTGCAGCCTCACCAACCCCGAACATCATGCCGATGATCTCACCATTGGACTTGCCGTAATACGGAGAATCCATAGTGAAGAAGAACAGCTCCCATCCTGCGGCATAGCGGAACACGCTGGTCTTGGACTTGGTTATTGTCAGACGCCCGCCGGGCAACACAGCGGTAAAGCGTGTCTTCGACGCATTGACCCATAAAGGCAGATCGGCATCATCCGGATAGTCTGTCTTCAGGCCGCGGCGGGATATCTCGGTCCGGATCACGCCATATTCAGGCACGTCCAGCGTCACAATGTCTTCATTGATGGAGACGGTGATATTTTCCTGCAAAGACACATCAATGATGTCGCCATCCTTCTGGATCCAGCTTGGCCAATTGTTTTCACCATAGGTGCCGGATTTTTCATTCTCGATCGATACCGCAACAGCGCCGCCTCTGTTCTGGCGTTCAAGGATTGTCTTGTAGGATATTGCATCCGACATCAGGATCGAGGCGTTCTTCCATTTTGCGCGATCGAGTGCTTCGGGAATGCCCAGCGCAAAAACCACAACAACCAGATAGGCAAACACCAGTGCAGGCAGGCCAAGCGACATCAGCCGCTTGCGCCGAAACAGCCGGTCGATTTCGTCAGGAATGGGCGGGGTGATTGTAGTCGCCATATTGCTATTGCTTTCCTGTCAGGCGGTTTCGCAGCATGCTGGATAACTGGTCAACGAGAATGATGGTGCCGAATAGCAAAATGAAAATAGCCATCGCGTTATCGTACTTGCCCTGACCCCAGGTCATGGTGTTTCGCAACTCATAGCCAATGCCGCCAGCACCAACAAAACCGAGAATGGCCGAGGCGCGAATATTTATTTCCAGTCGCAGCAGCGCATATGAAACGAAGTTGGGAAGCACTTGCGGAACCACGCCGAACATCATTTTCTGGGTCCATGTCGCACCGGTCGAGGCCAACCCGTCCAGCGGCTTCAGGTCCGCATTCTCGTTAACTTCGGAGAACAGCTTGCCAAGCGCACCCGCTGTGTGAAACGAGATGGCGATGATGGCCGGGATCACACCACCGGCGAAAACGAAAATCAGGATCAGCGCAATGACGACATCGGGAATGGCGCGCATGACATCCATCAGTCGGCGGATATAGGGGATTGCAGCCGGGTAGTGGGCGAGGCCGCGTGTAGCAGCAAAGGACAGAAATACGCCGATGATGGCACCGATCAGCGTTGAGACAGCTGCGATATTCAGTGTCTCCATCAAAGCCGGGAAATAGGTGATGAAATGCGCTGGAAATTCGTCAATCTTGGTCCAGCTTTCCTTCAGGACAATCGCCGGAAAATCACCCAGCGATGTCAGGCCCGCCAAAAAACCGCCGGCGTTACGATCCTCGGCTACAGCAAAACCCGACGCAAGAATTACAACGAACAGCGCGAGCGAGATGCCATTATACAGCCGCCTGCGGGTCACCTCGGCGATATATCCGGTCAGCACGATATTTGAATTCGATGTCATATCTTAAATCCAGTAAGCAGGGGACCGGCAAGTCGCCAGTCCCCTGCAATGGCGGGAGCTTTTACTGTGACTTCAGCTTGCGTGCTTCGATGATCACTTCATAGGCATCATGCGTGATCGGCATCACACCCTTTGCATCGCCGAAAAGCATGCCATAGGCGCAATCCGGATCCAGCGCCGGGATCGAGGCGATCAGGCCGGTGAACTTGATCTTCACATCTTCAGGCAATGACTTGCGCAGCACGAACGGGCCTTCCGGAATTGGCTTTGACTGCCAGATCTGAACCAGATCATTCATGTCCACCAGACCAGAATCGACAGCAGAACGCAGGGCGCCGGAATTGTAGCCGTCTTCCCACTCTCCAAGGCCGTCAGCCCAGGTTACACCAGCATCAAAGTTACCGGCATTGACGCCGACAATTGTCTGCTCATGGCCACCGGAAAACTGGATGTCACCAAAGTAATCCCCACCATCCATCGAATAGCCAGCCTCGGGAATTTCTATAGACGGGATCAAAAAGCCGGATGTGGAGTTCGGGTCACCAAATGCGAAGACCTTGCCTTTCATGTCATCAAGGTTCTCGATGCCTGAATCCTTGCGGGCGAAGCCAACAGAATAGTAACCATAGCCGCCATCCACATTGACCTTGACCAGAACCGGCTCAACAGCATCCGGATCAGCGAGGAAGGTCTTGGCATAGCTGGAAGCGCCGAGCCATGACGCGTCAAGCGTGCCACCAAGCAAACCTTGAATCACGCCGTCATAATCGGCAGGCGTGAACAGCTTGACCGGAACACCAAGAAGGTCTTCCGCCTTCTGACGCACACACTCGTAGTTATTCAGACGGTCTTGGGTGTTTTCACCACCAAGCAGGCCGATACGAAATTCATCAATCGAATGACCATCTGCGACGGCGACAGTCGAGAAAGCGATCGAAGCGATCATTGTAATCAAGGCTTTTTTCATCGTTAGCTCCATTGTGGGTCAAGGTAGCCGCACCGTTGGGCGTGGCTGGTATGATTCCCTTCAAGCGAGTGCTGTCTCGGGCACTTTTGATGCTTGCTGCAGAGAATCAATGCTGGTTGAGGTGGTTTCTTCGCTGAATTCTTCACCAGCCCCGTAAATCTCACGCGCGACTTTGGCCGTCAGCTCAGATGAGGCGCCGTCAAAAACAACCTCGCCATGCCGCATGCCGATCACCCGGTCGCAATAGGTGCGCGCGGTATCGAGCGTGTGCAGGTTGCAGATGATCATGCGGTTGTCCTCTTCATGGATCCGCCGCAGTGTCTGCATGACAATTTGCGCATTCATCGGATCAAGAGAGGCGATTGGTTCGTCGGCAAGGATGACGTCGGGGTCCTGCATCAGGGCGCGCGCAATCGCCACGCGTTGCTGTTGACCACCGGACAGAGCCTCAGCCCGCTTGGGTGCGTGATCGACGATGTCGAGCCTGTCGAGAATCTCGATTGCTTTGGCAATATCCTCGCGCGAAAACAAAGACAGCATCGAGACAAGCGCTGACTGGCGGTACAGGGTGCCGAACAGCACATTTGTTACAACATCGACTCGCGGCACGAGATTGAATTGCTGGAAGATCATGGCACAGCGTGCCTGCCATCCCCGCTTTTCGCGACCGCGCAGGGCCGTCACGACCTCGTCATCATAAATGACCTCACCGTCCGTGGGGTCTGCCAACCGATTGATCACACGCAGTAAAGTCGACTTTCCTGCACCTGAACGTCCGATGATGCCTACCATCTCTCCCGGGTGAAATTCCAGAGAGACCCCGTTTACGGCGGTTACAGTTCCAAACTTTTTGGTCAGGCTGCGAGTGGATAACATGAAGCACTTTTCCTTGTTGAGTGATCGGTCGTAACAGCCATTCTTTTCAAAGAAATTGCGATTTTGTTGCAAAGTGTGACGGTCACGGTCTTTGCCCCGGAAAGGCCGGTTTCCGAACTCATGGTGATTGTTTGAACTTCACGGGCAGTGCCAAAAACGGGCGTATTTCAGGATGTGCAACAGGTGCTGTATGCGCGCGCCAGGTGATTCGCTGGCGACGGCAATCAAGTCGTTATGATGGCGAGGGGTCGCAAATCTGTAACATGTCTGTCATCTATGTGTGGCATCAGGCCAACAACGCATCCACGACACAAAGAGATCATAACGTGACGAACATTTGCCTTGCCAATGCCAGCATTATTCTTGAATCCGAAATCCTGCATGGCAGTGTTCATGTCGAGAACGGGAAAATTGTCGATATCACCAGTGGAGTCACTGTGCCTGCTGGCGCGATCGATATCGATGGTGATTATCTGTCTGCCGGACTGGTCGAACTGCACACAGACAATCTGGAACGGCATCTCAAGCCGCGCCCGGGTGTGCGCCAGCCCAAGCTTGACGCGATCCTCGCGCATGATGGTGAGTTGGCCAGCACGGGTATCACCACTGTTTTTGATGCGCTGCGTGTTGGCTCAGTAGTGTCTGACAATACCGAAAGCTATGAGCCCTATGCGCTGGAGACCGCCGAGACAATTGCGCGTCTGATTGACAGCGATAATTTGCGGATTGATCACCATATCCATCTACGCGCAGAGGTGTGTTCAGAGACGCTTACGCAGGAACTGAATGATTTTGGAGCGGCGCATAGCGTGGGTCTGCTGAGCCTGATGGATCATACGCCGGGGCAGAGGCAGTTTGCCGATACAAAGCAGCTGGAGCGTTATCTCAAAGGCAAACACGGAATGGATGATGAGCAGATGCAGGCGCATTTCTCGACTCTTCAGGCAATCAGCCAGAAGCATGCAGAAAAGCATCGCGAGGATGCCATCGGATTTGCCCGGCAGTTTGGCTGTATTCTTGCCAGTCACGATGACACCACGCTGGGTGATGTCGACATGGCAATAGATGCCGGGTGCCGCATTGCCGAATTTCCAACCACGATAGCGGCTGCCGAAAAATGTGATCATCATGACATTGCTGTGATGATGGGCGCACCCAATTTGATGCGCGGTGGCTCACACTCTGGAAATGTTTCGGCGATTGATCTGGTGGAACCCGGGTATTTGCGCAGTCTCAGCTCGGACTATGTCCCCTCGACGCTTTTGCGGGCGGCCGTGAAGATGGGACAGATGATTGAAGATATGGCCAGGGCGATGACCACGGTAACGCTGGCCCCCGCGCGTGCGGTTGGGCTGGATGATCGCGGTCTGATTGCCGAGGGACTGCGCGCCGATCTGGTGCGGTTCAAGCTGGTGGATGGAACGCCAATTATTCGCGGTGTCTGGTCGCAGGGACGCCAGGTCGCGTGATAGCCGCCGCCAGCTGACTTTGTCTTGCGGCTGTTACAGGACATAACTTATGTCTGGCCCGTCCGTTATTGCATTACAGGCATCGCATTTCAGTGATCAGATTTCAAAGATAGTATTTTGCACCGACGCTGACATAGGTGATGCCGCACAAAAGAAGCGCGAGCATGACGGCCGCGCTGCCATAGTCCTTGGCACGTTTGGACAGGCCGTGTGTCTTGTAACTGATACGATCGACAGCCGCTTCAACGCTTGAGTTCAGCAGTTCCACAATCAAAACGATCAGCACGCTGGCAAGCATCAATCCTGTCTCGATTGCGGTTGCTGGCATCCACAGTGCCAACGGGACAAGGATTGCTGCCAGCAGCAGCTCCTGGCGAAAGGCGCTCTCTTCGCGGATGGCAAAGACGAGACCGGCCCAGCTGTTGCGCGCAGCGCCGACAGCACGTGTGATGCCGTGATTGTCCTTATGCGGGTTATCGGCGATGTGATAGCCATCCTTTGAATCGCGTGCCTCGACCAGATGGCTGGCGAAAATGTCTGTCGCGTTATCCCAGGAAAAGGTTTCGGCATGTGCGCGTGCTGTTGCCCGCTTGATCTTTGTCGCGCGAATTGCGGCATGACCCAGATCCTCGTCAAGAACGCCGGCAGCTGAATCGCCGATCACATCAATTGGACCGGTGACCGGGAAGGCGGCAACAGGCAGGCCGCAGGCCATTGCCTCCAGCAGGACCAGACCGAACGTATCCGTGCGACTGGGAAAGACGAACACATCGGCCTGATTATAGATCGCAGGAAGCTCGTCCATCTGCTTTGGACCAAAGAATCGCACATGTGGATAGCGCGTCTTCATGTGCGCCAACGCGGGGCCACCGCCGACAATCCATTTCTCACCCGGAAGGTCCAGATCAAGGAACGCCTCAATATTCTTCTCTACCGCGACACGGCCCACATTGATGAAAATTGGGTTGCTCTTTCTTGTGGTTTTCCTGGCGTTGTCTTCTGGTTTGAAAAGGTCAAGATCAACACCGCGCGGCCAGATGACCGGATTGCCAATGCGCCAGGAAACAAGATCGTTCAGGACAGCGTTTGTCGGGGCCATCACCGCATTGCCCGGTCCATGGAACCAGCGCAGAAACGCGTAGGTCCAGCTGAGCGGGATACGGATGCGCGAGGCTACATATTCAGGAAAGCGCGTGTGATATGCAGTGGTGAAAGCCAGTTGGTTGCGTCTTGCAAAAGCGCGTGCCGCCAGGCCAAGCGGCCCCTCGGTGGCGATGTGCAGGCAATCCGGGCCAAAGGCACGCAGTTGTGCTGACACCCGCTTGCCCGGGAAAATTGACAGTCGAATTTCGGGATAGGTTGGGCAGGGAACCGTACGGAATGTTTCGGGTGTAACCATAATCACGTCATGGCCGCGCGCCTTCAATCCCTCGACTGTTTTGGTCAGCGTGCGCACGACCCCGTTGATCTGCGGATACCACGCGTCGGTAATGATTGCGATTTTCAAATTTACATACCTACGCCGGGAAGTGCCGGTTCATGTTCCGGCATGGAACGAGATGCCTTTTTTTTGACCCTGCTGTCGGCATTCTGCCAGTTCACCAATTCAAGCCGGCCATCATGATGTTCAACAAGCGCGGAGAGAGATTCTACCCAGTCACCGTCATTCAGGTACAACATGCCGTCGACCTCGCGCATCTCCGGCTTGTGGATATGGCCGCAAACAACGCCGTCGCATTGGCGTCTGCGGGTCTCGGTAAGCATCGCTGTTTCGAAAGCCGAGATAAACGAGACTGCCGATTTCACGCGATGTTTCAGAAACTGCGAAAGCGACCAGTAAGGCATGTTGAATATGCTGCGGACAAAATTCAGGAGCCGGTTCAGTTTCAGCAAAGCCGTATATGCACGGTCACCAAGATAGGCGAGCCAGCGGGCATGCTGGATGACATTGTCGAACAGATCGCCATGCACAACCCAAAGACGTTTGCCATCTGCCGTTTGGTGAATGTCATCTTCCTTGATCGCGACATCACCGAAATTATAGCCAAGATAATGGCGGGCAGCTTCATCATGATTGCCCGGAATATAGATCACGCGGGTGCCGTGACGCGCTTTTCGCAGCAGTTTCTGGATAACGTCATTATGTTCCTGCGGCCAGTAGAAGCGTTTTTTCAGCTGCCAGCCATCAATGATGTCGCCGACCAGATACAGGGTTTCGCTTCGCGTATATTTCAGAAAATGCAGCAGCTCTTTGGCACGGGACCCTGGCGTTCCGAGATGCGTGTCAGAGATCCAGATGGTTCTGAACGCGAGGACATTTTTGTCATCATCAAGCAAGAGAACACCCCCGCGATTGCACTGTGATGACGTAGATACGTACCTTTTGTGACGCCGATATTTCGGCTCTGTGACATTGGCATTACGGATGGTGAGCCGGCTGAAAACAGCCTGCCAATTAATGGGCTGGCGAGCAGCGCATAAAGGCCGCTTTCACCCTTATGTAACCACCCCCTGCAGCGCGAATGGCTTGCCGTGCATCGTGCACTGGGTACGGGGTGGTCACTTTTTGTTTTTTTGGGGTGTGTCCCGATTGGCATACATATCATGTCAATTGGCTGTTCACGTGAAGTCGCTTGCTACCTGTCCGCGATAGGATTCGACCTTCACATCGGCAAAAAGTTCACCGTATTTTTCACCAAAACTGGCCGCATTTTCATTCCAAATTTTATCGCAGGCCTCATAGGCCTCCATGTCGCGATATTCGAGCCAGTTTCCAAACATGAGCTTGCCTTCTGGCATGAACATGCGGCTGGAGTGGAAGCGTATCATTCCCATTGGCCGCAGCTTGTCAGCCAACAGCACCATCTCCGTTTTGAAAACGTCACCCGCCTTTTCCATAACGCTCTGGTCAGGAAACTCAATTGTGGTAAAGCTGATAATCACGTCTGGCATAAGAACTCCATAAGTCTCTGTTTGAACATATTTCTTTTTCACAAGATACGAGTGCTCTGTTTGGCTTCATTGTTGGGCGAGGCTTTTTCCAGCGACAACACGGCTAGATGTTTTCAGCAATGAATCTGTCGCCGCTTTGTATGCAAACAACAGTATGATTGAAAATCATCACCCCTACTTGTTCCTGATGTTTTGAACGGCAGCCGCTGTATCAAGTAATGACTGCTTAAATGGCGTTGGTGTCCAATTGAACGTGTCACGCGTTTTCGAATTATCTGCTGTCAAATACATACCAACTAAAGCGAGCATCCCTTTCGCCTCTCTATCGAATATGGCCATGATTTTGAGCAGCCAGCTTGGGGCTTTTTTAGTGCTTGGTCCCTTATACCCTTCATCTAGTAAAATCTGTGCAGCATCAGCAAAACCAATCGGTTCCGTACCAGAGGCAATAAAACGTTGCCCAGCAGCATATTTGTTTTTAACTGCATCGACATGGAGCTTGGCTACATCTCTCACATCCACCATTGGAAAGGCGGCATCTGGTACCATCGGCACCTTTCCATCAAGCATCTTTGCCAGCACTGTTAAAGACTGGCCTGTGATATCTGTTCCAAGAGGCGGGCCAAATACCCCCCCGGGAGCAATAACAACCAGTTCAGGACCTTCGTTTTCGTCTACAAAATTCCACGCTGCTCGTTCGGCAAGTGTTTTGCTTTTGATGTAGGTGCTTAGATTCGGGTAGGTGACGTCAGTCCAGTCATCGGCTGTAAAGACACCACGACGAATACTGGACATCATCGAAACAATCGAACTTGTCAGAATGACCCTTTTGACTTTTGCTTTTTGCGCGGCGCGAAGCACACGCAGCGTGCCCTCAATAGCTGGCGCCATCATCTCAGCTTCATTTTTAGGATTGGCGATCCAAAAGGGAGAGGCAACGTGCATGACATATTGGCACCCCTCCATTGCTGCTTCCCAACCGGCATCGGTAGTCAGATCTAAAAGGGTAAACTCAAGGCTCTTGGTATCGATATTACGAGTGGCCATGACGTCTTCGACTTGCGTCTGCTTTTCAAGGCTTCTTACTGTTCCGCGGACCTTGAATCCCGTCTCAATTAGCTGCTTTGCGCAGTGAAGCCCAATAAAACCTGATACGCCCGTTAGCAGAACTTTTTCTTGGCCGTTTGTTACGCCATTTGACATGTCTGTTTACCTTCACCTGTAATTTATATACCATCTGGTATCTTACTTTATGTGAGTTCGCAACGATTAAAGTACCGACTGGTTCAAAAGTGAATGTAAAAGAAAATTCGAAGCGTGGCCGCCCTCAAACTTTTAATAGAGATCAGGTGATCGAAGTCGCCTTGATAAGCTATTGGAGAGACGGCTCTTCAAAGGTTTCATTGAATGAAATCTGCAAGCGAGCCGGTGTCTCAAAGCCTGGAATTTATCGTGCGTTCGATGGTGAAGACGGGCTGAAACAAGCGGTGCTTCTGGAATACCGTGCCAGAATTCTGTCTCAGTTCCATCATATCCTGCAAGTGGAGCAGCCGTTTAATCAGACGGTGACGTCTCTTGTCGCTTTCTTGCAAATGGACAGAGACGCGATCGGACTGCCCGCCGGCTGCCTGCATGCAGATATGTATGAGGCAAAAGGGGAATTTGGCAGTTTGACGGTCCAAACGATTGAATCCATTCGTCAGGAAAGCCTTCAACAGCTTGAAAACTGGGTTGAGAGAGCCAGAGGGGCGGGCGAAATCAGTCCAGCGATGCCGTCATCAATCGTTGCACTCTATATTTATGCACAATTGCAAAGTGCGCTTCGGCTGCAAAGAGATGGGGTGGATCAAGAGCATGTGCTAGCATGCTTTCGCCTCGCGCTATCGGTTCTTGATGAAGACGCACCGCCTGGACCTGATCAAACAGTGACCCGCCACCAAGGGGGATAACACCGTCGCACGCCGCGTCATTTTGGATGTGGATGCGCGTTGCTGCCATCTATGGGCCGGCAATCTATGGGCCGGATTTTTTGCGCCGCAGCCGCCGGTCTGCGCATAGCATTTCGGCGGTGATCACCAGGATCTAGTCTGGCTTGATGCGCTTCAATGGCCGGCCTCCAATGCCGAGTGCGAGCACCACCAGGATCTCGTTCGGGCGGGGCGCGTCGGGTACGGTGATCTC
>JADHLH010000063.1 GCA_016780765.1 Alphaproteobacteria bacterium | reverse complement strand
GGCACGCTTGTAGGTGACGGTCTTGTAGAATTCCTGAAGAATTTCGTCACGCGCCATGCCGACAATCTGGCCCGGATCAACATCTTCGCCCGACTCGGCACATGTCGCCTGATAGGCAAGCGAGTCTGCGTTCGGCAGCGCCATCAGGAAGGTCGTGACGGGCAGCTTGCGCTTGCGATCGATACGAACGTTCAAGATATCCTTGGCATCAAACTCGAAATCGAGCCACGAGCCACGGTAAGGAATAACGCGGGCAGCAAACAACAGCTTGCCAGAGGCATGTGTCTTGCCCCGGTCATGATCAAAAAACACGCCTGGCGAGCGATGCATCTGCGAAACAATCACGCGCTCGGTACCGTTGACGATAAAGGTACCATTGGATGTCATCAGCGGCATGTCGCCCATATAGACATCCTGCTCCTTGATGTCGCGGATCGAACGCGCACCGGTAACCTCGTCCTCTTCCCACACTTCAAGGCGCAATGTCACCTTCAGCGAAGACGCGAATGTCAGACCGCGCTGCTGACATTCCTCAACATCGTATTTCGGCGTTTCCAGATCATAGGACACGAACTCCAACTTGGCGCGCCCGGCAAAATCCTCAATCGGGAAGATCGACTTGAAGGTTTCCTCGAGGCCATGATCGTCGCGCTGGTGCGCGGCAATGTCCATCTGCAGGAAAGTGTCATAGCTGGAGCGCTGCACATCAATCAGATTTGGCATTGCCGCCACTTCGGCAAGCTGACCAAATGTCCGGCGCACACGCCGGCGACTGTCGAGAGTGCTAATTTGCGATGCCATCAGGGGTACCTCGTCAGTTAACTGTTAAACGACAGCCCCATGCAGGCTTGTGCATGTGGGCGGACTGTCGGGCCATCAGCCGCGGCGTTGAAGCCGCAAAAAATCTGGTGGCAATAAACGACCTTGCACCGGACGGCAAAAACCGCCCGGTGCAAAATTTTTGTATGGCAGTCGGAATGACTGGCCACGCCGGGTTACTTGACCTCGACGGATGCGCCAGCTTCTTCCAGCTTGCCCTTGATTTCCTCGGCCTCTTCCTTGGCGACACCTTCCTTTACAGGCTTTGGTGCACCTTCGACGAGGTCTTTGGCTTCTTTCAGTCCGAGACCGGTGATAGCGCGGACTTCCTTGATCACATTGATCTTGGAAGCACCAACAGCGGTGAGGACGACATCAAATTCTGTCTGTTCCTCTGCTGCGGCACCGGCGTCACCGCCACCAGCAGGCATGGCCATTGCTACGGGAGCAGCGGCGGCGGAAACGCCCCACTTTTCTTCCAGAAGCGTTGCCAGCTCAGCGGCTTCAAGTACGGTCAGGGTTGAAAGTTCTTCTGCGATTTTTTCAATATCAGCCATGATTTACTCCATTAGGCTTGAACGTCTGATCGGGGCTATCAGCCCTCCTGCAGTTGGTCTGAACGCGCCTTGATCACGCGTGCCACCTTGCCGGCCGGAGCCTGGGTAACACGGGCGAGCTTGGCTGCCGGGGCCTGAAGGACTCCGACAAGCTTTCCACGCAGCTCGTCAAGGGACGGCATTTTAGCCAGCATCTCGACGCCAGCCTTGTCCAGGGCTTTCCCGTCCATGCTGCCGCCGACGATTGTCAGCTTGTCGTTATCCTTGGCGTAGTTCACGAGCACTTTCGCAGCTGCCACCGGGTCAGCCGACGTGCCAATGGCAGTCGGTCCGGTGAACAACGCTTCCAGCGCCGTGTGCGGCGTGTCGTTGAGTGCCAGCTTGGCAATCCGGTTCTTGGTTACCTTGAAGCCAGCTCCAGCTTCCCGCATTTTCGCACGCAGGTCGCCGCTCTCAGCAACGGTCATCCCAACCTGATGTGCAACAACAACTGTTGTCGATGCATTCAGGGTGGTCTGCAGGGTTTCGATCAGTTCGGCTTTTTCGTCTCTGTTCACCGATCGTCTCCGCTCGTTATGAGGCGTGGCGGTGATTACCGCCGTGCCTCGGTTGCAAAAAGGAACCAGTCAAATGACCAGTTCGCTGGCCTGCCCATCAAGAAGTTCAAGCAGAAACCTGCTCTTGCTCCCGTCTATTGCAGGACATTAAGCCAGCCACCTTGCTGACCCCTGCAGTCTTGGACAGGTGCGGGACAGGGATCTCCATCCCCGCCCCTGTTCATCGCCGCGCGAACGCGCCGAAGAATTCGTTATCTATATTCAGGCTACATCCTCGACCATAATGCCCGGCCCCATGGTCGAACTGATCGTGATCTTGCGAATATATGTACCCTTTGCGCCAGACGGGCGCGCCTTGCGCACGGCATCGATGAAGGCAGCAGCGTTTTCGATGATCTTTGCTTCATCGAAACTCGCCTTGCCGACACCGGCATGCACAACACCGGCTTTTTCAGCCCGGTACTGAACTTCACCGGCCTTGGCCGCCTTTACCGCAGCACCGACATCAACTGTGACCGTACCCAGCTTCGGGTTCGGCATCAGGCCGCGTGGGCCCAGCACCTTGCCAAGCCGGCCAACCACGCCCATCATGTCAGGGCTGGCAATGACGCGCTCGAAGTTGGACTCGCCGCCCTGGATGGCTTCGGCAAGGTCCTCGGCACCGATCAGGTCGGCGCCAGCTTCCTTGGCTTCATCAGCCTTGGCATCACGGGCAAACACGGCCACGCGCATGGTCTTGCCGGTACCGTTCGGCATGGCGATGACGCCGCGCACCATCTGGTCGGCATGACGTGGGTCAATACCGAGGTTCATGGCGATTTCAATTGTCTCATCGAATTTTGACGCAGCGGCACTTGCCTTGATCATCGACACGGCCTCTGCCAGCGGGTAGCTGCGGCTACGGTCGATCTCGTTTGCGGCTTGTTTTCTCTTGCTGATCTTCGCCATCGGTTAGCCCTCCACAACTTCAAGGCCCATGGCACGGGCAGACCCGCGCACCATGGCCATGGCACCATCAACATCAACGGCGTTCATATCGCCCATCTTCTGCTCGGCGATCTCACGCACCTGCGCCGTTGTGACCGAGCCGGCCACCGTACGCCCGGGCTCTTGCCCGCCCTTGTTCATGCCAGCGGCCTTCTTCAGGAAATAGCTGACCGGCGCGGTCTTGGTCACAAAGGTAAACGACTTGTCCTGATAGACAGTGATCACCACCGGCACCGGCATGTTTTTTTCCAGCGAATCTGTCGCTGCATTGAACGCCTTGCAGAATTCCATGATATTGACGCCACGCTGACCAAGTGCCGGACCGACAGGCGGCGATGGATTCGCCGCGCCGGCAGGAATGTTCAGCTTGAGATAGCCTTCGATCTTCTTTGCCATTGATAGTTGTCCCTAACCCCGGTGGTCCGCCTCTCGAACGGTTGCCACCGCATTGCTAAATTTTTTCGACCTGGCTGTATTCCAGCTCGACAGGTGTCGACCGACCAAAAATCGACACGGTCACCTTCAGGCGCGCCTTGTCATCATCAGCCTCTTCGACAAAACCGTTAAAGGATGCAAACGGTCCATCTGAAACGCGCACCTGCTCGCCAATGTCGAATGTGACAGTGGTGCGGGGGCGCTCGACGCCTTCGCTCATCTGATGCATCAGCCGCTCGGCCTCTGCATTGGTAATCGGTACGGGCTTGCCCTTGCCACCAAGGAAACCGGTCACGCGCGGCTGGCTGGTCACCAGCTGCCACGCTTCGTCGGTCAGCTCCATCTTCACCAGAATATACCCGGGAAAGAACTTGCGCTCGCTCTGAACACGGGCACCCCGGCGCACTTCAACCACCTCTTCGGTGGGCACCATGACGTCCTCGATCTGATGCGTCAGCTCGTTGCTCTCCGCCTGTTCGGTGATCAGCTGTGCAACCTTTTTCTCCGAACCGGAGAAAACATGCAGCACATACCAACGTATTGCCATTGCCAAACGCTTTCCGTCTCAGTATCGCCGTCCGGCCCTCGCCCTGCGGTTACCCGCCAAGCCCCAGAACCAGCTGAACGATGTTCGAGAGCACCATGTCGACCAGAAGAAAAAACAAAGCAGCAATTGTCGCCATCACAAAAACAGTGATGGTGGCGGTCCCGGTTTCGCGACGACTGGCCCAGGAAATACGAGAGATTTCCTGGCGGACCTGCCTTACAAATTGTGCTGGCGATGTTTTTGCCATGATTGGTTCGGTGCCGATACAAGTTTCATAATACGCCAGAGATACCAGACAAACGCAAAAATCGGTCGCACCGCGCGGTTCCACATCCCCACGATCTGGCGGCCTCAATGTTTTACAGTGACTAGTGTCGCTACCGTCGGGCGTATCTAGCAAAGAGCATCCCGCATGGCAATAGATTAATCGCGCGGCTGACGACAATTCTGGTTCCCGCAGCCCGTTGCCAGAAAAGCATCAGGATGGCAGGCGCGCGCCCATCCATGAAGCCAGCGCGGCCATCCCGGACATAAAAATGACAACGCCAAGGGCGAGAAGGAAATTCTGGTCCCCGCCCAGCGCGATGATCAGGCTGCCAAAGCCGGCGCTGCCGATCATCTGCATGGCCCCGCACAGGCCGGTGGCGGCCCCGCTGTTTGGCCCGGCAGCACGCACCGCGCATATGATCGAATTCGCCACCACAAGGCCGTTCGCCACACCAAAGAAATACAGACATCCGGCAATGACCAGCGCTGCTGCCAATCCCGCCAGATACAGTGCAAGCAACATCACTACGGCAGCAAGGCTCACCATACCGCCGATGAAGACGGTCCGCTCCAATCCCAGTCGTGGCCCCATATAGCGGCTTAGGTTATTGCCTGACATATAGCCAAAAGCGGTGATGCTGAACAGCAACCCGATCATTGTCGCGCTGGCACCAAGGCGCTGGAACTCATAGGGCATGAACCCGCCAAGCGCAAAGAACGCCGCTGTCAACAACGCCCCGCTGGTGGCATGAACAACGAATTCACGCTTGCGCAGCAGCAGATAGAAAACACCGACCACCGTCAAAATTGGTGCCCGGGCCACACGGTTGTGATTGGTCTCGGCCAGCAGCGCCATATTCGCCAAAAAGATGACACCGGCTGTGATCACCATGATGCCCACCGTTCCCCGCCATCCGATGATATCCGCAACCAGACCGCCGCCGGCAAAGCCCAGCATCGGCACGATCGCCATGATCATCGTTATGGTCGACAGCTGACGCCCGGCCTCGGTCTTGTCAAAACTGTCATTGATGATCACCCGGCCAACCGCCATGCAGGCCGATGCACCAAATCCCTGCAGCGCACGTGCGACAATCAGCAATTCGATGTTCGGTGATATCAGCGCGGCCGCACCGGCAACCGTGAACAGCAGCGATCCTGCCAGCAACACCGGGCGGCGGCCAAGCGTATCAGACATCGACCCGGCCACCAGCTGGCCAAGCCCCAGCATAATCAGAAAAGCACTGAGTACCAGCTGCGCTTCATCGGCAGAGGCTGACAGGTCATCGCGCAACAGCGGAATGGCGGGCGCAAGCAGAGCCATGCCGATATTGACACCTGACACCGTGAGTGCCAGCAGCCATAACGGCGGGGCAATGCGGCGCATTGCGGTTTCGGACACGAGAGAAAAAGCTCCACGAAAAAGAGCGACACCATAGCAGCAACGCGAAAAGCCTGTATAGTCACCGCGCACAGGGTAGTATCTTTCCATGCCACAATCTTCCAACAGTCGCGGCGCGATGCTGATGGCCATCAGCATGTTTTCATTCGTCCTGAATGACGGGCTGATGAAAGCACTGTTTGCCGACATGTCGATCTATCAGGGCATCTTTCTGCGCGCGCTGGTTACCGTACCCTTGCTGGCGTTCATGGCGTGGCGGGCGCGCGTGCTGATCGTGCGGCTGGCCCCGCGTGACAGCAAGCTGGTGCTGCTGCGGGTGATCAGCGAGGTCGCGGCCACCGTCGGCTTTCTGACCGCATTGGCGCATATGCCGCTTGCCAATGTCACCGCCATCCTGCAGGCCTTGCCACTGACGGTGACCATGGCGGCAGCCCTGTTTCTGGGTGAACCGGTTGGCTGGCGGCGCTGGCTTGCCATCATGGTCGGCCTGTCCGGTGTATTGCTTATCATCCGCCCAGGCATGACGGGATTCTCGATTTATTCGCTGTGGGCTCTTGGCGCTGTTGCCGCTGTAACGCTGCGCGAAATCCTCACCCGTCAGCTGTCACATGATGTGCCGTCACTGCCGGTGGCGCTGGCAACGGCGGTTGCCATCTGCGGGCTTGGTGCGGTTACTCTTCCGGGTGTGCAATGGGTTGCGATTGATCCGTTCATGTGGGTCTATATCACCGGTGCCGGCGTCGCGGTCATTGGCGGCTATCTGTTTTCGGTGATGGCGGTTCGGACTGGCGATCTGGGGTTTGTGTCGCCCTTTCGCTACACCTCGATGATCTGGGCCATTTCTTTGGGGTTTCTGTTATTTGGTGATCTGCCTGATCTGCCAACCACAATCGGCACTGCCATCATCATTGTGACCGGGCTCTATTCGCTGAATCGTGAACGCCGCCGCGCCGCTGAAACAGCACAGGCGACAGACTAGCCTTTGTAATGCACGCGCAGTTCCCCATATCCTGATCATCAGCGCCCCCTTTTGCGCGATGGATTTCTGTCGCTGATTGCGCCTGTTGCGGTTACGCTATCATCGTTAACGTGTGTGCTTTCAGCAAAAGGAAATGTCCCATGTCATCATCTGCTCTCATCATTGGTGCCGGGTCCGGCCTCAGCGCGGCGCTGGCAAAGCGATGTGCCGAGGATGGCATGCGCATCGTTCTGGCAGCCCGCACCGGCGAAAAGGCCCGCAGCGTTGCCGACGAAACAGGTGCCAGCCTGCATCTGTGTGACGCCAGTTCAATTGATGATGTGGACCGTCTGTTCACTGCGGTCGATGCTGAAATCGGAATGCCTGATCTGGTTGTCTACAATCCCTCGGCGCGTGTGCCCGGGCCGGTCACCGACATTGACCCGGCCGCCGCGCGTGCCGCTATCGAGGTGACATGCTTTGGCGCGTTTCTGGTGGCCCAGCAAACGACAAGGCGCATGTTGGCGCGCGGGTCGGGCAGCCTGTTTTTCACCGGTGCCACAGCCGGGGTGAAGGGCTTTGCCAATTCATCTGTGTTTGCCATGGGTAAATTCGGGCTGCGCGGGCTTGCCCAGTCACTGGCCCGTGAACTGCACCCGCAAAATATTCATATTGGTCATTTCGTCATTGACGGGGGCATCCGCTCCAAACGCACAGGACGGCAGGATGATGGCACCGATCGCATGCTCGACCCTGATGCGATTGCCGATGCTTATCTGCAGTTTCATCACCAGCATCGCAGTGCCTGGGGCTGGGAACTGGAACTGCGTCCCTGGCAGGAACGGTTCTGATACCGCATCGCGCTGCAACCACGAAAGACAGCCGATTTCCGACTGGACCCGCCGGGCGCGCGCCCCTAATGTCGTGTGGCGGCGGGGAGGTCGACAGCTGATGGCAGCATCGGAACCACAATCGGTTGGTACATTTGACTATATCATTATCGGGGCCGGGTCAGCGGGGTGTGTGCTGGCAAACCGGCTGAGCGATGATCCGGCAAACCGGGTGCTGCTGCTCGAGGCCGGCGGCAAGGATAATTACATCTGGGTGAAAATTCCGGTCGGCTATCTTTACTGCATCGGCAATCCGCGCACTGACTGGATGATGAAAACCGAGGCTGAAGCCGGTCTGAATGGCCGCTCGCTCGTCTATCCGCGTGGCCGCATTCTTGGCGGCTGTTCTTCGATCAACGGTATGATCTATATGCGAGGTCAGGCACGTGACTATGATCACTGGCGGCAACTCGGCAATACGGGGTGGGGCTGGGATGATGTCCTGCCCTATTTCATGCGATCCGAGGACAATGCGACGGGTGCCGATGATCTGCACGGCGAAGGTGGCGAGTGGCGGGTTGAATCGCAGCGCCTGTCATGGGAAATCCTTGATGCCTTTCACGATGCCTGCCTGTCAGCCGGCATTCCGGCGTCTGATGACTTCAATCGCGGCAATAATGAAGGGGTTGGCTATTTCAAGGTCAATCAGCGGCGCGGTGTGCGCTGGAGCAGTGCCACAGCGTTTCTGAAACCGGCCCTTAAACGACGCAACCTGAAAGTGCTGACCAATGCACAGGTGGACAGTCTCAAGATGGATGGCCGGCGCGTCACCGGCGTCCTGTTCCGGCATGGCAATGTGCTGAAATCGGCCACGGCCGAAGCGGACACAATCCTGTCTGCTGGTGCCATTGGCAGCCCGCAGATCATGCAGCTCTCAGGTATCGGCCCGGCGGCCCTGCTGGGCCAGCACGGCATTACCGTGCGCCATGATCTGCCGGGGGTTGGCGGCAATCTGCAGGACCATCTGCAAATTCGTGCGATTTACAAGGTTGGCAATACTGTGACGCTGAATGAACGCGCCCGCAGTCTGTTCGGGCGCGCCCGTATTGCGCTGGAATACGCATTGCGCCGCAGCGGGCCCATGTCGATGGCGCCCAGCCAGCTTGGCGTCTTCACAAAATCTGATGAGGCGCTGGACACACCGGACCTGCAATATCACGTGCAGCCCCTGTCGCTGGATGCATTTGGCCAGCCGCTGCACGAATTTCCGGCGATCACCGCCAGCGTCTGCAATCTGCGCCCACAAAGCCGTGGCAGCGTGACCATCCGTTCAACTGACCCTGGTGACAAGCCGCTGATCCGGCCAAACTATCTGTCAACGCCCGGTGACCGTATGGTGGCCGCAAACTCGTTGCGTCTAACACGCCGGATCATGGCGCAGGCCCCACTGGCCCCCTTCACCCCGCAGGAATATTTGCCGGGCATTGAATTCGAAAGCGATGAGGATCTCGCCAAAAAGGCCGGCGATATTGGCACGACCATCTTTCATCCGGTGGGCACCGCGCGGATGGGCAGCGATGCTGACGCCGTGGTGGATGACCAGCTGCACGTTCATGGTATAGACGGATTACGGGTGGTCGACGCCTCGATCATGCCGACGATTACGTCAGGCAACACCAACTCGCCTACGGTGATGATCGCTGAAAAAGGTGCCGACATGATCCTGAAGCAGGCCAGATCGCCTCGGCGGTAATACGCGTAATAGCCGCGCAGGCCGCGCCCCGCCCCGCAATTCACCGGCGTTTCACTTGACGAGCCTGCCCGCCAGCACATAACGCAGGATGCTGACCACCTGTGCCGGTTCCTCAACAATTGCCAGCGCGGCCGCGTCCACCTCTTTCAGCGCATGCTGATGGTCCGCACCATGCATAATGATCAGCGATTTTCCCAGCGCCGCCGCATAACCGGCGTCAAATGCCGCGTTCCATTGCTTGTATTTCTCGCCAAACCGCACAACGACGATATCAGCATCGGCGATGCCTTTTCGCGTGCGGATGGCATTCAGGCGCGCGCCCTTGTTATCGTGCCAGAACTTGTCAGGCTCGGCGCCCATGATCTCGACGCCGCAATCATCGCTTGCCGCATGGTCGGTAACGGGTCCGGAAAACACAACTTCGAGGTTGTCGGCAGCGGCCGTGATCTGATCGCGCCAATCAGTGTGAATTTCACCCGAAAGATAGACTTTCAGCATCTTTGTCCAATCCTTTGTTGTTTGCCCGGTGGTATCAGGTCCGGTGCCGTGGGTCCAGTGTGGCCATCGCAAAGATTCGCGTTTGCGGGCCGCATGGCCGTCAGTTTTTCTTTTGCGATGCGGTGCCAGATGTCTGGCGCGACACACCATTATTCATCAGTTTCAGCTCATGCCCGTTCTTCGCCAGATCAACCGCGGAGGCTTTCACATCAATACCGTTCTCGATCTTGTCATCATAGATGGCGAATTCAAAGATCAGCCCGTCAAATACAGTTCCCGACGAAATCAGCCGTTCAGTGGCTTTCGCGCCCTCGACAACCACGGTGCTGTCGACCAGCGTGACAATCGAATGTGCATCGGTCCAGATGATGGTAGGCGCGCCGGGCGTGACCTCACTTATATCGACACCCCATTCGGAAATGGTGTCGATATTGACGTTGCCGCTGGCTTCCAGCAGATCTTCCAGCAGCTCTGTCTGGCCAAACAGGTCGGCGCGCATCCTGTTCAGAACCTGCTGGCTGTTGATAACGCCGCCAAGATTGTTGGTGGCAACATAGCCCCAGGGGAAAATGGCCTCGGCGGCACAATTCTGAAAAATGATATCAACCCTTGGCGCCAGATTGTTGGCCGCTGTCACATCAGCCAGGAATTTATGCAGCAGCACACCCAATGGCGTGGTGGTGATATCGCAATAGCCCTTGGGCAGCGGCACAGCATAGCTGCGCCCGTCGCGTTCAAGTGTTGCCGCGCCATCAGCCTTTACAGCAGCGCTGCCAGCCATGATGGCCAGACACATGATCCACAGACAAGTGATCACATATCGCGCGCAACGATTCATATGGTTCAGGCTATATTTCATCCGGCCCTGTCTCCCTTACGCGTCAGGCGCTTTCCAGGGACGATTTGGCACCGGCGCAAGAAATCAGGTCAAGGTCTCTTGGCGGATTTTATGTCTGTCCGTTTGTCATCCGGCCGGTCAGCACGCGGCAGCTATTGCGCAGCTGCTGTCGATGGCCTGCGTCAGGCGGGTTACCAGCATCTCGATTTCGCTGTCGCTGATGATATAGGGCGGGGCCAACAGCACATGATTGCCAGCCACACCATCGATCGTCCCCTGCCCCGGATAACAGATAAGGCCGGCTTGCAGCGCCGCCGCCTTTATACGGGCTGACAGCGCCAGGGACGGGTCAAAGGGCGCCTTGCTGCCACGGTCTGCAACCAGTTCCAACCCGATGAACAGTCCGCGCCCGCGGATATCACCAACATGCGGATGCTGGCCCAATGCCGCTTCCAGCTGGCTGCGAAGCTGCGCCCCCTTGGCAGTGACGCCGGTAACCAACCCGTCATCAACAAGACGGGTCAGCACCGCGCCGGCTGCTGCGCAGGCCATCGGATGCCCCAGATAGGTGTGTCCATGCTGGAAATATCCAGAGCCGGCACCAATTGCATCAAAGATGAAGTCCTGACACAGCATCGCGCCGATAGGCTGATAACCGGCACCCAGCCCTTTGGCGATGGTCACGATATCCGGCACAATATTTTCGGCCTCACAAGCAAACAGATGGCCCGTGCGGCCCATTCCGCACATGACCTCATCCAGGATCAGCAGCACGCCATGGCGATTACAGATGTTGCGAATGCGCTGGAAATAGCCCTTTACCGGAGTCAGCGCACCTGCAGTCGCCCCCACTACCGGCTCGGCAATGAAGGCCATTACATTCTGCGGTCCAACAGCCAGAATTTCTGTTTCCAGCTCATCTGCAACGCGCAGTCCATAGGCTTCGGGCGTTTCATCCTGCCGCTGGTCACGATAGCTGTAACAGGGCGCAACAAGGCTTGTTTCCACCAGCAGGGGTTCAAATTGCTTGCGTCGCCACTGGTTGCCACCAGCCGCCAGCGCCCCCAGCGTGTTGCCATGATAGCTCTGCCGGCGCGCAATCACGCGATGCCGTTCAGGCTGTCCGATCTCAAGATAATATTGCCGTGCCAGCTTCAGCGCCGCTTCGATGGCCTCTGACCCGCTGGAGACAAGATAGACACGGTTCAGGCCATCCGGCGCCAGCCCGGCCAGACGCTCGGCAAGGTTTTCCGCAGGCTTGCTGGTGAAAAAAGCCGTATGGGCAAAACACAAGCTGTCCGCCTGTTCCTGCACAGCGGCGCGCACGGCCTTGTCGGAATGGCCAAGGCACGACACCGCCGCCCCGCCTGACCCGTCAAGATAGTGATTGCCCGCCTGATCAATGACAAAGCAGCCCTCACCGGCGACGGCGACGGGCATATCAGCCTCGTTATGCCGCCCGAATACATGTCTGCTTTTCACCCGATCTCCGCTAACTAACCTGCAGACTGCCGCTTACGGCGATTCTGTATGATACCAATAACCAACAGAACAGCAAGAAATGGCAGATAGAAAAACGCCCGCGCAGGCCTGTCAGGTGTCTCGACAAACAGATAATCCAGCGTCACCGGCCGATCTGCATAAAAGTCGAAATCTCCAAGCTCCTGAAACAGCGGCATGCCCGGGAACGGCTGTCCGACAATGGCTATGCCATCGCTGATATCCAGCATCAGGCCAGCCTGTTCCAGACGCATATCAGCTGTCAGCGCGCCATCCAGTTCCAGAATGGCATTGCGTTGCAGAATTCTGTCAGCATCGTCAAAGTCCGGTCCGCTCAACTGCACCCGCAAGCGCTGGTCCCCGGCAAGGCCGTTCGGCCCGTCATCACCCAGCCTGCTCAGCACCTCATGGCCGGGAATTTCGATATAGGGCGGCGAGACCCTGTCTTGCCAGAAATCCGGGCGGAACATCGAAAAGGCGATCACCAGCAACAACAGGCTTTCCCAGATCCGGTTGCGCACAAACATGTAGTGCTGGACCGCCGAACAGAATGCCAGCATGCCAGCAACCGAGGCGATGAAGACAATCACACCGTCAAGGAAGGTCACATCGATCAGCAGAATATCGGTGTTGAAAATGAACATGAAGGGCAACATTGCGGTCCGGATGTCATAGCTGAAACCCTGAATACCGGTGCGGATCGGATCTCCGCGCGAAATGGCCGCCGCCGCAAAGGCCGCCAGTCCCACCGGCGGTG
>JADHLH010000062.1 GCA_016780765.1 Alphaproteobacteria bacterium | reverse complement strand
CAGGTTCAGAGATGAACTGCTCAACGGAGAGATCTTCTACAGCTTACGAGAAGCACAGATAATCATCGAAGAATGGAGGAAACACTACAACACAAAGAGACCACACAGTGCGTTGGGCTATCGCCCGCCAGCTCCTGAAGCCATCATACCACTGGATCAGAGGCCAATCATGCACTAACAATTAACCTGGCCCAGTCAGATGAGGCTGCTCAAGTCGTTGGCGCTCGTCACCGGCTTTTCCATGGGGGGACAGCAGGCCAATCACTGGGCGGCAATTTTTGCTGATCGTGTTGAGCGTATGATCTGCTGGTGTGGAAGCGCCGCTACTGCCCCGCATAATTGGGTTTTTCTTGAGGGGGTAAAGGCGGGACTGCTTGCCGACCCTGCTTTTGCTGATAGCCGGTATCAGGACAATCCAACAAACGGCATCCGGGCGTTTGCGCGGATATGGGCTGGATGGGGGCCATCGCAGGCATTCTACCGTAACAAGCTGCACCGCCAATTGGGCCAAGAAACGGCCGCTGCACATATGGAAGAGTTTTGGGAACCCAACTTTTTAGCCTTTGACGCCAACGATCTGTTGGGAATGTTGCATATATGGCAATTCGCCAACATTGCCGATAATAGTTTGTTCAATGGTGATTTTGCGGCAGCGTGCGGGGCTTGAGGGCAAGGCCAGCCATGAGGAATAAGGGCCAGATGGTTATGGCGTTCAGGTGCCGCAACACGCCCTATAATTGCGTGTGTTTACGATGCCCTGGGTGAAACACCAGCTCGACCATCGTCAGGGCGGCGTTCTGGTCCCATGTTGTTCGTGAAATCACAAACAGCGCTGTGTCAGTCTTTGTGGCCAACAGCTGTGCCTCTCTCTGGCTGGCATTTTTGGCGCCAAAGTTGATGTCGCCATGGGTGAAGGGGGTGTTCTGCAACAGCCATTCATTGGCGCTGAGTCTGGCAAAGCTGACCTCTGTTAGATGCGGCATGAGGGTGGTGTTGATCCATCGATCCTCGATAACATAGGGTGTTTCATCCGCCTCGTGCAGCGCAGTTACATGCAGTAATTTTGCACCGGCCTCAAGGGCAAATTGCTGGGTCACGGCGGCTGGTGCGGGTTCGATTTGTTGGCCTAACAGATGATATCTGTAAGATTTTCCTTCGGCCTCTATCTCGCTGCGGATCAGGGGAATGGACAGGGTTGCCTTGCCCACGGGGTGGAGCGCAACGCGCGTGCCAGCCTTGCGACGGCGGTCAAGCAATCCCATCTCGGCAAGGGTGCGAAGCGCCCGGTTCACGGTGACTCGCGCACAGCCAAGTTCAACAGCAAGATCGGCCTCATTCGGGATTGACTGGCCGGGTTCCCACTCACGCGTATAGATGCGCCGTTCTACCTCAGCCATCACGTCTCGCCAGTTTGTCCGTGCTGATCCACTCATTGCTGTTAAACCGCCAAACTACAGCGTGTGACGCAAAGAGGTCAGCGCCGCACGGTAAGCCGATGTGATCTTGTCATGCGCATGGTGGCGCCCCTCGGTGACAAGATGCCGTCCAGCAGACCATACATCACGAACCAGATGATCGTCCCCGGCAAAGATAAAGCTGTCGATCAACTGGTCACCGCGGCGTCCGGCAAGGGTCACCGATTGTTTGTCCAGACCCATCAGATCGGCCCAGTAACCAGGGGCAATCTGGCCTGTCTTTCGCCCGGCGGCGCGTGCCCCGCCGGCAATCATGGCGTCAAATATGTGACGGCCCGTCGATGCCGTTGATGGTGCCAAAGCCGCGCGTGATCGGTCGCGCAGGCGCTGTGAATATTCGAGGCTGCGCAATTCCTCTGATAGTGAAATGCGGATGTTCGAGTCAGAGCCAATGGCAATCATCCCGCCAGACTCGAACCAGGCAACGCCGTCGAATATCCCATCACCAAGACTGGCCTCGGTGATCGGGCATAATCCCGCTATCGCGCCGGTTTTGGCAAGGCCTCTTGTCTCGTGGGGTTGCATTTGGGTGCAATGGATGAAACAGCAATCGGGGCCTACCTCAATATTGCCCAAAACCCATTCAACAGGCCGCGCGCCAAGATGCTGGCTGACCTCTTCGACCTCGGCGCGCTGCTCGGCCAGATGCATATGGAATGGTCCGCCCTCGCCAAGCGCGCGGGTATGGCCCAGGCTGTCTGGAGACACCGCCCGCAGACTGTGGGGTGCCACGCCGAAAACCGTGTCGGCTGGCAGGTTGCCAAGGCCTTTACGAATGCCATCGCACAAGGCGGCAAACCCGTCCAGATCATTATGAAAACGGCATTGGCCCCGAACCAGCGGGCGCTTGTCGCAGCCGCCATATTGATAGTGAACGGGCAGCATGGTCAGCCCGATTCCGGTGGTTTGGGTGGCCGCCATAATTCGGTCAGCCATCTGCGAGCGCTGGTCATAGGCGGTGCCGTCCGGGGCGTGATGCAGATAGTGAAACTCGACATTGGTTGCATAGCCAGCTTCCAGCATTTCCATCTGCACCAGCGCGGCAATGGCTTCGACATGATCCGGGGTCAATTGGTCGAGGAACAGATACATCAACTCGCGCCAGGTCCAGAAACTGTCTTGCGGATTGTTGCTGCGATGTTCGGTCAGCCCGGCCATCGCCCGTTGAAAGGCGTGGCTGTGGGCGTTAACAGGGGCAGGCATCAGGCACGAGACATGTGCTTCGGCTGGGGGCCCGCTGAAATTTGGAGTCACCGCGGTGATGCGGCCATCATCCCCCAGTTCAACATGTACATTATCCTGCCAGCCATCAGGCAGAAGCGCGGTTTCAGCGTGAAGTGTTGGCATCATTGTTTCCTGTTGACAGGTTATTATGTATGTACATATAAATGAAAGTAGAATTTAAAGCAAGGTTCCTTAATGAAGGTATTAATCACAAATGCGGCGATGACGCTGCTGGACGATCAGCTTTCAGATGCCGCAAAAAAGAGCGTTGTGGATGAGTCCTACGGCCTTATCCCGCAGGGATATCTCTCTATGCAAGACGGATTGATCAATGCGCTTGGCCCGATGTCAGCGCTGTCAGATGACATGGTCAATGACGCCGCTATCACAAAAATAGATGCCATGGGCAAGCTGTTGACGCCTGCCTTTATTGATTGTCATACGCATGTCGTTTATGGCGGTCATCGCGCTGTCGAATTTGAATTACGCCTAAAGGGGGCCAGTTACGCCGAAGTTGCCAAGGCCGGTGGGGGCATTGTCTCGACGGTGAATGCAACACGGTCACAATCGGTGGAAGACCTTGTCGCAGGGGCATTGCCTCGGGTTGATGCGTTGCTCGGCGAGGGGGTCAGCCTGATCGAGGTGAAATCTGGATATGGTTTGGACATCGAGACCGAATTACGGATGTTGCGGGCGGGGCGGGCTATTGCGGCGGTGCGTCCGGTGCGCGTTGTTACCAGCTTTTTGGGTGCGCACGCGATGCCGCCTGGCGAAGACTGGTCACCTGAGGGCTATATTGACGAGGTCTGCATACCGGCATTGCGCCAAGCGCATAGCGAAGGGCTGGTGGATGCGGTGGATGGCTTTTGCGAGTCAATCGCCTTTAGCGCGGATCAGATTGCCCCGCTGTTCGACGTGGCTGCGGAACTTGGTCTGCCGGTTAAACTACATGCCGAACAATTGACCAGATGTGGGGGCAGCCTTTTGGCGGCGCGTCACAAGGCGTTGTCGGTGGATCATGTCGAATATGCGAATGAAGAAGATGTGATGGCGCTGGCCGCTGCCGGCAGCGCAGCGGTCTTGCTGCCGGGTGCATTTTACACACTTCGGGAAACCCAAAAACCGCCGGTGGCGTTGTTTCGCTCGCATGGTGTGCCGATGGCACTTGCCACCGATGCAAACCCTGGGTCATCGCCTCTGACATCGTTGCTGTTGGCCATGAATATGGGCTGTACGCTGTTTGGCATGACGCCGTGTGAGGCGCTGGCCGGAGTGACAAGACATGCAGCGACAGCGCTTGGCGTTTCTGATACCGGCATCTTGCGCCCGGGCTTGCGGGCAGATATTGCCCTATGGGATGTGGCGCATCCGGCCGAGCTTTCCTATCGGATTGGTTTCAATCCACTCAATCTTCGTATTTTTGAAGGGCAAATCACATGATCACACTGGTTCCAGGCGAGGTTACCCTCGTCCAGCTTGAACAAATTTGGCGTGGCCGCGATGATGTCGCCCTGCATCCAGACACAAAAGCCCCGATTGAGGCGGCGGCAGCGTTTGTCGCCAAGGCGGCGGCGGGTGGCACTGCGGTTTACGGCGTCAATACAGGTTTTGGCAAGCTCGCCAATGTGACCATTGCCGAAGACCAGACGGCCATTCTGCAACGCAACCTCGTGCTTTCGCATTGCTGCGGTGTTGGTGAGGCGCTGGATGCGCCAACGACACGGATGATGATGGTCCTCAAATTATTATCGCTTGGGCGTGGGGCATCCGGGGTCGCCTGGGAGACGGTGGAACTGATTACCGGGATGTTGAACAAGGGGGTTTTGCCCCAAATTCCTGTTCAAGGATCGGTTGGCGCGTCGGGTGATTTGGCGCCGCTTGCGCATATGGCGGCGGTCATGCTGGGCGAGGGTGAAGCGTGCTTTAATGGCGACATCATGTCCGGCGGGGCGGCGCTTGCCGCGGCCGGCTTGTCGCCGGTGGTTTTTGGCCCAAAAGAGGGGCTTGCCCTGATCAATGGCACTCAATTCTCTACCGCGTGCGCTCTTGCGGCGCTGTTTGATGGCTGGCGCAATTGCCGGGCTGGCGTGGTGACAGCGGCGCTGTCGACGGATGCGATCATGGGATCGACCGCCCCCCTTGTTGACGCAATTCATACATTGCGCGGGCACCAAGGACAGATTGCTGTGGCCCGGGCCCAGCGGGCGATTATGCAAGGCTCAGAGATCCGCGAGAGTCACCGCGAGGATGACACGCGCGTGCAAGACCCATACTGCATCCGCTGCCAACCGCAGGTGACAGGCGCCGCTATGGACTTGCTTCATTTTGCCGGACAAACACTGGAAATTGAGGCCAATGCCGTGACAGACAACCCATTGATTCTGGTTGACGAAGGGCGGATCGTCTCGGGTGGTAATTTCCATGCTGAACCGGTTGCTTTCGCGGCTGATCAGATTGCCCTTGCGCTGGCCGAGGTCGGTTCGATTTCGCAGCGCCGTGTGGCGTTGATGGTGGATCCGTCTCTTAGCTTTGATTTGCCGCCCTTTCTGACGGGAAATCCAGGGCTCAATTCGGGCTTCATGGTCGCTGAAATCACCAGCGCTGCGTTGATGAGTGAGAACAAGCATTTGGCCAACCCCTGTTCAACCGACAGCACGCCGACCTCGGCCAATCAGGAAGACCATGTTAGCATGGCGGCACACGCGGCCCGCCGGCTTCAGAAGATGAATGCCAACCTCAGTATGATTCTGGGAATTGAACTTGCCTGCGCGGCACAGGGTGTGGGCTTTAGGGCGCCATTGAAAACCAGCCCGATTCTGCAAGATGTGATTGACCGGTTGCGCACACGGGTAGCGCCGCTGGCAGAGGACCGATTTATGGCTCCGGATTTGCAACAGGCGGCTGCGATGATTGTTGATGGCAGTCTGGTTCAAGGCCTCGATATGCCTGCCTATATCCTAGGCCAATCGACAGCTTAACACTGGCCAACAACTGGCCAACAACTACCTAACAACTACCTAACAACTACCTAACAACTACCTAACAACTACCTAACAACTACCTAACAACTACCTAACACTGGGTCATAAAGGAGAGCATGATGCCGAATTCCCGCCATAATGTCCGCGATATCTATCCGGCGACTGGAAACCAGATCACGGCAAAAAGCTGGCTGACTGAGGCGCCAATGCGCATGCTGATGAATAATCTGCATCCCGATGTCGCTGAGGACCCGCACGCCCTCGTGGTTTACGGCGGAATTGGTCGTGCTGCCCGGACTTGGGAAGATTTCGACAAGATCGTTGCAGCCTTGCTAGACCTCGAACTTGACGAGACGTTGCTGGTGCAATCGGGAAAGCCAGTGGGGGTTTTCCGCACGCACAAAGACGCCCCGCGCGTGCTTATCGCCAATTCCAATCTGGTGCCGCATTGGGCCACATGGGATCATTTTAACGAGTTGGACAAGCGCGGCCTTGCAATGTACGGCCAGATGACTGCGGGGTCTTGGATCTATATTGGCACCCAGGGCATTGTTCAGGGCACTTATGAAACCTTCGTTGAGGCCGGGCGCCAGCATTATGCTGGTGATTTGACCGGACGTTGGATCCTGACCGCCGGTCTTGGCGGTATGGGGGGGGCCCAACCACTAGCCGCGGTGATGGCCGGGGCGTGCTGTTTGGCCGTTGAGTGTGATGAGTCACGGGCCGATTTCCGGTTGCGGACGGGCTATGTTGATGAAAAGACGCATTCACTTGATGAAGCGCTGGTAATGATCAAGGGCTGGTGTGACGCGGGTGAGGCTAAATCGGTGGCGCTGATTGGCAATGCGGCTGATGTCTTCCCCGAACTTGTGCGTCGCGGCGTCAAGCCTGATATCGTCACTGACCAGACATCGGCGCATGACCCGTTGCATGGCTATCTGCCTCTTGGCTGGAATGTCGCTGAATGGCGCGCCAAACAGGAAAGCCATCCAAAAGAAGTTGAGGTCGCGGCCAGAGCGTCGATGAAAACGCATGTGGCGGCGATGGTTGATTTCTGGAATGACGGCGTTCCGACTCTTGATTATGGCAACAACATTCGCCAAGTCGCGTCTGAAGAAGGGCTGGAGACTGCCTTTAGCTTTCCAGGTTTTGTTCCGGCCTATATTCGCCCGCTGTTTTGCCGTGGCATCGGCCCGTTCCGTTGGTGCGCCTTGTCGGGTGACCCAGAGGACATCTACAAGACAGACGCCAAGGTAAAAGAATTGGTTGATGATGCGCATCTGCATAAATGGCTGGATATGGCGCGTGAGCGTATTTCCTTTCAAGGATTGCCGGCACGAATCTGTTGGGTCGGGCTTGGCGTGCGCCACCGTTTGGGGCTTGCGTTCAATGAAATGGTTCGCACGGGAGAGCTGTCTGCGCCCGTGGTTATTGGCCGGGACCATCTTGATAGCGGCTCGGTTGCCTCTCCAAACCGCGAAACAGAATCGATGAAGGATGGCTCGGATGCGGTGTCTGACTGGCCGTTGCTGAATGCGCTTTTGAATACGGCAAGCGGGGCCACTTGGGTGTCACTGCATCATGGCGGCGGTGTTGGTATGGGCTTTTCCCAGCATTCTGGAATGGTCATTTGCTGTGATGGCACCGAGGATGCGGATCGGCGAATCGCCAATGTGTTGTGGAATGATCCGGCCACCGGGGTAATGCGTCATGCAGATGCCGGATATGACGATGCGCTGGACTGTGCCCGTGAACAGGGGCTCAACCTGCCTGGTATTCTAGACTAGGCAGGTCGATAACCGGCCTAGTGCTGCAATATTTTTGACAGAAAGGCTTGCGCCCGTTCGCCGCGCCCACCAGCAAAAAATTCGGTTTTGCCACAGTTTTCCTCGATCCGTCCTTCATCCATAAAGACGACGCGGTCGGCAACCTCGCGGGCAAAACCCATTTCATGGGTGACCACCATCATCGTCATGCCGTCATCGGCGAGTTCGGTCATAACGTCGAGAACTTCATTGATCATTTCCGGATCAAGGGCGGATGTTGGCTCATCAAACAGCATCACCCGCGGCTTCATTGCCAGCGCGCGGGCGATAGCGACGCGTTGCTGCTGGCCACCCGAAAGCTGGCTTGGGAATTTGTCCGCCTGATCGGCAATTTGCACCCGTTCAAGGTAATGCAGCGCGATGTCATCGGCCTCAGAGCGCGAGAGATTGCTGTTGCGAATGGGGCCAAGCGTCACATTCTGCAAAATCGACATATGCGGGAACAGATTGAAACTCTGGAACACCATGCCAACTTCGCGGCGCACTTGCTCCAGCTGTTTCATGTTGCCATAGACTTCGCGCCCACAGACATGAATCGTTCCCTGCTGATGGTTTTCCAGCTGGTTAACACAGCGGATCATGGTCGATTTACCGGATCCTGACGGGCCGCAGACGACAACGCGCGCCCCCTGTTTGACCGACAGATTGATATCCTTTAACGCCTGAAACTGATCAAACCATTTGCCGACACCTTCAAAGGCAATCAGGGTGTCGGGGTCTGGTTGGGGTCTGGCTGATGTGTTTGACATAATGTCTCCTAGCGGCGCGCCCGCAGGGCACGTTTTTCAAGATGGCCGAACAGCGCGGCAAACGAGTAACAGAGGATGAAATACATCGCGCCGACAATGATCCATGTTTCGAAAACCTTGGTCGTGGTCGATGCCACCTCTGTGGCAAGGAAGGTCAGCTCCTGAATCGAGATCAGCGAGACAATCGCCGAATCCTTGATCAAGGTGATGAACTGACCCGCAAGCGGTGGCAGAATTTTGCGTACCGCCTGCGGAAAAATGATGTCGCGCAGAACGTCAAATGGCGACAAGCCAACGGCGCGCGCCGCCTCCCATTGACCCTTTGGGATGGATTGAATGCCGGCCCGCACGATCTCGGTGATATACGCGCCCTCAAATAGCGCCAGGCACAATGCCCCCGCCACAAAGTTGGAAAATAATCTGGGGTCACCGAACAGCATGTAGAAAACGCCTGAACTTACAAACGCGCCATTCTTGTCAAAGTCATCAAGACCAACCAGCGGCATTAACTGGCCAGATAGAAAAAAGTAAAAAATGAAGATGAAGACCACCGGTGGGATGTTGCGGACCAACTCGACATAACAGCGACTGATCATTCGCATCGCCAGGTTTTTACTGGTGCGCATATAGCCCATGACAAGGCCGATGGTGGCGGCAAATATGGTTGCCCAAAAGGCCAGTCGCAATGTTGTTGCAATGCCCTTTAACAGCAGATTAGGCACATAGCGGGCTTTTTCTTCATCATAATAGATGACGAAATTGAAAACGCGCGACCAATTCCAATTATAGACAAGCACATCACTTACACGATAGACCGCATAGGCGATAATGGCGCCAACGAGTCCGAAACAGATATAGTCTACGCTCGTCAGTTTGCGCCGTGTCTGTAAGGGGGGTCCGTTCATGCTCTGTCCCTGATGGGTTTGTCACCGACAGGAAAAACCCTGCCGGTGAATGTTTTGTCTGGGTGAAAAGAGTGATGCCAGAAACCGCTCTGCCCCAAAATTTGGCAAGGGGTCTCTGGCATCATGAAACGGGGCTACTGCTCCAGCTTCACCATGTCTTTCCAGCCTGAACGGTTCTTGAACCAAAAGTCATGACGCTCTTTGAGCCAACCGCTGCTGGTGTTCACGACGATCCAGTTGCTAAAGAAATTCAGCGCATCTGAATCACCTTTACGAAGGGCAAAGCCTTCATTTCCGCGTGTCAGGTTTTCACCGTCAAAGGCAACAAAAACCTCATTCGGATATGCCTCAGACCAAAAGCGCGGCTTTGGTGCGCTCGAGATCATTGCATGTGCATTGCCGTTCACAACTTCTTGAAAGGCCTGTGCATCGTCGTCAAACTGACGCAGAGTGGATTTTGGAAACAGCTTTTGCGCGGCCTTACATGGTGTTGCACCACGACGGCAGGCAATTGTGACGCTGGCCTGATTGTAATCAGCAATCGTTGTGTAATTGCCGGCAAGCTTTGTGTTTGCAGCCATCATCTGGCCCGAATGCGCATATGGTGTGGTGAAATTCACTGTCAGGTTACGCTGTGCGGTGATTGACATGCCGCCGATGATGACATCGAATTTCTTTGCCAACAGTGATGGAATGATCCCACTCCAGGCTGTAGGCACAAATTCAACCTCAACGCCCATGTCGGCAGCAAGTTTAGTTGCAACGTCAATTTCAAAACCGATCAGGCCGCCTTGCTTGTCACGCATTGCCCATGGAACAAAAGTCGACATGCCAACCTTCAGCGTGCCCCGCTTTTGAATATCTGCAATCAGGTCATCAGCAACCGCGGGCAACGAAGTTGCAACAACCCCGAAGACTGCCACGAGCGCCATAGCCGCCTTGGCTTTCAATATCCGTGTAAGTTTCATTTTTTTCTCCTCTTGCTCTGTTGTAATTCTCTTTATGGTTAAGTGGTGTGATGGGTCTCATCGTGCCCTGTTCATCTTTATTTCGAGGATGTTGACCATAATGGAAAGGCTGGTCGTCAGGACAAGATACATGCCGGCTACGATGAACCAGATTTCAAATGCCATATAAGTGTCGGATATCAGATTGAGTCCTTCGGTTGTCAGTTCGGAAACAGCGATAACGCTGACAATGGCGGAATGTTTGATCAGGGAAATCAGCAAGCCGGTCAATGGCGGCAGAATTAGCGGCAGCGCCTGCGGGACAATCACATAGCGATATTTGTCAAATTTTGACAGGCCGGTTGCATCGGCGGCTTCATATTGGCCGCGCTCAACGGCCTGGATGCCCCCCCGGATGATTTCTGCGGCAAAAGACCCCTCAAATGCGGCAAGGCATAAAACCCCGGCCCAGAACCGGTCAATGCCAAAAATTGGCGCCAAAACGAAATAGAACATGAACAATTGCACGAGCAGGGGTGTGTTGCGAATGATCTCGAGATAGGTGGTGGCAATCGACCGTCCGGCAATCGAGTTCGACATTCTGCCAATCGCGGTTAAGGCGCCAATTAATATTGAGAGAACACTGCTGATGCCAGCTAGTTGTAAGGTTACAAGGATGCCATTGATTAACGGGCCGGGAATGAATTCCCCATCGATTATCCGGTAAAAGAACGGCCCGACACGATACCATTGCCACCTATATTCCATCGCGGCGGCACCGGCGTATATCAGCCAGGCAAGGATGCCAAACAACAAAATGGCCTGTGCCACCTGCCAAAGAGACCGCGCAATGTGAGCTGACGCAGGATCTTTTGGATGCCGCACGCCGTCCACGCCAAGCAGTCTTGCAAGCAACGGCATTTCAGGATGTATCTGCGTCACCAATTTGGCTCCCCTTAACCAAAAAAACGGCTCTTTCATCATATATGTAAATAGTTCGATGGCTATCTTTTTATTTATGTTATGTATTATCGTATCAAGTTGTGGTCCATCGTCGGTGGGTTATTAGTGTTGGATGTTGCCTGGGAAAAAGGAAAAGGATGAAAATCACCTTCCGCCAGATTGACGCGTTTCAAACTTTAATTGCCTCAGGAACGGTAACAAAGACGGCGTCTTTACTAGGTATTTCACAGCCAGCTGTAAGTCGGTTGATTTCAGATCTTGAGAAAACTGTCGGTTTCAAGCTGTTTAATAGGTCAGGGCGAAAGCTTGAGGCAACGCTTGAAGCACGTCTGTTTGCCGAGGAAGTGACGCAATCCATGTCTGGTTTAAAGCGGATAGAACAGGCAGCGCAAAATATTCGTGACTTTAATCATGTGCAGCTTCGCCTCGTTAGCACCCCATCCTTTGCACCGACATTAGCACCCTTACTTATCGAAAAATTTTCCAAACGGCATCCAAATGTCCATGTGTGTCTTGAGATTCAATCCGATGATGAGCGCATTGAGTGGATGGTGCTAGAAAATCAGGATTTTGGTATCGCGGTTTCGACAGGGCGCAACCGCAATATCGCCACGCATGAATTGCTATGTACTGAAGCAGTGTGTATTTTGCCCGTATTGCATCGGCTGGCTGGTAACAAAAGCATTTCGCCCGAAGATCTTGTCGGTGAAAACTTCGTGTCCTATTTCGAGGGGTCTATTTTCAAAAGCGATATCGACAAGGCTTTTAATATGGCAAAAGTGCAGCGTTTAACCAAGTATGAAGGCAAGACAACAGGCGCGATTATTGGTATGGTCGGGGCTGGGCTTGGCGTGTCGATCATCGGTTCGGGCTTTGGCGCTGGATCATTTGATCAGAGGTGCACAACCGTACCGTTCACGCCGCCGATACGCTATTCGGCAGAGCTTTTATGGTCGACGCAACGGGGGCTATCAGCGATCCAGAATGAATTTCTTGATATGGTTAGGGATGAATTTTGTGACCCTGGCAGTTAAGCCAATTACGTCTCATCACGGTTTAGCGCGTCACGGAATATTTTACGCGCTGTTGCGCTGTGAATATAGTTGTAATCGCGCGGATAGGCTTTTCCGGGCGCAATCTTCAGCACCGCCATCACTGGCCCGTCACACGCCAGCAACTCCGGCAAGGCCGCCTCAAACGCATCCAGCTGTGAAAAGCGCATCGCATCTTGATAGCCTGCAGCTTTTGCCATGCCGACAAAATCTACAGTTCCAGTTCCGGGGATGGGATGGCCCCCATTCACCTCATAGACGCCATTTTCAAAAACAAGGTGAAGAAAATGTTTTGGCCGCACATTGGCAATGGTGACAAGACTGCCAAGATTCATCAGCAGGCTGCCATCACCATCAAGCACAATGACCCTCCTGTCCGGACTTCCCAAAGCAAGCCCAAGCGCATGCGAAGATGCCTGGCCCATAGCCCCCGTTGACACGTAATTGAGGTTACGCGGGCAAAGCGCAAGCCAGTCAAAACAACTCTGGTAAACCGCAACAACAAGGTCGCGTGGCTCAACATGTGGCCGCAAAGTGGTGAGAGCAAGGTCACGCTGGATCATGGGCGCTCTCCGGCAATGACTGGCGATTGGCCAACAAGAAAGCACAGCGCATCACCAGTTTCGTAGGCGGTGTCAATAGCCGGTGCAATGTGTTGCGTATCAGCATCGCTGTCGATTCCGATATGCTTTAGCGCCATGACGTCGAGAATGGGTGGAATGATTCGAACGCCGTAGCTGGCTGATGCCAGAACAGTTTCGTCAGGGGCCTTGCCTTGCAGTCCGACCATCATGCACACCGGTTGATGGTAATCCATGGCAATGGCCCGGATCGCGTTCAGCGAGTCCATTAGGCCGGTTTGCTGCATCAGCAAGAGCG
>JADHLH010000061.1 GCA_016780765.1 Alphaproteobacteria bacterium | reverse complement strand
CTGCTTCAGTTCTTCAGCATCATCCCAGATCAACCCCAGCCAGACACAGATTTGGTCCACAAAGGGCGCTGACGGTTTGCCCCGCGCACCATTTTCAAGCGCCGAAATATAGGCTTTGGATACGCCAAGCTGGTCGGCCTGCTGTTGTTGCGTTAGTCCCTTTTCAGCCCGTAACGCCTTCATTTTTTCACCAAATGGCGTCATTTGGGTCTGTCCGTTGCGTGTTTATCCCGGAAATTGTTGGCCGAAGAATGTTTAGCCTCGGCGTGTTTGCCGGCGAATGTCTGCCCGGCAGCGCGGTTACGGCGCAACATGACATACATCGCGCCATCGCCCCCATCTGCCCGTGTCGCACGCGCCATTGCCAGAATACGTGCTGACAAGGGCGGCGTTTTCAGCCATTCCGGCACAAGCTTGCGCAAAACACCCTGGCCGTCGCGTCCCTTGCCGGTAATGATCAGCACGCAGCGGTGCTGGGCCAGCACGGCACTGTCGATAAAGCGTCTGAGACGGGATTCTGCCTGGGCCGCCGTCATGCCATGCAAATCAAGACGTGCGGCGATGTCCATGTCGCCCTGAACGAGCCGGCGGCGTGATGCCCGATCGAGGCCAGCATGCTCTCCTGCCGCCACATCGACTGGTTTGGGTGGTTCATGTGTCGCGTGCGCCAAGCCAACAAAGCGAGTCGGTGCTGCCAGCGGCTGTTTTTTGGGTTTTTTCTTCTTTTCAGGCTTGGCAACCGCCGGCCCGGCCGGGCTGGTCAGTTCTGCAGCCCGGTCATAGGCACGCACATCGCTGGTAACCTTTTGCCACAGCGCATCATCGTCATCAGGGTGCTTGCCGCGTCCGGTCATGGTCTGTCGTATCCCTGATCATCCCCGTTCAGTCTTCATCGGGTGAATCGGTCTCGGCAAGTTTCCAGTTCGGATCATCAAGTGTCAGATCGCGCTCAAAGGTCCAGATATCGATCAGATCGCGCGTACCGGTATCGTCATCAACAATGCTATTGCCGTCAGCATCTGATAGCGTGCGTGTCTGGGTGGACTGATAGCGCACGGTCACTGACGCGACATTGTCAAACACCTTGGCATCGGTAATTTCGACATCCTTCAGATCATCCAGTACGATTTCCAGCTGTTCACCGTCGCTGCTGCGCTGCTGAATTGACGCTGAAAAGCTTTGCAGCAAATCATAACTCAGCAATCGTCTCAGCTGTGCAAGGTCGCCCGCTGCATAGGATTGCAGGATCATATCGAACGCCATGGCGGCGCCCTCAAGGAACTGCTTTTCCGAAAACTGCCGGTCTGCCTTGCGCAGCGCGTCGATCCCGTGACCATCGCTGGCCGCGGTTTTGCGCCCCGAATCAATCGGGATAACATCCGCAGCGGCAGTGTCAAAATTGCTCTTTTGCGGTTGTTTTTCTTCATAACCTGTACGCTGGCCCAGCACTGAACGAAGGCGCAGCACAAGCAGCACGGCAATAATGGCGAAAATGATAATATCAATAAACGGCACGGTGTCCCCCAGCATGAACATTCTAGCGGGATGATTTGGTATCGATCGCAAAGTCACTTACAATGCGCGGCTACAGGATACATATGTTGTGTAAATAATCCAGCAACCAGCCAGCACGGAATTATTTTTGCTTGTCGGCAGGAAAACATGGTTGCCGCACTCTGAATCAGGAAAGGCAAAAAACCGGTGCCTGTTCTCATCCTTCTCTTTCTGGCTCTGTGGGCCTGGGCCGAATTGGCGGTATTTATCGCCATTGGCTCGGAAGTTGGCGCGTTGCTCACAATCATCGGCATTGCAGTGACGGCCGTTGTGGGGCTGTCGCTGCTGAGAAGTCAAGGACGGGCTGTCATGGCATCACTGCAGCAGAAAGTTGCGCGCGGTGAAGCGCCTGTGGCATCGATGGCCGATGGTGCCGCGATTGCCGCTGGCGCAGTGCTGATGCTGATTCCCGGCTATATCACAGATGCGATGGGGCTTGTTCTGTTCATCCCCGGCATCCGCACAATTATCGGCGCCACCCTGATCAACCGCATGATGCGAAGCGGTAGCGGTGACTTTTCCTTCAATGCCAACTCTTTTGGAGCCGGTTCTTTTAACGCCGGGCCCTTTTCAAATGCGGCAGACGAATCAGATGGATCAGACGGATCAGACGCGGCCGGCGCTTTTGGTGCGTTTCATCAGGCGCATTCACGCCAGACCCGACATCCTCATGGCGATAACCCGGATGATGACAGTGTGATCGAAGGTGATTTTGAGGAAAAGCCGGTCGACCCGCAGCGCCTCGACAAATCAGACCCCGAATAGGCGCACGCCCTGCTGGAATAGAATAGCTGTTGGAATAGAATAACTGCTGTTATAGATCCCCGGTCAGGCGACGTGACGGAACCGCCAAAAAAATCCAACCAGCTTGCGGTATGGCAACGCAGCGTGGTATGGCCGCCACAGTTGAAACATAGCAACGCAAAGACACAGCATCGTGATCCAGAGTCACGTCACAGATATGATCGCAATGGAGGCGGGAATGGCAAAATCACCAGAAAAGACAGGCGAACCGGCCTCACAAGCTAGCGAGGCTGCTGAAAACACCGAAAATACAGAAAACACCGGGGCCCAGCCACCCCGCCAGATCATCGTGCATGCGCAATATATCAAGGATCTGTCGTTTGAAAATCCGAATGCGCCGGAGATTCTGATCGAACCGCCGTCACAGCCTGATGTTGAAATCGGTGTCAATGTGGGCGCGCGCAACATCAATGGCGAACAGTATGAAGTCACGCTGATGTTGTCTGCCAAGGCAAAAACCGAAGACAAGGCGCTGTTTCTGGTGGAACTCAGCTATTGCGCCATTGTGTCGGCACCGGGGGTTGACAGCGCAACATTGAACCCGCTGATCATGATTGAAGCACCGCGCCTGATGTTCCCGTTTGCGCGCGCCATCGTATCCGACATGACACGCGATGGCGGGTTCATGCCACTATCAATTCAACCGATTGATTTTGTGGCCGTTTATCAGTCAAACATGGCCGAAAAGGCTGCATCTGCCAGCAACGGGGCCGACAAGTCTGAATAGGTCGGCACATCAAGAACGCGACCAGATCGCGTCCGGGATGCGAGCAACAAGCGTTGCATGCGCCGCGCGTTCATCTGGCGTCGGTTCGTGTGGCCGCTCGAACCTGGTGCTGTCGGCACGCAGCGAAAATGCGTCATTGGCCATATCGCTGTCGGCAGGCCTGCCGGCTCCCTGCGCATAACGCGCCGGGTTATTCTGCGCGCTGGCCGCTTCCAGTGACAGGCCGGGCTGCCGTCCGCCCAGCAGTTCCACATAGACAGCCGCCAGCAAATCGGCGTCGATCAATGCGCCATGCAGATCGCGGTGGCTGTTATCAATCTCGAAGCGGCGGCACAGGGCATTCAGATTGGCCTGCGCGCCGGGAAATTTCTTGCGCGCCATCGGCAATGTATCAACCGCCTGCGTCATTGGCAGCGGCGCACGCGCAAGGCGCGCCAGCTCGGCATTGACAAAGCCCATATCAAAGGGCGCGTTGTGGATCACCATCGGCGAGTCACCGACAAAATTCAGAAATTCATCGACAATATCGGCAAATACCGGCTTGTCGGCCAGGAATTCGGTTGTCAGACCGTGAATCGCAACTGCGCCAGCATCAATATCGCGCTCCGGATTGATATAAAGGTGCAGCTGCTTGCCGGTTGGCATGTGATTATCCATTTCCAGCGCACCGATTTCGATGATCCGGTGTCCATCCTTCGGATCAATCCCTGTGGTTTCGGTATCAAGCACGATCTCACGCGTCATGTCTCTGCCCCTCCGGTTGCATTCGGCCCCGTGCGTTTGCGGGAATTCTCGACAGGGCCTGCACGCAGCTGTTCCAGTATCGCGACGAGTTGCTGGCGCGCCGGCTCCATCCCGTGCTGGGTTTCAATCACGGCATCCGCGCGCGCACGTTTTTCCGACATCGGCATCTGGCTAGCCAGAATGGCGGTCCATTTATCTTCTGTCATGCCAGCACGTGCGAGGCCGCGGCTGCGCTGCGTCTGATCATCGGCATAACACAGGATGACAAAGTCACAATTCGCATCGCCGCCAGTTTCGAACAGCAACGGCACGTCCAGAACAACCATGGCCGTATTCTTCTGCCGCTGTTCCTGCAGAAACCGGTCGCGGTGCGCTGTGACCAGCGGATGAATGATCGCCTCCAGCGCGCAGCGCTTTTCAGGATTGCCGAACACAACCCCGCCAAGCTTCTGCCGGTCAACAGACCCGTCTTCAGCCACCATATCGCTGCCAAACATCACCGTGATCGGGGCAATGGCAGCTCCCCCCGGTACCATCAGCTGATGCACAGCTGCATCCGCGTCATGCACAGGAATACTAGCGCCGCGAATCATCTCGGCAGTTGTGGACTTGCCGGTGGCAATACCGCCCGTCAGACCGACAATCATCATTCTGTTACCCATTATGCCATCACTCATCATTCTGGCACCGCCGTCCCGGGCGGGGTGATCGTCAGCCCGTGCCCGCGCAGGAAGGCCAGGATCTGCAGCATTGGCAGGCCCAGAATATCGGTATGCCCACCATCAATACGGCTGAACAGGTGAATACCAGCCCCTTCCAGCTGATAGCTTCCCGGCCCCCAAAATGCCGCCTCACCGATCACATCAAGATAGGCGGTGATATCAGGATCGCGCATCGCACGCATCTGCAGCGTCGAGGTTTCGACATGATGCCAGATGCGCACACCGTCCCGAAAGATCACCGCCGCTGTCATCAACTGATGTGTCTGGCCCTGCAGGCGCTGCAGCTGGCCAAAGGCCTGATCGCGGGTGGCCGGTTTGCCAAACATCACCCCGTCCAGCGACAGGATCTGGTCAGCCGCGAGCAGCAGCTGTCCGGGGGCGGGCGGGGTGCGCTCACACGCGGCCTTTCCCTTGATCTCGGCAAGCATCACGGCAACATCGAGGGGATCAACATCATCGGCCGCGCATGACCCGCGAATCGTCGCCTCGTCAACAGATACAGGCGCGCACTGAAAATCAATACCGGCAGCGCCCAGCAATGCCTGGCGTGTCTTGCTTGCCGAGGCGAGAATCAACGGACCTGACGGCAGTCGCGCAAACTCCCCCATGCTCCTCCTTGTTCCGCTCATCCTCTTTCTTCTGTCCATTTGGTGTGTAGCTGGATCACCGCTGCCGCTGTTTCTTCCACTGACCGGCGCGTAACATCGATGATCGGCCAGCCCCGGCTGGTAAACAGGCGGCGGGCATCACGCACCTCAACCGAAATCTGGTCGATGTCGCTATAGGCGATATTGGTTTCATCCGACAGCGCGATCTGCCGCGTCTTTCGCAACACGCTCAGCCGTTTTGGATCATTTGTCAGCCCGACCACAAACATCTGGATCCCGTCAAGATAATGCGCCGGAAACTGTACATTCGGCACCAGCGCATAATTGGCCACCTTGTAGCCACGATGCGCCAGATACATCGATGTCGGTGTTTTTGACGTCCGCGACACCCCGACAAGCAGGATATCGGCATTGCCAAGCTCATTCATGTTCAGCCCGTCATCATGGCGCACAGCGAATTCCACCGCTGCCATCCGCTCAAAATAGGCTGTATCGAGCTGACGCTGCCCGCCAGGGCGGCTTTGCATCGGTTGTCCCAAAAGGTTGCCAAGCATATTGACCACCGGATCAAGCACCGAAATATGCGGAATATGCCGCTCATTGCAGCGTGTTTCGATCAACGTGCGCAGGTCCGGGTTGACAATACTCATGAGCATGACACCGGGGTTGCGGTCCACACCATTGATCACCGCTTCGACATGCGTGTCGCTGCGCACCAGCGTCCACACATGTTCAGTTGCACGGACTTCGGGAAACTGGGCAAGACAGGCGCGGGCAATCTGATGCACCGTTTCACCGGTTGAATCAGATACAAGATGCAGATGCAGGGGGGTGTTGCTCATCCCGCTAAATTATGGGCTGATATCGGTTCTGTCATCCGCTTTTTGGCTTTGGTCCCAATCAGCCGGTTACCGGGCAGCAGACGTGACATGACATATTAACAGGCCAGACTTCATGTTATCTGCCATCATTCTATCTGCCATCATTCTATCTGTTAGCATAATTTGCCTGGGGGCAGCTGCGGGGACAAGCCTGCTGCAAACTTTGTGCTTATGGGGATTGTTTTTGGCGTGGCCACCAAACAATCATGATAGCCACATTCGGCACAGCTGTTGTCCCGAAGGGGAAAAGATGCCAATCAACCAAGCAGGAAAATGTGGGCAGGCGTGATTTTCCCTGTTTATTCGGGGCCTGGTACGCTAGTTAGCGGGTGATTAGTCTGGGGATAACCTGTGGGCAAAGCTGTGGTGCCTGCTTTCCACAACCTTCATCTACTATCATCAACCCTATATATAACATCTATTATTATAAGAGAGCTTTACCGACCATGGCATCACGCTTCCTTGATACGCTGTCTGGCACGCCACATACACCGCCACCTGTGTGGCTGATGCGTCAGGCGGGACGGTATATGGCTGACTATCGGGCGCTGCGCAGCAGTGAACCTGATTTCATCTCATTCTGTCTGAACAGCGACAAGGCATCGCAAGTCACCTTGCAGCCGATAAACCGGTTCGGTTTTGATGCGGCGATTATTTTTTCCGATATTCTGCTTGTGCCATGGGCTTTGAAAAGGAATGTTCGCTTTGTCACTGGGACTGGTCCCCTGCTTGATCGGTTAGAGCGCGTGACGGATATCGATCTGTCGCATCTTGATGATATCAAAACCACTCTGGCACCAGTTGGTGAGGCGATACAGAAGACCCGCGCCGCGCTGCCTGTTGATACGGCGCTGATCGGGTTCGCAGGTGCCCCCTGGACGATTATCACCTATATGCTGGAAGGCCAGTCATCGCGTGATTTTCCTGCAGCGCGCAAGTGGTTGTGGGCCAATGAGCGTGAATTTGACAATCTTCTGGATATCGTGACCGAGGCAACGATCGAGTTCCTCGCCTTGCAAGCAAATGCCGGGGCTGATGCGCTGATGCTGTTTGACAGCTGGGCCAGCGCTGTGCCCGCGCATTACCGTGATCGCATCGTCTCGGATCCGGCAGCGCATATTATAACCAGCTTGAGAAAGCGCGGCATTATGCAGCCGGTCATCGGATTTCCAAAAGGCATCGGCGAGGGTCTTGTGCGATATTGCGATATAACCGGTGTGCAGGCGGTGGGCATAGATCATGGAACGGATCTGGCCTGGGCGGCACGAACGCTGCCAGAAGATGTTGTGCTGCAGGGCAATCTTGATCCTCTGGCGCTGATTGGCGGTGGCACGGCCATGCAGGATGCGGTTGCGCATATCCTTGATGTCTGCGACGGGCGTCCGCATATCTTCAACCTTGGACACGGCATTACACCAGAAACGCCGCTGGCGCATGTTGATGCGCTTGTTTCGATGATACGAGGATCGGATATATGAGCTACGAAATCATCAAGGCCCTTCATATTATCTCGGTAATTGCCTGGATGGCAGGACTGCTGTATCTGCCGCGGCTGTTTGTGTATCACGCTGATACACCGCTTGGTTCGGTGCAGGCAGAAACTTTCAAGGTCATGGAACGCCGCTTGCTAAAGGCGATTATGACCCCGGCGATGATCACCAGCTTTATCTTCGGGATCTGGATGTTGGTATTGGCCCCCACACTGTTGACTGAGATCTGGATGATCATAAAGATCGTCTGTGTGTTCGGGCTGGCGGGGTGTCACGGGTTGTTTTCCCGAATGCGGCGTGATCTGGAAAATGACAAGCTGCCTTACAGCTCGAAGGTTTATCGCATCTGGAATGAAGCGCCGACGCTGTTGATGATTATCATTGTTGTAATGGCGGTCGTAAAACCTGACTTTACATAACGCGCAGAGTTGCGTAACAATACCGTTCTCAGATTATGTCGAGACCCGTAATGTGTCAGGACATGGTTTCTCTGACATGAATTTCCTCTGATACAAATATTCTCTGACACGTCGGTCTCGAATCGTATCGTCTGTTGTCTCCCTCCTGAAAAATATAGTGTGCTGATATGCATCTCCAGGAATTGAAGCAAAAAACACCCGCCGATCTGTTGGCTTATGCCGAAGATCTTGAGGTTGAAAACGCCAGTACGCTGCGCAAACAGGATATGATGTTTGCCATCCTGAAGCAGCTGGCGAATAACGAGGTCGCCATTTATGGCAGCGGTGTTCTCGAAGTCCTGTCAGACGGGTTTGGCTTCCTGCGGGCACCAGAATCGAATTATCTGCCCGGCCCGGATGATATCTACGTCTCGCCAAGCCAGGTGCGCCGCTTCGGGTTGCGGACCGGTGACACGGTCGAAGGCGAAATCAGGGCGCCAAAGGATGGTGAGCGGTATTTTGCTCTCCTGAAGGTTGAGACAATCAATTTCGAAGACCCGGGGGCTGTGCGTCACCGGATCAATTTCGATAATCTGACTCCGCTCTATCCGGAAGAAAAGCTGACTCTGGAATTGCCATTCGACCCGGACAAGAAAGATAACACCCCGCGGGTGATCGATCTGGTCTCGCCGATGGGCAAGGGGCAGCGCGGATTGATCGTGGCACCGCCGCGGACCGGCAAGACAATGATGCTGCAGAGCATCGCGCACGCCATCTCGGAAAACCATCCGGAAGTGTATCTGATTGTCCTGCTGATTGACGAGAGGCCGGAAGAAGTGACGGACATGCAGCGGTCTGTACGCGGCGAAGTCATCTCTTCAACCTTTGATGAACCAGCTTCCAGACATGTACAAGTAACTGAAATGGTTATAGAAAAGGCAAAGCGTCTGGTTGAGCACAAGCGCGACGTGGTGATCTTGCTGGATTCCATCACGCGCCTGGCACGTGCCTATAACACGGTGGTACCGTCATCTGGCAAGGTGCTGACCGGCGGTGTTGATGCCAACGCGTTGCAGCGTCCAAAGCGTTTCTTCGGTGCGGCGCGGAATATTGAGGAAGGCGGATCGCTGACCATTATTGCCACCGCGCTGATCGAAACTGGCTCACGTATGGATGAGGTGATCTTCGAGGAATTCAAGGGCACCGGTAACAGCGAGGTCATTCTGGATCGCAAGCTGTCCGACAAGCGCACATTCCCGGCGATTGATATCACCCGGTCGGGAACGCGCAAGGAAGAGCTGCTTGTCGACAAGGGCACGCTGGCCAAGATGTGGGTGCTGCGCCGCATCCTGATGCAGATGGGCCCTGTGGACGCGATGGAGTTCCTGATCGACAAGCTGAAGAATTCGAAGTCGAATGATGATTTCTTCGACCAGATGAACAGCTAGTCTCCCATTTCATCACAGCTGGCCCGTCCGGCAGATCTGGTCTGGGCAAAGCGCTGTTCGAGTTCGATCAGATAGCGCTTGCGGTCAAGATTGGCTGCGCTGGATGGATGGTGATCACTACCACCTCCATAATTACCCAGCGCGCCGCCGCTGCGAACCACCCGGTGGCAGGGATATATGATCGGGATCGGATTGCGGGCACAGGCGGACCCGGCTGCCCTCGGGGCCTGCGGTTTGCCCGCCATGGCCGCGAACTCACCATAGTTGACGGTGCGTCCATAAGGAATCAGGGCCATCGTGTCGAGCCAGTTCTGGCCGGTCCGTGATGTGCCCTCAGCGCGCAACGGCAGGTCAAAAAGCATCCACTCACCCGCCAGATAGGCTTCAAGCTGGCGAATTGTTTCACGTGAAACATCATCTGGCCGGTCAGCATCATCGGGTGGAATCTGGTCCCAATCCAGTCTGACCATCATATTTCCATCACTGACTGCCCGCATATAGCCAAGTGCAGTATGTATCGTCGCGTGATAAAACCCACCCATGTTTCTTTTCCTTTTTTCAGGCCTGTAAACCCTCGCCCAATTCAACAGCCTTGATGCGCATTGCCAGCAGCGATAAGCCTATAACACCCAGGAAATGAGAGAAAGCCATTTATGCCAGCCCGCAGCGACACAATCTTTGCACTCGCCACACCGCCTGGCCGGTCAGCCATTGCTGTGATCCGGATCAGCGGTCCGACGTCCCATGCAGCGGCGCAGACCTTCGGGGCAGAGGTGCCGTCAGCCGGCCGGTTCCGCGTTGCGCTGTTGCTGGACCCGGGTGGCCAGCCACTGGACGAGGTTTTGCTGCTGGCCATGAGCGGTCCGCTATCTTCAACCGGAGAGGATGTGCTGGAGATCCATTGTCATGGATCAACCGCTGTTGTTGCCGCCATTCTGGACATGCTGGCCAAGTGTGACGGGTTTCGTCCGGCTGAGGCTGGCGAGTTCACCCACCGCATGTTTGATCATGACAAGATCGACCTTCTGGGGGTCGAGGGGCTTGCCGATCTGATCGACGCCGACACGGATTTGCAGCGCCGTCAGGCCTGGCAGCAGATGTCAGGCGCATTGCGCGGGCCGGCCACCAATTGGCGGGCGAGCCTGATTGAGCTGGCCGCGCATCTCGAAACGCTGATCGATTTTGCTGATGAGGACCTGCCGGATAATATCGCAGCGGGTCTGCAGGCCAGGGCTGCGACTTTACGCGGTGCCATGCGTGCAGCCCTTGATGATGGCCGATTTGGCGAACGTGTGCGCGGCGGCGTGACAGTGGCGCTGATCGGTGCGGTCAATGCCGGTAAGTCCACCCTGATGAACCATCTGGCTGGCCGAGATGTGGCGATTGTGTCCGATACAGCTGGTACAACACGCGATGTCGTCAGCGTCACCATTGATCTGGACGGGATTGCGGTCACCCTTCTTGATACGGCAGGTATTCGCGATACCGATGACAGCATTGAGGCTGAAGGCGTGCGGCGGGCGCGGATGGCGGCGCAGCAGTGTGATGCGGCGCTGATCCTTGTCGATGGGACGCGGCCGGGCTGGCATGCGGGGATCAGCCCCCTCACCAGCCTTGTTGATGGTGACGCGCTGGTCATTGTCACCAAGGCTGATCTCGGCATAACCGATGCCGCTAACGCCGGTAAGGATACATATCTCCATCTCGGTCTTGCTGGCCCGAACGCCGAGGCATCTGGTGCAGCCGTTCTTGATGCGTTGCGCCAGCTGGTTATTCCTGCCAATTGGGCTGAACAGGCGAGCATCATCACGCGTCTGCGGCACCGGCACGCGATTGAAGCGGCGCACGCCGCGCTGGAGGTGGCATTCGGCCATGATCTGGGTAAAGCACCCGAACTTGCGGCAGAGGATTTGCGTCACGCTGCCGACAGTCTTGGCAGAATGATCGGGGTGATCGATGTTGAAGACCTGCTCGACAGCATTTTTTCCAGCTTCTGTATCGGCAAATAGCGGATTATCTGTGCCCTGATCTGGTCCAGCATCACCGGTCAAGGTAAAGTGCTGGAAAAGTCTGCCGGAAAAGCGCATATAGCGCGGTGGAGGCAAATGCATGACGCATGATGTGATCATTGTTGGTGGTGGACATGCCGGCTGCGAGGCAGCTGCGGCGGCTGCGCGTATGGGCGCCAGCGTTGCGCTTGTGACCATGCGTGCAGACCGGATCGGCGAGATGTCCTGCAATCCGGCTATTGGCGGCCTTGGCAAGGGTCATCTGGTGCGCGAAATTGATGCCCTGGACGGCATTATGGCCCGCGCCATTGATGCGTCCGGGATACAGTTTCGAATGCTGAATCGCTCACGCGGTCCTGCCGTTCATGGTCCGCGCGCACAAGCTGATCGCGCACTCTATCGTGCGGCCATCCAGATGCTGATCACCGAAGCAGGCGTCAGCGTGATTGAGGCAGCTGTCGGCGATCTGCTGGTTCGTGATGGTCAATGCTGCGGCGTGATCACCGAGGCAGGCAAAGCGCTGCAGGCCGGTGCTGTTGTGCTGACAACCGGCACCTTTCTGGGCGGGCTGATACATCTTGGCAGCGAGATAACACCGGCTGGTCGTGTTGGTGAAGCGCCATCCAATGCGCTGGCAGCGCGGTTGCGGGCGCTTGATCTTCCGGTTGGCCGCCTGAAAACCGGGACACCGGCGCGTCTTGACGGGCGTACGATCAACTGGTCGGTTCTGGATATGCAGACAGCCGACGACCCGCCTGTTCCGTTTTCAACCATGACAACACGGATCGAGGTGCCGCAGATCGAATGCGGTATCACCCGTACAACGCCTGAAACGCACCGGATTATTGCCGAATCCATGCACCTGTCGGCTGTTTATAGCGGCCAGATTGCGGGCCAGGGACCGCGCTATTGCCCGTCAATCGAAGACAAGATCAACCGGTTTGCTGACAAGAGCTCGCATCAGATCTTTCTGGAGCCCGAAGGCCTTGATGACCATACCGTTTATCCCAACGGTATTTCTACAAGCCTGCCGCGCGATGTGCAGGATGCCATGGTGGCCAGCATTCCGGGGCTGGAAGACGCGCGGATATTGCAGCACGGATATGCCATTGAATATGACTTCATTGATCCGCGCGCGTTGTCCCGCACGTTGCAGCTGAAAGCATTGCCGGGCCTGTTTCTGGCCGGACAGATCAACGGTACCACTGGATATGAAGAGGCGGCAGCGCAGGGTCTTGTCGCTGGCATCAATGCGGTTTGTATGGCTGGCGGCACGGATCGCGAATTCGTCCTCGGTCGGGCTGAGGCCTATATCGGTGTGATGATTGATGATCTGATCACCCGCGGTGCGCCGGAACCCTACCGCATGTTCACATCACGCGCGGAATACCGGCTTTTGTTGCGCGCCGACAATGCGGATCAGCGGTTGACGGACAAGGGTGTCGCTGCCGGATGCGTCGGCGCGGCGCGGCAACAGGCCTGGACGGGGCGTAAAGCCGCTTTGCAAGCCGCCCAGGCCCTCATTACGGACATCACGGCACTTCCAGGTGAGCTGCGCACCCACGGCCTTCCTGTGCCGCGCGATGGGGCGCGTCGTACCATTGCCGACCTTCTGTCGCTTGAGGATATGTCGATTGACCGGCTTGCCGCTATCTGGCCCCAGCTGAATGAGGTTCCCGACACACTGCGCGCGCAGATTGAGGCAGATTGCCGGTATGCTGGCTATATTGACC
>JADHLH010000060.1 GCA_016780765.1 Alphaproteobacteria bacterium | reverse complement strand
CTTGCTGACGGGACGATCGGACATGGCTGGTGCCAGGGGCGCGACAAAACCCAGGCCCGCACGATCGCATTGGTAGATGCGCTGATGCAAGGCCATGAGGCAGAGATGATCGAGACAAGAATAATTGCGCCCCTGCGCACCGACCGCAAAGCCCGACACACCGCACGCGCCGAACGCGCCGCCGCAACAAAAGTTGATTTCTTTACCATGGCACGGGGTGACGACTGATGGCGACCACCGGACTTGAAGGCGGCTTTGCAAATGCACCCGTACAGTCGGCGCAAACATTCCGTGCTGTGCTGAACGCCATGGCCCATCCCGGCAGGATCGAAACTGTGTCAGCTGCACAGCCGCCTCTACCGATGGATCCGGCAGCAGGTGCCGTGTTGCTGACCCTTGCCGATCATGAAACAAAGGTTTTCCTGGCCCCCAGCGTCGACAGCGATGCCATCAGAAGCTGGTTGACCTTCCACACCGGCGCGCCACTTGTTGCGAGTGGTGCAGCTGATTTTGCGATCGGCCACTGGGACGAATTATTGCCGATTGACCAATATCAGATTGGCACCGCTGCCTACCCCGACAGATCGGTCACGTTGGTCGTCACGCAGCCTGCCATCACCGACAAGGGCACTGTCATTTGCGGACCGGGCATCCAGTCGACTGCGTCGCTCAATATCCCGGACACTGCGCTGCTGGATTTCAATGCGAACCGCAGCCCGCTTGGCATCGACATGATCATGAATGCTGGCGACCAGCTGGCCGCTGTCCCCCGCAGCACGCGCCTTTTCGATAGGGAGAAGCGATAAATGTATGTAGCAGTCAAAGGCGGCGAAAAGGCCATCGACAATGCGCATCGCTGGCTTGCCGAGCTGCGGCGCGGCGATCAGGCAGTTGCCGAACTCGAACTCGACCAGATTGCCGAACAGCTGTCCCTGTCCGTGGCACGCGTGATGGCAGAAGGATCGCTGTTCGATCCGCGCCTTGCTGCGCTTGCCATAAAACAGGCGCGCGGAGATCTGATTGAGGCAATATTTCTTGTGCGGGCCTTTCGCACAACCCTGCCGCGCTTTGGCGGCACTAGCCCGGTCAACACCGGCGCGATGATCTGCAGCCGACGCATTTCAGCAACGTTCAAGGATATTCCGGGTGGCCAGATTCTGGGACCGACATTCGACTATACGCACCGGCTTCTTGATTTTGATCTGGCCGAGACGGGACAAGTACCTGCCGCTGAACAAGGTGCTGACGACGCCACCGCCAAACCGCATGTTCTTGGCTTGATTGGCCGGGAAGGTCTTATGCAGGCCGAGCACGCTACGAGCAATGATGATGCCATTCCCGATCTGACGCGCGAGCCATTGACCTATCCTGCTGACCGCGCTGTTCGCCTGCAGGCGCTGGCCCGTGGCGATGAGGGCTTTATCCTGGGGCTCGGTTATTCCACACAGCGCGGGTATGCGCGTAACCATGCCTTTGTTGGTGAACTGAGGATCGGTCTTGTCGAGGTCGAAATGGACATTCCTGAACTGGGGTTTGCCATCACCATTGGCGAGATCGAGATTACCGAGTGCGAGACTGTCAACCAGTTTCAGGGGTCCAAAACCGAACCGGCCCAGTTCACGCGTGGCTATGGTCTTGTCTTCGGCCAGCAAGAGCGCAAATCAATTGCCATGGCGCTGGTAGACCGGGCGCTTCGCTGGCGTGAACTCGGCGAGGACTATGTTGGCGCACCGGCGCAGAACGAGGAATTTGTTCTTTCGCATTGTGACAACATACAGGCCACCGGTTTTGTCGAGCACATCAAGCTGCCGCACTATGTCGACTTCCAGTCAGAACTGGAGCTCATCCGCCGCATTCGGGGAGAGGCAGGCATTCAGGCTGATCTCGAGAATGGCCACGACATGAAGGGGGCAGCAGAATGAACCAGATCATGCAGACTGCAGAAACGGGCCCGTCTACTGACAGCGCCAAGGCTGCTGGTGGCGAAGCCTATAATTTTGCCTATCTGGATGAACAGACCAAGCGGATGATCCGTCGCGCCCTTCTGAAAGCGCTCGCTATCCCGGGCTATCAGGTGCCATTCGCCAGCCGCGAGATGCCAATGCCTTACGGGTGGGGCACAGGCGGCGTACAGGTGACGGCGGCGTGCCTGCTTCCGGACGATTGCCTGAAAGTCATCGACCAGGGCGCAGATGACACCACCAATGCTGTATCCATTCGGCGGTTTTTTCAGCGCACAGCGGGTGTTCAGACGACCGAAGTGACTGGTGAGGCCACGCTGATCCAGACCCGTCATCGCATTCCCGAGACCGAGCTTGTCGCCGGACAGATCCTTGTCTATCAAGTACCCATTCCCGAACCGCTTCGCTTTCTTGAGCCACGGGAAACAGAGACGCGCAAGATGCATGCTCTCGAGGAATATGGTCTCATGCACGTCAAGCTGTATGAAGACATCTCCCAGCACGGGCATATCGCCACCGCCTATTCCTATCCTGTGAAGGTCGAAGGGCGATATGTGATGGACCCCTCGCCCATTCCAAAATTCGACAATCCCAAAATGCATGGCTCGTCCGCTATTCAGCTGTTTGGTGCGGGCCGCGAACAGCGCATCTATGCCATTCCGCCTTATACACGGGTGCACAGTCTCGATTTTGATGACTACCCGTTTGAACCGATGCGCGCAGATCAGACATGCGCCCTTTGCGGAGCCGAAGATTCCTATCTTGATGAGGTCATCATGGATGACGAGGGCACAAGAATGTTTGTTTGTTCCGATACTGACTACTGCGGCGGCAGGCTGGAAGCCGGCCATGAAGGCCAACAGGGGGATGCGACATGACTGACATTCTTCGGGTCAACGGACTGTCAAAATCCTATGGCAACCAGATCGGTTGCGCGGATGTGTGTTTCGATGTCTATCCGGGTGAGGTTCTGGGCATCGTTGGCGAATCAGGGTCCGGCAAGACAACGCTGCTACGTTGTCTCGCAGGACATCTGGAGGCCGATGGCGGGTCCGTTGAATTTGTTTTGCGCGACGGGGTGCGCCGCGACACGCTGACCATGGACGAGGCTGAACGTCGCCAGCTTGGCCGCACCGATTGGGCCTTCGTACACCAGAACCCGCGCGACGGGTTGCGGATGGCGATTTCGGCTGGTGGCAATATCGGCGAGCGGCTCATGGCCATTGGCGACCGCCATTATGGCAACATACGTGCCACGGCAACAAGCTGGCTGGAGCGGGTCGAGATTGATCCGGCACGGATTGATGATCGCCCGTCGACATTTTCCGGCGGCATGCAGCAGCGCCTGCAGATTGCCCGCAACCTTGTCACGGCCCCTCGTCTTGTTTTCATGGATGAGCCGACTGGCGGTCTTGATGTATCCGTTCAGGCGCGCTTGCTCGACCTGCTACGCGGTCTGGTTGCCGAACTTGGTATCGCCGTGATTATAGTGACACATGACCTGGCCGTGGTGCGAATGCTTGCCGACAGGATGATGGTGATGCGCCGCGGCAAGGTGGTCGAGTCCGGCCTGGCCGATCAGGTGCTTGATGATCCAAGTCACGAATATACCCAGCTTCTTGTCAGCTCGGCCCTGCAGGTGTGATGATGATGTTGTCAGTTTCGAATCTTGAAAAATCGTTCCATCTACATCAGCAGAACAACGCACATATCCCGGTCCTGTCAGGTGCACAATTCGATGTGGCAGCTGGCGAGTGCGTCGCACTTACCGGTCCGTCAGGATGTGGCAAGTCGTCATTAATGCGGATGATCTACGGAAATTATCGCGCTGATAGCGGCAGCATTCGGATCAGTGGCACTGATGTGGTCACGGCAACCCCGCGCGAAGTGATGGCGCTGCGTCGCGGTACCATCGGATATGTCAGCCAGTTCCTGCGAGTGCTGCCGCGTGTCCCGACGCTGCGCGTGGTTGCAGAACCCTACATTCTTGCTGGTGGCAACGAGGCAGAGGCCGAGGAGATAGCGCGTGAATTGCTGTTGCGTCTTCGCATTCCGGAAACGTTATGGCAGCTTTCACCACTGACTTTCTCCGGCGGCGAACAGCAGCGTGTGAATATTGTGCGCGGGTTTGTTCATCCCTATCCGGTTTTGCTGCTCGATGAACCGACAGCCAGCCTTGATTCTGCGAACAGAGACTCGGTGCTGGACCTGATTGTCGAAGCGAAGCAACGCGGCGCGGCAGTTATAGGCATTTTTCACGACGCCCTTGTACGTGATGCAGTTGCCGACCGGGAAATCGATGTTAGCTTGTTTGGGGGAAACTGAGGATGATGATGATGCACACACGTCCTGGCTGCCTTATCGCAGTTGTAGGACCATCAGGCGCTGGCAAGGACAGTCTGTTGAATGGCGCGCGCGAACAATTGCCGCACGTTCATTTCATGCGCCGGATCATAACACGGGCGCACAACGCCGGCGGCGAAGATCATATCGAACTCACCAAAGACGCTTTTACGGCGCAGATTTCCGCCGGCAAGATGCTGTTTCACTGGCAGGCACATGATCTGGATTATGGTATTTCGATCGACGCCGCTTCACTGGTGCGGAACGGCAATAGCGTTGTTTTCAACGGATCGCGCGCAGCCTTGAGGGCGCAGTGTGCAGCATGGCCCGACATGAAGATCATCTGGGTGGCTGCAAACCGTGAAACGCTGGCCGAAAGGCTGATCGCGCGGGGCCGCGAAGCGCCCGACATCATTCAGGCGAGACTTGCTCGCAGCACTGTTGAAGCACCGGAAAATGCAGTCATTGTTAACAATGACTGCCGTATAAAAGATGGCATCGCACGCATGACCGAGGCGATCAAGTCAATCATGGATGCCCACGAAAGGTCAGCCAATCAATAAGCCTGAAGCGTCCATCCGGCCCTTCGCCGACCAGTGCCATCCGCTCCAACGTAAAGGGCTGAGGCAGAACCGGCAGGATCCAATCGGTCAGCATGTCCTCGCAGGCTGCCAGCGTTGCGGTATCAAGTGACCCGCTCAAGGTCATATGAAACCGGAATTCGTCCAGCACATAGGGATATCCCCAGGCCGCCAACAGGGCGTCTTGCCGCGCGGACAGATTGTTTTGCCTTCTGCGCGCCAGTTCGGCTTTGTTCAACGAGGCGCGGCAGGGATCAAGTTCGGTTACAAATCGCGCCGCCGCGGCTTCAAGCGACGCACAAGGGGCCGCCGGGACCAATGCCAGAAAGCTGCCAATTCTGGCCAGCTTCATCTGCGGGATCACAATGTTTGGCAATTCCGCAGCGATCTGCCGGGCCTTGCTTGCAAACGCGGCAATGTCACAGCCTGCTGCCAATCGCATGGGCGGTTTTATGGTGCCATGAAAGCCATATTTGCGCGGTGTGTCAGTGACGCTGGAGATATCAACTCCAGCCGGATTCTTCAGCTCATCTGGTACCGGATGGCGCGTTTCAGCGTTGGTGACACAGTTCCAGCCAAGCCACCGGCTTGCGGCCGTGAACAGCGCACTGTCAGGATCAGGGACCGCATAGATAGCGTAACGAGAAAAAGGGATATCATTCACGGGTTGGGTCCCTTCATCAGCCAGTCATCGCCTTGTCGCATAACCTGGCCGCATCACGTGGTGGCCTCACCTGGCCTCATCACCCTGCCACATCCCGGTAGGATTGCGGGGTATCAATATCCACAAAATACCCGTCGGAATCGCTCTCAAACACATTCACCAGATCAGGACGGCGCTCGATAAGGCCGCGGCATCCAAGATTGACGCCGCCGCGCACAACGTCTTGCCGCGCTGCCCTTGAAAGCACCACCGGGTTCCCGCGCTGCATGTCACCATCACGATACCGCACCGGCATCGTGACGGCAGCATTGTTAGCACCGTTAGTACCATCAGCACTGGTAGCGCTGGCAGCACTGGTGCGCGCGCCAGTATGCGCATCAAGCAATGCCAGACAATCATCAACGCACAGAAGCGGCAGGTCGGCTGGCACAACCATAGAGACAGGTGCCTCATGCGCCATCGACAGGCCATGAAAGACGCTTGACCGCTGACCCTCTGCATAATTCGGATTGACGGTAAGCTGAACATCAAGCCCGGCAAGCAATGCACCGGTCTGTTCCGCATCATGCCCCACCACAGCCGTCACCCCCAACCCGGGGACAGAGACCAGTATTTCAGCTGTTCGGCGCAGCAAGGCGACACCATCGATCTCAAGCAATAATTTGTTGGCACGGCCCATACGGTGTGAAAACCCGGCAGCAAGCAGGATCGCGGCAACATCAGCCATCAATGGCCTCGCTCCGGCCTTTGGCACGGCGCACTTTTACGATTTCCGCCATGATCGAAAGGGCAATTTCTTCAGGCGTTACAGCGTTGATATGCACGCCGGCCGGAGAATACACCTCATCAAGGCGCTGCTGACTGATGCCTGCTGCCAACAGCTTTTGGCCATAGGCTGCAAATTTCCGGCGGCTGCCGACAAAGGCCATATAGATCGCCGCGCCCGACAGAGCCGAGGTCAGTGCAGCAACATCGCCGCCGCCCTGCGTTGCCACCACAATATAACGGTCGGCGTTGGTAAGCGGGTGTTGGTCCAGCTCATTCGGCGACACAAAATGACGATCTGCATCCAGTTCGCCAGCATCAACATTGCCGCACATTGTCAGGGTGAAGCCAAATGCACGTGAAATCTGCGCCAGCGCCAGTGCTACAGGCCCGCTGCCATACACAGTCAATTCAGGAAGCGGCACAACAGGTTCGACAAATATGTCCATCGAACCCTTGCTGGGACACCCGTTTCGCGCCAGCGTGACCATTGTCTCATTGGCATCATCGCCAAGCAGTTCTTCAGGGCGCAGACAGACAAGGGTCGCCTCGCCTGTCTCAATGGCGGTCTTTGCCGCGCGACGCACCGCAGATGTCACGCACCCGCCGCCCAGCCAGCCCTCTGCAAAATCACCACTCTCCAGAATGATTGCCTTCATGCCTGGCTTGGCAGCTGTCGACGACAGCGTGCGGACAACCGTTGCCACCGCGTGCCGAACGCCGTCAGCGCGCAGTTGCTCCTGTGTCTTGTCGATCGCGATATGCGAAGGCCGGTTCATAATCGCTCCAGTTCAAATTCCAGCGCTGCAAGGCTCTCCAGCGTATTGCATGGTGCAAACCTGTCCAGATATGGCAATGCCGCGCTCATGCTGGCCGCAACCGGTTCATAATCCTTCCAGCCGAGAAGCGGGTTGAGCCAGACGATCTTGCATCCCTTCCGGCGCAAGCGGGCCAATTCAGCACCAACGCTGTGCGAGTCACCGGTATCATAACCATCCGACATGATGATTACCACGCTGCGACGCCCGATGATGCGGCTGGCATACTGGCTGTTGAATTGATGAAGACAATGACCAATTCTGGTGCCACCGCCAAAACCCTGCGCCATCATCGAAAGCCGGTTGACGGCCCGCAGCGAGTCATTGTCGCGCAGCGCGTCACTCACATTCATCAGGCTGGTGTGAAACAAAAACGCATCGGCCCGCTGGTCTACATCAATCAGCCCCCGGATAAACGCCAGAAAGACCCGCGCATAAAGTGTCATTGATCCTGACACATCCAGAATAGAGACAAGATGTACCGGACGATCAGGGCGACGGCGGCGCAGCAACTGCATTGGCTCACCACCTGTCCCGACTGACCGCCGGATCACCCGTCGCAGATCAATCATCGCGCCTTTACGGTCAGCCTTGCGGCGGCGTGACCGCCGGTAACGAATGGCCGCTGCAATGCGCTGTGCTGCCCGTTCGGCAAGGGCCCGGTCTTCGGGCTGCAGGTATTCGCGCATGTCGGTCCGGTTGTTATTGACCACCCGCGTCGACACCAGCTTGCCTTCACCATCGCTGTCAGCCTCGCCATCATTGTCATTGTCAGGCGAATCACTGTCACCCGTACTGCCGGTGTCATGTTGCGCCATAAATTTTGACAGGTTGCTGATGGTCGATACATCCGGCTTGTTCACTTGTGTTTTCTGATGCTGGGTGCGCATCACTGACTGGTTCAGCCAGAACGCATCAAACAGATCATCAAACCGGTCAAACGCATGCAGATCGGCGCAGCAGACAGCCTTCAGGGCCATCCTCACTTCCTGCGGATCACTCATATCAACGCTGTCCAGACCGCGCAGTCCCATCTCGGTTTCCTGCACACCGACACGAAACCCGTTCTGGCGCAGATGCCGCGTGAAATCACCCATGCGTTCAGCGATCGAGGCGCGCGTCGGAAATCTGGTAACGGTAACCATAGCGCCTATCCGGCAACACCAGCCAGGCGCTGCACGACCTCACCCGGCATGGCTGCCTGATCGGCTTCGGTTTTCAGCAACGCCACCAGTGATGCCTGCAAGGCTACCGGGTCGTCTGTTAGGTCTTTCAAACCCAGCCCGGCAAGTGCCGCCGCCCAATCCAGTGTTTCTGCGATTCCCGGTTTCTTTTCCAGGTCTTCCTTGCGGATAGATTGGACAAACCCGACAATCTGACCAGCCAGATGCGGTGACAATTCTGGGCCGCGCACCTTCAGGATTGCCAATTCGGTTGCCCGATCAGGATAAGGCACGTGGCTGTAGATACAGCGGCGGCGCAGCGCGTCTGAAAGATCACGCGTGCCGTTTGCGGTCAGCACGACAATCGGCTTGCTGGTCGCAACGATGGTACCAAGCTCGGGAATGGTAATCTGAAAATCAGACAGGATTTCCAGCAGAAAGGCCTCGAATTCTTCATCCGCCCGATCAATCTCGTCAATCAGCAGAACCGGTCGCCGCTCTTGCTGGATCGCGCGCAGCAACGGGCGTTCAAGCAGAAACTCGCGCGAGAAAATTCTGTTTTCGATGGCGTCCGGACTCGCGCCGCTGTCAGCCGAAGCGCGAATCGACAGAAGCTGGCGCTGATAATTCCACTCATAGATCGCAGCAGCCGCGTCCAGCCCTTCATAGCATTGCAGGCGGATCAGCTCGGCATCTTCAATCTCGGCAAGTGTCTTGGCAACCTGTGTCTTGCCAACACCAGCATCGCCCTCAAGCAGGATCGGCCGCTCAAGCTGCAGGGCAATATGAATGGCCATAGCCAACTCGTTCGACGAGACATAGCCGGCGTGCCCGAGGCGTGCTTTCAGATCTTTCCAGGTCATATTGTGGTGGCAGGGGGCCGTAACCCCCTGCCTATCCCTTTTCAGTTTGCTCAGTCGTGAAGACCGAGGCTTTCAGCTGTCTTCCAGATCCGCCAATGGTCATGCGGCATGTGCGACTGGGTCAGGCCAAACGCACGGAAGGCATCATGCACCGCGTTCGAGAAGGCCGGTACACCGCCAACATTCGGGCTTTCACCAACACCCTTGGCACCAATCGGATGGTGCGGGCTCGGTGTCACTGTGTAGTCGGTCTGGTAGTTCGGTGTCTCGACAGCCGTCGGGATGAAAAAGTCCATCAGCGTTCCGGTTGTCACATTGCCCTGTTCGTCATAGGCAATTTCCTGCCCCATGGCGATCGCCAGCGCCTCGGTCAGGCCGCCATGGACCTGCCCTTCGATGATCATCGGGTTGATGCGGGTACCGCAATCATCAAGCGCAAAGACCTGACGGATCTCGGTTGTGCCTGTATCAACATCGATTTCCATGACGCAGATGTAGGATCCGAAAGGATAGGTCATGTTTGGCGGATCGTAATAGCTGACCGCCTCCAGACCGGGTTCAACACCGGGGATCGCCTGGTTGTAAGACGCGAAGGCAATTTCCTTCATTGTCTTGAACCGCTCTGGCGCACCCTTGACCACAAACCGGTCAACATCCCACTCAATGTCATTGTCGTGGACCTCGAGAAGGTAGGCCGCGATCATCTGTGCCTTTGCACGAATTTTCCGGCCAGCCATTGCCGTTGCCGCCCCTGCAACAGGGGTGGAGCGTGACCCGTAGGTACCAAGACCATACGGGGCCGTATCGGTATCGCCTTCTTCCAGCGTGATGTCTTCAGCAGGACTGCCGATTTCAGTTGCCAGAATTTGCGCGAAGGTTGTGGCATGGCCCTGACCCTGCGAGATCGTACCAAGACGGGCAATAGCCGAGCCTGTCGGATGGATACGAATTTCGCAGCTGTCGAACATGCCAAGACCCAAAATATCGCAGTTCTTGACAGGACCAGCACCGACAATCTCGGTAAAGTGGCTGAGGCCAATACCCAGAAGCTTGCGCGTGTCACCACGCTTGAACGCTTCCACACGCTCAGCCTGCTCCGTGCGCAGATCCTCGTAACCAACCGCTTTCAGGGCCTTTTCCCATCCGGTGTGGTAATCGCCGGAATCATATTCCCATCCAAGTGCGGACTGATACGGGAACTGTTCCTTCTTGATGAAGTTCTTCACCCGCAATTCGGCAGCATCCATGCCCAGCTTGATCGCCAATACCTCGATCATCCGCTCGATGAAATAGGCAGCTTCCGTTACCCGGAACGAGCACCGATACGCAACGCCGCCAGGTGCCTTGTTCGTGTAGATACCGTCAACCGCCAGATAGGCTGTCGGGATATCATACGACCCGGTGCAGATATTCATAAAACCGGCCGGGAACTTTGTCGGATCGGCACAGGCATCAAACGCACCATGATCGGCGGTTGTGTGACAATGCAGACCCGTGATCTTGCCGTCCTTGGTCGCCGAAATCCGGCCCTTCATCCAATAGTCGCGCGCGAAAGCGGTGGCCATCAGATTGTCAGAGCGGTCCTCGACCCACTTCACCGGCACGCCGGTCACGATTGAGGCAACGATAGAACAGATATAGCCCGGATAGACGCCAACCTTGTTACCAAAGCCGCCGCCAATGTCAGGCGAAATGATCCGGATATTATGCTCGGCAATGCCGGAAATCAGCGAAGCCACTGTCCGCACAGCGTGCGGCGCCTGGAACGTTCCCCACACTGTCAGCTTGCCATTTACCTTGTCCATCGATGCCACACTGCCGCATGTCTCCAGCGGACAGGGGTGGGTGCGGTGGTAATAGATCATTTCTTCGGCAACGACATCTGCTTCTGCCAGCACCGCTTCGGTTGCTTCCAGATCACCTGATTCCCATGTGAAAATGTGGTTGGGGTGGCGACGCGGCCCGTGGGCACCTTCCTTCTGGTCGGCAATATCCTCACGCAGGACCGGGGCATCATCTGCCTCTGCCTTGAACGGATCTACAATCACCGGCAGTTCTTCATACTCAACCTCGACAGCGGCGACGCCATCAGCGGCGGCATAGCGGTCATCGGCAACAACAAAAGCAACTTCCTGCGCCTGAAACAAAACCTTGCCGTCGGCAAGCACCATTTGCTTGTCACCGGCCAAAGTCGGCATCCAGTGCAGGCTCAACGGTGCCAGGTCAGCCGCAGTCAGAACGGCGTGAACGCCGGGAACCGCCATTGCTTTTTCCGTATTGATCGACTTGACGCGGGCATGTGCATATGGCGAACGCACAAAGTCGCCAAACAGCATGCCCGGCAGCTTGATATCATCGACATAATTGCCCTTGCCTTGTGTGAAACGTGCATCTTCGACGCGCTTACGCGATGTGCCAAGACCACTCAGCGCTGCGGAGCGCTCTTCCTTCGGAGGGGTAGACTCGTTCATTACGCTGACTCCTTCATGTCATTCATTTTCGCGGCGGCCTCAAGAATGGCCTTCACGATATTCTGATACCCTGTGCACCGACACAGATTGCCGGCGATTCCAAACCGCACTTGCTCTTCGGTCGGAGCCGGGTTTTCCTGCAACAGGCGATAGGCCCGCGTGATCATCCCCGGGGTGCAGTAACCACACTGCAAACCATGATGCTCTTTGAACATTTCCTGAAGCACATGCAGCGCATCAGGCGTTCCCAGACCCTCAATCGTTGTGATATCCGCACCTTCGGCCTGTGCGGCGAACACAGTGCAGGACTTCACCGACATGCCGTTCATATCGACCGTACAGGCACCACAATGCGATGAACTGCAGCCAACATGCGGGCCCGTGATTCCCAGCTCCTCACGCAGCGCGTGGATCAACAAGGTTCTTGGTTCGGTCAGCAGGTCAACATTCTTGCCGTTGACCGTCATTTTCACATGCATCTTTTCCATGTCTAATCCCCCTTATGCCCGTGACCTAGCGCTGTGGATCGCGCGCTTCACAATCACACCGGCAACATATTTCTTGAAATCAACAGGACCGCGCGTATCAGCCACCGGGTCAGACGCATCAACAGCTGCCTTTACAGCCTCTGCAATCACCGCATCGTCAACTGAACTGCCAACAAGAACGTCAACAGCCGCCTCGCAATACACCGGCGTGTCCGACAGATTGGTAAGCGCGACTGATGCAGAACTGCACACATTGCCATCCATGGTCAGCAGCACACCGGCAGCGGCGGTAGCGTAATCACCAATTTTCCGCTTTTGCTTTTCATAGGCATAGCCGCCACTCGTCGCGGAAAACGACACCGCAGTCAGGATTTCATCATCCTCACGTGCGGTAAAATATGCTGCCTCGTAGAATTCCCGTGCAGCCACGGTACGTACGCCGTTCGGCCCTGCCAGATGATAGGTTGCGTCAAGCGTCTGCATAAGGCCGGGCATGTCATTCGCCGGATCACCATTGGCAACATTGCCACCAATCGTCCCGACATACCGCACCTGCGGGTCTGCAATCTGCAGCGATGCTTCACGAATGATCGGCGCCGCAACATGCAGCGTGTCGCTGGCAATCAGTTCATGCTGTGTGGTCATTGCACCGATCGTAACAGTGCCACCGTCAATGCTGATGCCTTTCAGCACATCGACGCCGGCAAGATCTATCAAATGACTGATATCTGTCAGCCGTTGCTTCATGACCGGGATAAGACTGTGTCCACCGGCGATAACGCGGGCATCATCGCCCCATTCACCCAGCAGACTGACAACCCCGTCAACGCTGTCTGGGCGGTGGTAATTAAACGCTCCTGGAACCATAGCAGAACCTCCCCTTTTTTTGATTCTTCGCTGCAGATAACCGGTCAGTAAACCCTGCCTCTGCACACTGGCACGTCAATGTTCCCGAAACCGGCCTGGAATGATAGTGATAGCGGTTCGCAATTCTGTGGCGAATGAACGCATTGCTGTTTTCCCTGAAACTTGTCGTTATT
>JADHLH010000059.1 GCA_016780765.1 Alphaproteobacteria bacterium | reverse complement strand
CACCTGTCCAACACCCACACGCGCGAGGCCTTTCGTCAGACATCGATGATTTCACCGGTGGCGAATGGCGTTGTTATGGGATTTGGCGCGATGTCCTATATCATGGCTATCAGAGGCATTCTTGAAATGGCAAGGGAGACCGAAACTCATGGCTAAAGCCCCAAAAGCATCTGCCGGCGCAGATACGGCACTGGTCAAGGCACTTGCCGACATCCTGGACGATGCTGGTCTTGCAGAACTGGAATATGAGACAGAGGCTGTTACGGTTCGTCTGTCACGCGTAAGCGGCAATATGGCACCCGCCATGCCGGTGGCACCTGTCGCTGCGCCCGCCGCCCCGGTTGGCGAGGCAGCACCTGCCGCCAGCACCGCCGCAACACCAGCTGATGCCGCTGCGCATCCGGGTGCCGTTACATCGCCGATGGTCGGCACCGCCTATACTTCTCCCGAGCCGGGCGCCGATGCCTTTATCGAAGTGGGCAGTGCGGTGAAGAAGGGACAAACCCTGCTGATTGTCGAAGCCATGAAGGTCATGAACCCGATCACCGCGCCGAAAGACGGCACTGTCAGCCAGATCCTCGTGCAGAACGCACAGCCGGTCGAATTCGGCGAAGCCCTGGTCATCATCGAGTAATGTTCAAGAAAATTCTCATCGCCAATCGGGGGGACGTCGCGTTGCGGGTGCTGCGCGCCTGCAAGGAAATGCAGATCCCCACCGTGATCGTTCATTCCACAGCGGATGCTGATTCGATGCCGGTGCGCCTTGCTGACGAATCTGTCTGCATCGGCCCGCCAAGCAGCAGCGAGTCCTATCTGAACGTCGCCGCCATTATCACAGCAGCCGGTATTACAGGCGCTGATGCTGTGCATCCGGGCGTCGGTTTTCTTGCTGAGAATGCTGATTTTGCTGATATCGTCGCGGCACACGGGCTGACCTTCATTGGCCCCGAACCGCGCCATATTCGCTCGATGGGTGACAAGGTAGAGGCAAAAATCACGGCTGCCGAAGCCGGATTGCCGCTGGTTCCGGGATCGCCCGGCGCTGTTCCGACCCTTGCCGATGCACGGCGCATCGGTGCCGAGGTTGGCTATCCGTTGCTGGTAAAGGCGGCGTCTGGCGGCGGCGGCCGCGGAATGAAGGTTGCCGAAACCGCTGACAGGCTTGCCGAAGCGTTCAGTTCTGCGCGTTCAGAGGCGAAAGCAGCCTTCGGGGACGATACTGTCTATCTGGAACGCTATCTTGGTCAGCCCCGTCACATCGAAGTTCAGGTGATCGCTGACAGCCACGGCAATGTGGTGCATCTGGGTGAACGCGAATGTTCAATCCAGAGACGCCACCAGAAACTGTTCGAGGAAGCCCCCTCACCGGCGCTGAGCCCCGAACAGCGGCAAGAGATCGGTACTATTGCTGCCGAGGCCACCCGCCATATGGGCTATCTTGGTGTCGGCACGATGGAATTCCTGTATGAAAACGGCGCGTTCTTTTTCATCGAGATGAACACCCGTCTGCAGGTCGAACACCCGATCACCGAAGAAATCACCGGCGTTGATCTGGTGCGCGAGCAGGTGCGCATTGCTGCTGGCATGCCGCTGTCTTTCACACAGGAAGACATCACCTTCACCGGCCATGCCATTGAATGCCGTATCAATGCCGAGCATCCGGAAACCTTTATGCCTACACCCGGCAAGGTCACCGCGTTCCATGCGGCCGGCGGGCCCGGTATCCGCGTTGATTCCTGTCTTTATACAGGCTATTCGATCCCGCCCTTTTACGACAGCCTGATTGCCAAGCTGATCGTCTATGGCGATGACCGCGACAAGTGCCTTGCACGGCTGCGCCGCGCGCTGGCTGAATTTATTGTCGAGCCGATCCCCACGACGCTTGGCCTGCATGAACGCCTTGTTGATGCCGAGGCCGTCAAGGATGGCAGCTATAACATTCGCTGGCTTGAGGAAAAATTCCTTGCCGGCGATGACAGCGGCACGGCCGAATAGTATCGGGCCCAATGGCTGAACGGTTCGCCTTTTCGCCGGAAACTCTGATCAAGGCCTATTCGCTCGGGGTCTTTCCCATGGCGGACAGTGCGGACAGCAAGGACATTCGCTTTTATGACCCTGATGTCCGCGCCCTGATCCCGCTTGGCTGGCATGATGGCCGGAAGCCCGAATTTCATTTGCCGCGACGGTTGGCCCGGACTGTGAAGAGACACCCGTTTATGGTGACTTTTGACCGCGACTTTGCCGGGGTCATCACACAATGCGCAGCACCATCACAAAGCCGCGCTGATACTTGGATCAATGCCGATATCCGCGCGCTCTATATCGCGCTTCACAAGCTGGGCTTTGCGCATTCGGTAGAGGTGTGGGAGGGCAAGAAACTGGTTGGCGGGCTTTATGGCGTGGCGCTGCGGGCTGCTTTCTTCGGCGAATCAATGTTCTCACGCCGCACGGATGCCTCAAAGATTGCGCTTGTCCATCTGGTGGCGCGGTTGCGCACCGGCGGGTTTGAATTGCTTGACGCCCAGTTCAGCAATGATCATCTGCTGCAATTCGGTATTTATAAGCTGCCGCGCGAACGCTTTCAGCAGCGCCTTGCGCATGCGCTGTCACTATCGGCTGACCTGCATCTGGAGACAGACAGCCGCGATCTGGTCGATGCCATGCTCGCCGAGGCTCAGCGCTGAATTATCGGCACCCGGCTCAGTCAGACTCGCAGCTGAGAAGCGTGATGTCATAGACCGGATGTTCGAGCGCCGATACCGCCGGGCTGGACGAAAACATCCAGCCATCAAAGACAGGTTTCGGCAGCGCTAAGGGGTCATGGCCGCGATCAACGATCTCCAGAAAGGCGGCATCTTCGGGGGGCAGCTCCGGCGGACGGAAGGCACAGCGATGCACGGTCACGCCCAAGGTGCCAAAGCTCAGCTCGCTGCCGATCATGGCCGACAATGTTGAAATACGTGCGGTGATCTTGTCGAGGGCCTGCAGCGTTGCTGTCTCACCCTCAAGCCAGTCTGCCTGTGCCGGGCTGGCCAGCAGACAGCCAGCGATGAAGACAGGTAGCAATCGGGCTGCGCGCATCGGGCCGTCTTCAGGTGCCATCACTGCCAGCAGCAAAGACAGCCTTGCCCAGAAGATCGGTCAGGCTGACCGGGTCCCGTGTATCATAAATCACATCGCCCGCCTGCAGCATGTCCAGCTCTGCCCCCGGCAGCAATTCCAGATAATTGCCGCCCAGCAGGCTGGCCGCGGTAATTCGGGCACTGCTGTCGGCAGGCACCTGAATGGCCGGGTCCAGCGCAATCACAATCCGCGCCGAATAGGTTGCAGGGTCGAGTTCCTGACGCACGATCTGGCCTACCTTGATGCCCGATATACGCACATCATCACCCACAGACAGACCGCCAGTCGCGCCAAATTCCGCTTCAATCTCATAGCCGCCCGAGCCGCGCAGATCAGCAGCTTCATAGGCAATCGACAAAAAGGCAACGGCAGCCAGAAGCACCACCGCCCCCATCACCGTTTCCAGCATGCTGCGTTGCATGTTTGCCTCCCGTCAGTTGGTGTGCGCACCAGTTGGTGTGCAAAGGCGCCATCCCGTGTGCCCAATCCTGCCCATGCGTCCTTTCATCATGGTCAACCGGGGCTCCAGGGTTCGTAATCACCTGTGGCCGCTGCCCGCTTGCCACCTTTTAATACATGACCCGCCGGACGATGCGCAAATTTTGTGCCTGTCAGATTCGGCAAATGGTCCTGTTGCCAGCCATGACGGTCATACCCGTCAGCGGGCGGCGGTGATTCTTCGGTATGATGCAACCAGCCATGCCATTCAGCCGGCACCTTGGATGCCTCCACGATACCATTATAACGGACATAGCGGCGCGGCGGCTTGTTGGCCCGTGCCTTTTTTTCCTCATGATAGGTGTTACCAAAGGCATCACTGCCGATCTGGCGCGTGTGAAACCGGATAAACAATCTGGTTACGAAATCCATGGTGTTGGCAACCCCCTCATCACTCGTCTGCCCTTCCTTCGTCTTATGGCAGTGGCACCTCACGCCAATGGCGGCCTTTGGCTGTGGCGCTTATTGCCAGTGGCGCGCTTTCTATACCTTTGGCAAATTATGCAATACCAAGACCGCTCCGGCGGGCTACTATAGGCCGAGGCTACCCGCCGCGTCCAGTGGTCACAGACGGTCTGGGCTGGACCAGGGGCGCGACAAATAAACAACATGGTTAACGGGCATGGCAGCCGACCGCGGCACAAACCCGATTCACAAAGATTGGATCAAGGCAAGCCAATTTTTCGCTAAAATTACAAATTTGCTACTTGTTCCCGGCGCGCAATATCAGGTAGTTTCCAAGCGTTGGTACCGCTAAATCTTGTGTTTTTCCTGCCAGCACTATGAAAAAAGTATCAAGATTCAATTACTAATCGGCCATTACTTAAGCCGGTTTGCAAAGACAGATTCAGAGGAAGATAAATGCACTTTGAAAGACGCTTCACCTCCGCCGGGACGGACCCCTATCAGGCGCTCGAATTCAGATCAGCCGCAAGCGAGATCAGAAATCCCGACGGGACGGTTGTGTTCCGCGCTGAACATGTCGAGGTGCCAACGCAATTTTCGCAGGTCGCAACCGACATCCTGGCACAGAAATATTTCCGCAAGGCAGGCGTGCCTGCAGTCCTGAAGCGTGTTGAGGAAAGCGCCGTGCCGTCGTGGCTCTGGCGCTCTGTCCCTGACGAGAAAGCGCTGGCGAAACTGCCCGAGGAGGATCGCTTTGTTGGCGAGACATCGTCGAAGCAGGTATTCAACCGTCTTGCCGGCACATGGACATATTGGGGCTGGAAAGGCGGCTATTTCTCAACCGAGGAAGACGCGCGCACCTATCATGACGAGATGTGCTACATGCTGGCGGCCCAGATGGCGGCACCGAATTCACCGCAGTGGTTTAACACCGGAATACATTGGGCTTACGGTATTGACGGGCCAAGCCAGGGGCATTTCTATGTTGACTACAAGACGGGTGAACTGACCCGTTCAGCCAGCGCCTATGAACATCCCCAGCCACATGCCTGTTTCATCCAGTCGGTGAATGACGATCTGGTAAATGAAGGCGGCATCATGGATCTGTGGGTCCGTGAGGCGCGCCTGTTCAAATATGGGTCAGGCACAGGATCAAACTTCAGCCGTATCCGCGGTGAAGGTGAGAGCCTGTCAGGTGGCGGCAAGTCATCCGGTCTGATGAGCTTCTTGCGCATTGGCGACCGCGCAGCCGGTGCCATCAAGTCAGGCGGCACCACACGCCGCGCGGCCAAGATGGTCACGGTTGATGTCGACCATCCGGATATCGAAAACTATGTCGACTGGAAAGTTGTCGAGGAACAGAAGGTCGCGGCGCTTGTTGCCGGCTCCAAGCTTGCCCAGAAGCATATGGGCGAGGTGATGGCCGCCTGTCAGCTGACTGAAGGTCTGGACGGTGATGACCGCTTTGACCCGCGTGAGAATCGGGCCCTGAAAAAGGCCATCATGCGGGCCCGCGACGTGATGACTCCGGAAAACTATGTCCAGCGCGTGATCCAGTTTGCGCGTCAGGGCTATACCGAAATTGAATTCAAGACCTATGACACCGACTGGGATTCCGAAGCGTATCTGACCGTCGCTGGCCAGAACTCCAACAACTCGGTGCGTGTCAGCAATGAATATTTGCAGGCCGTCCTCGACCAGGGTGACTGGGAATTGATCAGCCGCCGTGACAACGGTGTCGCCAAGCGGATCAAGGCCGCTGACCTGTGGGAAAAGATTGCCTATGCCGCATGGGCCTGCGCCGATCCGGGACTGCAGTACGACACCACGATCAACGAGTGGCACACCTGCCCGGCAGGGGGACGCATCAATGCCTCCAACCCGTGTTCGGAATACATGTTCCTCGATGATACCGCCTGTAATCTGGCATCGCTGAACCTGATGCAGTTCCGCCACGATGACGGCAGCTTCAACATTCCGGCCTTTGAACATGCCTGCCGCTTGTGGACGCTGACACTGGAAATTTCAGTTCTGATGGCACAGTTCCCGTCAAAGGAAATTGCCCAGCTGTCTTATGAATACCGTACGCTCGGGCTCGGCTTTGCCAATATTGGCGGCCTGCTGATGGCGCAGGGTCATTCCTATGACAGCGATGAAGGCCGCGCCATTTGTGGTTCCATCTCGGCCATCATGACCGGTATTTCCTATGCGACCTCGGCAGAGATTGCCAGTGAGGTTGGCGCGTTCCCGCAATATGACAAGAACGCCAAGAACATGATCCGGGTGATGAAGAATCATCGTCTGGCCGCACATGGCAAGGCAAAGGGCTATAAGGGGCTGAGCATTCTTCCGGTGCCGCTTGATGTTGCCTCATGCCCTGATCAGGCGCTGGTCGCAGCCGCTGCCGCTGCGTGGGACAGCGCTGTCGAAAAGGGTGAAGCACATGGCTACCGCAACGCACAGGCCACAGTTATTGCCCCGACCGGCACCATCGGTCTTGTCATGGATTGCGACACCACCGGCATTGAGCCCGACTTCGCCATCGTGAAGTTCAAGAAGCTGGCCGGCGGCGGCTACTTCAAGATCATCAACCGGGTCGTGCCCGAAGCACTGGCAAACCTTGGTTACGGGCAGTCGCAGATTGACGATGTCATCCGCTATGCGGTTGGTGCCGGCAGCCTGAAGGAATGTCAGTCGATCTCGATGAGCGCGCTTCGCGACAAGGGATTTGGTGATGCCGAGATCGAAAAGGTCGAAGCCGCCATGGAAAGTGCCTTTGATGTGAAGTTCGCGTTCAACCGCTTCACCCTTGGCGATGCCTTCTGCAAGGATGTCCTCGGCTTCACTGACGAACAGCTGAACGACTACAACTTCAACATGCTTGAATCGCTTGGCTTCGACAAAGACGCCATTGAAGCTGCCAATCTGCATGTTTGTGGTTCGATGACACTTGAAGGCGCACCGCACATGCAGGACGAACATCTGCCGGTTTTTGATTGCGCCAATGTCTGCGGTCGCCTCGGCAAGCGTTTCCTGTCAGTTGGCAGCCACATCACCATGATGGCAGCGGCACAGCCGTTCATTTCGGGTGCGATCTCGAAAACCATCAACATGCCGAACAGCGCCGCGGTTGAAGAATGCGGCGAGGCCTATATGCAGTCATGGCGTCTTGGCCTGAAGGCAAATGCGCTGTACCGCGATGGTTCGAAGCTGAGCCAGCCTCTGTCATCCGGCCTGATCGACGATCTGGAAGAAGATGAAGAGACGGCAGCGGCGCTGGACACACCCGTTGCCGCCGCAGCCCCACAGGTTATTGAACGCGTGGTTGAGCGGATTGTCCGCGACGTCGAGCGTGAAAAACTGCCACAGCGGCGCAAGGGTTATACCCAGAAAGCCACCGTTGGCGGCCACAAGGTCTATCTGCGAACGGGCGAATACGAGGATGGCCGCATTGGTGAGGTGTTTATCGACATGCACAAGGAAGGCGCTGCCTTCCGGTCACTGATGAACAATTTCGCCATCGCTGTGTCGATCGGTCTGCAATATGGCGTGCCGCTTGAGGAATTCGTCGAGGCTTATACCTTCACCCGTTTCGAGCCGCAGGGCATCGTCACCGGCAATGATGCGATCAAAATGTCAACCTCGATCCTCGACTATACCTTCAGGGAACTGGCGATCTCGTATCTTGACCGCCATGATCTTGGTCATGTCGACAAGGACGATCTGGATGTGACCACGACGGGTAGCGGTGAAGGTCAATCGGAACTGGTCAACAAGGTCACCAGCCGCGGCTTTATCCGCAACAAGCAGGGCCTTGTCGTCTATTCGAACGGCGGTGCGGCACAAGCCGTGGAAGAGGCGGCCCCTGTTATGCGCAACGCCGATCCGGCACCAATGGCTGAAACGTCAAACGTTATCACCACCAATGCCATTACACCGTCTGGCGATACAGTCATCGCCGAGCGGGTTCAACAGGCGCGCATGCAAGGGTATGAGGGTGAAGCCTGTCCAGAGTGTCAGAACTTTACGCTGGTTCGCAACGGCACCTGCCTGAAATGCAACACCTGCGGCAGTACCACAGGTTGCAGCTGATCTCTCCTGCAGAGTCCCTGCAGACTGGCCCCGTGCTTCGGCACGGGGCTTTTTTATGGGGTTAAATGGCTTGCTGTGTTGTCAGCGCTGTGCAACCGTCTGCGTTGTAATCCATCAGAACAGCTGCCCAAAACAGCGACCTCTGACGGCCATCAATAACAGCCCCTGCACGCAACACCGGTGAATAAAATGAGCAACGTCGAACAACGCCTCAACGAGATGGGAATCACCCTTCCCGATGCCCCTGCCCCTGCGGCCAACTATGTCCCCTTCGTGAAGACCGGAAACCTTGTCTTCATTTCTGGCCAGGTGCCATTTGTCGATGGCAAGCTGACACAGACCGGACGACTTGGTGATAATGCCACTATCGAAGATGGTTATGCGCAGGCACGCATCTGCGCCATCAACCTGATCGCCAATCTGAAAGTGGCCTGCGATGGTGATCTTGACCGTGTGACCCGCGTTGTGAAGCTGGGCGCGTTCGTGGCGTCTACCGATGACTTCAACAGCCAGCCACCCGTTGTGAATGGCGCGTCAGATCTGATGGTTGAGGCATTTGGCGATGCCGGGCGCCATGCCCGGTTTGCCGTCGGCACCAATGCGCTGCCGCTGGGATGCCTTGTCGAGATTGACGGCGTCTTTGAAATCGACGGCTAGCGGTTGCATTTGTTGTCGCACCGCCGCCTAAATTGGCTCCGGCCCCTTGCGGGAGCGGCTGGTTTACGCCATTTCAGATAGATGGATGGTGACAGCCTTACCCTTGATCTTGCGACGTCAATAGACACCGTTCCGGCAGCCGAGTGGGATGCTGTCGCGGGCAGTGCGAACCCGTTTGTCAGCCATGCGTTTCTGGCCGCTATGGAAGCTGGCGGTGCTACCGGCGGGGACAGCGGCTGGGACCCGACGCATCTTGTGTTGCGCGATGCGGGCGGGCGTCTTGTCGGCGCCATGCCGCATTATCTCAAGCATCATTCTTATGGCGAATATATCTTTGACCACAGCTGGGCAAACGCTTTTATGCAGGCTGGCGGCAGCTACTATCCAAAGATGCTGTCCGCTGTGCCGTTTACCCCGGCCACTGGTCCCCGCTTTCTGATTGGTGACGTGCCAGCCGAACGCGCCAGGATGCTGCGGCATGCGCTGGCTGACGGGCTTGTTCAATATCTGGATCAGTTCGATTTGTCGTCGGCGCATATCAATTTCCTGCCCGAAACCGACACCGCTGCGCTGGCTGAACAGGGCTGGATGATTCGCTCGTCCATGCAGTTTCACTGGCAGAATGACGGGTACCAGACTTTTGATGATTTTCTTGCCGCGCTGTCATCACGCAAGCGCAAGAATATTCGCAAGGAACGGCGCACCGTCGCCGATGCCGGGGTGCGTCTGCTGCGCCTGACCGGCGATGACATCACTGCCAGCCATATCGATGATTTCTACCGCTTTTACATGTCGACCATCGATCGCAAATGGGGCGGTGCCTATCTGACGCATGAGGTTTTTCATGAGCTGCGGGCCAATATGGCTGACAAGATGCTGCTTGTGATGGCCGAATATGACGGCGCGATCATCGGCGGGGCGCTGAATTTCATCGGCAGTGATGCCCTGTTCGGCCGCAATTGGGGGGCTGATCTCGATATACCCTGTCTGCATTTCGAGGCCTGCTATTATCAGGCCATCGAATTTGCCATCGAACGTGGATTATCACAGGTCGAAGCTGGCGCACAGGGCTTTCACAAGGTGCAGCGCGGCTATATGCCATCCACCACATGGTCAGCCCACTGGGTGGCGCATGAAGGCTTTCGTGCCGCGATTGAGCGCTTCCTGGAAGCCGAGCGACGCGGCATCGATGAAGAGAAGAACCACATCACGCTGGCGGCCAGCCCGTTCAAAAAGGGCTGAACCCCATCCGGCGCTGACCGATGACATATCTGCGTGAAATTTCTGCGCTTCGGGCGGCCCTTCGTTCAGAGACCACCCGAAATCAAGACAGATTGGTCTTCGCTCACCCTTCTTCGGGGGCTGGCAAGGCGGTTCGCTTTCCCGGCAGGGCGCGCGGCGCAGGTGCCTGCCCCTTGACCACCAGCTTGCCATCCTCGACATCGACAAGAGCAAGGCCGCCGCCCGTCAACTCGCCAAACAACAGCATGTCGGCAAGCGGCTTCTTGATGTGCTCCTGAACAACCCTTGCAAGCGGGCGCGCGCCGTAATTGCGGTCATAACCACGCTCGGCAAGCCAGTTGCGCGCCGCATCCGAAAGCTCGATCTCGACATTGCGCTCGGCAAGCTGTGCATCAAGCTGCATGACAAACTTGTCGACAACAAGACGGATCACATCGGTGCCAAGTGGCGCGAACGGAATGATCGCATCCAGCCGGTTACGGAATTCCGGCGTGAACATTTTCTCGATCGCCTCGGCATCCGCACCATCACGGTTCTCGCGGTTAAAGCCGATGGCCTTCTTCGAGAGTTCCTGTGCACCGGCATTCGTGGTCATGATCAGAATGACATTCCGGAAATCAACAATCTTGCCGTTATTGTCGGTCAACTTGCCATGGTCCATCACCTGAAGAAGGATGTTGAACAGATCGGGATGCGCCTTTTCAATTTCGTCAAGCAGCAACACCGCATGCGGTGTCTGGTCGACAGCATCGGTCAGCAGCCCGCCCTGATCAAACCCGACATAGCCCGGAGGCGCGCCAATCAGCCGCGAAACCGTGTGCCGTTCCATATATTCCGACATGTCAAAGCGCATCAGCTTGATGCCAAGCGCCTCGGCCAATTGCCGCGCAACTTCGGTCTTGCCAACCCCGGTGGGGCCAGAGAACAGATAGTTGCCAACCGGCTTTTCAGGCTCACGAAGCCCGGCGCGCGACAGCTTGATGGCGGATGACAGCGCTGTGATCGCTGCATCCTGGCCAAAGACCAGACGTTTCAGATCATCTTCAAGCGAGGCGAGCGCCACCTTGTCATCGCGGCTGACATGTTTTGGCGGGATGCGGGCCATGCTCGCGATGGTGGCTTCCACCTCTTTCTGGCCAATCGTCACTTTGCGGCGCGATGGCGGCAGCAGATTCTGCGCTGCCGCCGCCTCGTCAATCACGTCAATCGCCTTGTCAGGCAGCTTGCGATCATTGATATAGCGCGCTGACAGATCCACCGCTGTTTTCAGCGCCGCACTGGTGAACCGTACCTTGTGATGCGCCTCGTAGCGCGGCTTCAGACCGGCGAGAATCTTGATTGTGTCAGCGATTGTCGGCTCGTTCACATCGATTTTCTGGAACCGGCGCACCAACGCGCGATCCTTTTCGAAATAGCCCCGATATTCCTTGTAGGTGGTAGACCCGATGCAGCGCAAAGTGCCTTCCTGCAAGGCCGGCTTCAAAAGGTTGGACGCATCCATCGCGCCGCCTGATGTAGCACCAGCACCAATCACCGTGTGAATTTCGTCGATGAACAGAATGGCGTTGTCATCGTCCTGAACCGCTTTCACCACCGCTTTCAGACGTTCCTCGAAGTCGCCGCGATAGCGCGTTCCCGCCAGAAGCTGGCCCATATCCAATGCATAAATTACAGCTGTCGACAGCACATCCGGCACTTCGCCATTGTGAATGCGCAATGCCAGGCCCTCGGCGATGGCCGTTTTGCCAACGCCCGGGTCACCAACATATAGCGGGTTGTTTTTGGTGCGGCGGCACAACACCTGCACCGTGCGATCAACCTCGCGGTCGCGGCCAATCAGCGGGTCAATACGCCCAGCCGCCGCCTTGGCAATCAGATCAACTGCATACTGGCTAAGCGGATCAGACCCTTCGCCGCCCTCAATTTCGGTTGTTTCCGTCTCTTCGGAGCTGCGCCCGCCGCCGTTTTCGGCACCATGGCTGATATAGGTCACGGCATCGAGACGGGTCATGTTCAATGACTTCAGGAACCAGACCGCGTGCGATTCACGTTCGGAGAAAATACCGACAACCACATTGGCGCCGGTCGCAACCTCACGCCCCGAGGACTGGGTATGGATGATTGATCGCTGGATAACCCGCTGAAAACTGGCTGTCGGCTGTACATCGGCGCCATTGTTCGGGTTGACGATCGAGGCAAGCTCACTCTCGATATAATCGATAAGACGGGCGCGGAGTTCATCAATATCCACCTTGCAGGCAGAAAACACCTCCAGCGCATCACTGTCTTCGGTCAGTGCCAGCAGCAGATGCTCAAGCGTTGCAAATTCGTGATTCCGGTCAGTAGCGTTGCTCATTGCCCGGCGCAGCGTCTCTTCAAGTTCGCGTGATAACATACTGATCAGTCCTTTTCGATTTGCAACTGCAACGGGTGTTCATTTTGCCGTGCATAATCCATGACCTGAGTGGCTTTTGCCTCGGCTACTTCATAACTATAGACACCGCACACGCCGACACCGCGCTGATGCACATTCAGCATGATGGCTGTGGCCTGATCGCTCGACATGCTGAAGAAACGCTGCAGCACATAAACAACAAACTCCATCGGCGTGTAGTCATCATTCAGCATGATGACTTTATACATTGACGGCTTCTTGGTGCGCGGGCGCGTCTCTAGGACAACCTGCGACTGGCCATTGCCGTCATCTGTTTTCTTGTCAGTCATGGCGCTTCATCTATTCCCAGACACATGAAAACCAAATAGTTAACCCACGATATTGTTCAAGAAATAACCCCTGAACGCAACACTACCGGCACCAGTTTCGCAGGAACTGCGACAACCTTTTGCGGTACGACTCTAGATATTGGCATTTCGGCTGGGCGCAAAAAGGGAGGCTGGTAAAAAATATCGCCCTGCGGCAATTCGCCAGCGCCGTCGATGCTCTCCGCGGCAATCGGGAAACCGGCTGCTTTGATCCGTTCACGGCGTCCGGGCATGTTTATTGCTTGCAGTGTCAATGCTGTGCGCTTTACGTCCGCTGCCTGTTGAATGAGATGTTAATCTCTCTATGATGCCTACGAGTTCGAAGATCGTGTTTTTTTCTTCTGGAGGCTGGTTGATGCCGCGTCGCTCAAGGACGGTATTGGATATGTTTGTCCCTGCTCTTCGGCACGAATCCCCGGACCCTGCCCCGCATATCATTTTTGTTCACCCGCTTTCATCCGTTCGCCCATTCTTATCCATACACCCGCTGTCATCAATT
>JADHLH010000058.1 GCA_016780765.1 Alphaproteobacteria bacterium | reverse complement strand
CTGTTCATGAGCAACCTTGAACTTGTACAGGCGGCGACGCTAAAGTCCCTGACCTCGTCAAATCTGCTGCGCCTTGCCCAGCTGGAAATGAGCAACATGGATGCACCATCTGCCTTGATGAAAGCGAGCGCAGCACGCGTCTCCAATCTTGTTTCAGTCGGGCAGAACCGGTCGATGCGGCTATATTTTCTGGCCCTGCCAGCCGAAGTGGACTGGCCAGCCTCCCTTCCCGATATCGGCGCCCCGCTTGATGAAGAAACGGATTCGGTGCCCTGCCGATGGCTATCGACACTCTATGAGGCGGCAATGGCCATACAGGCACCGCTCTATCACCATGGGTTCATCCGAATCGGCCCCGCAGGTATGCGCCCCTTCAAACGGATCATTCACCCGATCACCCCGCAAAATGACCGCCCAAGCAATTTCAGAGTGCTGTCTGTGGCGGAAATATCCGAAAATGACGCAATTGTGATAATTTAGAAATCGGTTACTAACCGCCAGAAATTGCTTCATCACTCATAAAAAGAAGTTTTTTTTATACTTTTCCGCATTTTAGCCAGTCCGCTTTAACTCTTTAATAACACAATCCACATACAATCAACGCCGCATGCAGGCGGAATAGCGTTTTGATGTATCTGACAGGTCTGATCATGCCAGCTGCGCCAGCAGATGCGCTCTGACCACAACAGGATCGATGCCAGCACGCGTTTCGTCATCAGTTGCAATGCTGGGCGGGTCATGGTTTGACCGGTTCGATGATTGACCAGCCCGCCCAAGGCGGCGGCACGTTTTTCACCGCACCAGTTTGTGACCGTAATCACACTCATCGAATCCTGCGATCTGTGGTTTGCACGCATCACAGGTCGACGGATTTTCCGCCGACCAGCCTGTTCCCGGGACAGGTCATCTGGCCAAGCGGGCATGGAGGAACCTATGCACATCAAATCGACGAGCCTGCACCAGTCAAGGAGGCAAGACATATGGCGCGGCTACCGGATATCGAGAGCGAGCAGTCAAAAGTAACCACTGTTCTGCGCGCGATGAGCAATGCAAAGCGCATGCGCATACTGAACGAACTCTCAGATGGTCGAGAACGATCGGTGTCTGAACTGGAAGGCGTCATCGCCTCACTCAGTCAGTCTGCCCTGTCTCAACATCTGGCCCGGTTGCGACGGGCAAACATCGTCCGCACCCGACGCGAATCTCAAACCATTTATTATTCCATCGATGACGCCGATGTATTGCGGATCCTTCGGCTGCTCAGCCATATTTATAATGACGATCCGGTGATGAAGCGCACCACTCACTGACCATCTATCCCGCACGAACAACATAGATTTTGTTGCAACCGAGAGCACCAAAATACAAACGGTGCCACTGTTGAACATTCTTCGTCGATTTGCGTTTGAATCCGTGCACATGAAGCGCATAGTGTCACGACTTGTCCTGACCCGTTGCGCCTGACAGATTTCTGCCCGCGCGACGATATCCAGCGGTTCGTCTGAATGTATATTTATCTACCCATTGCCGAAGTTTCGATGCATATCGGAGTGATTATTGGTCTTGGCGGCGGGGTGGGCTTTCTGTCCGGACTGTTCGGTGTGGGCGGCGGCTTTTTGATGACGCCGCTGCTGATCTTTTTTGGCATCCCCCCTGCTGTTGCCGTATCGACCGAAGCGAACCAGATTGTTGCCTCGTCAGTGTCGGGTGTGCTGGCGCATATGCGGCGCGGCAATGTCGACTTCAAGATGGGCGGCATTTTGATGGCTGGCGGTGTTGTCGGCTCTTCACTGGGTGTTGTGCTTTTCAAATTCCTGCAGTCGATTGGCCAGATTGATCTGGTGATCCAGATGTCCTACGTGGTATTTCTGGGCATTATCGGCGCCTTGATGCTGACAGAAAGCCTGCGCACCATTATCCGGTCCCGCAAATCTGGCGGCGTTCGGCGCAAGCTGCATCAGCACAACTGGTTTCACGGCCTGCCGCTGAAAATGCGGTTTCGGCGATCCAAGCTCTATATCAGTGCCATCCCGCCACTGGTCATCGGTGCCCTGGTTGGTGTTCTGGCAGCGATTATGGGTGTTGGCGGCGGCTTCATCATGGTACCGGCAATGATCTATCTGCTGGGCATGCCGACAGCTGTTGTTGTTGGCACGTCACTGTTCCAGATCATTTTCGTTACAGCGAACGTAACTCTGCTGCAGTCCATCCAGACACAGACTGTTGATTTCATGCTGGCTGGATTGTTGCTGCTGGGGGCGGTGATCGGCGCGCAGTTTGGCAGCCGGTTCGGAGCCCGTCTGCGCGGTGAACAGTTGCGCGGTCTGCTTGCGCTGGTGGTGTTGGCAGTCTGTGTGAAGATCATGTTCGATCTGGCACTGCGCCCAGAAGATCTGCTGTCAGTGGAATTGTTACGATGATGCGCGTACAGGCACCATATACGAACCTGTTCCGTATGCAGACGTTCAGCATGCAATCCTTGCGCGCAGGTCTTGTGCTTGTCGCCTGTCTTGCGATCCTGATCTGCGCCAGTGTTCAGCCGGCCGGTGCCGCGCCCAACCGCGTTGTTGCCGATCTGTCAGATGATCTGGTCGAGATCAACAGCAGCTATCATGGAACAGAGCTGCTGCTGTTCGGCGCCTATCGCGGCATGCCGGGCGATGACCTGATCCTTGAGGTGCGCGGCCCGTCAACCGATCTGCTGCAACGCCGGAAAGAACAGAAAGCCGGTATCTGGATCAATGTTGAAACGTTCCGCTGGCTGGGTGTGCCAAGCTTCTATCATGTGTTTTCGACCCGTCCGCTTGCCGAGATTGCGCCGCTGCAGACATTGACCGAATCAGGTGTCGGGGCTGCATCACTCGGCTTGCGTCTGGCAAAAAGCAAAGGCGGGGGCGGCAGTCATCACAATGGTGGTGATGACAGCCCGGTGAGTAGGGCCAGTGCCAGCACGGATGAACAGAATGCCGGGCTGGTGCGCAACATGACGGGCCTCGGCCTGTGGGCAACACGCACTGGCAGCGTCAAGACGCAGCAGGATATGCTGTATCGCACGGCACTGTCATTGCCCAGCAATGTGCCCCCCGGGTCCTATGTTGTACGCGTTCTGCATTTCCGTGACGGCGTTGCAATCAGTGAAAGCAAGACCGATATGAAGATCAGGAAGGCGGGATTGAGTGCGCTCATTTATCGATTTGCGCATGACTACTCGCTGTTCTATGGGCTGTTCGCCATTGCTTTTGCAGTGGCGTCTGGCTGGCTGGCTGCGGTTGCGTTCCGTCGCAACTAGCAGGAGGGAGACAGAAAGTGGCAAAAAAAAACCCGCTTTTTCTGGTTGTTGTCGATGAATCCGAAGAGATGCATCAGGCGTTGCGGTTTGCCTGTGGCCGCGCCAATGCGGTTGGTGGCAAAGTCGGGTTGATGCATTGTTTCGCAACCGAGGATTTTGAATATTGGGCTGGTGTTGGCGAGATCATGCGTGCCGAGGCGCGTGAGGAAGCCGAGGCGAAAATGGCCATCCATGCCGATTATGCCCGCAATCTGACTGGCGAGATGCCGGTGCTGTATGTGCGTGAGGGGGATGCGCGCGAAGAACTGCTGACCCTGATTGACGAGGAAAAACAAATCAGCCTTCTTGTCCTTGGTGCCGACACCCAGTCAGAAACGGCGGGGCCGCTGATCAGCTTTCTGATGGCAAAAGGTGCCAGCAAATGCCGCGTGCCAATCACCGTTGTGCCCGGCAACCTTACTGATGAGCAGATCGACGCCCTGTTCTGATATCGATACCCATAGGTTTCACCCCGTTAACTTCAGCATCACATCGGACCTAAACATGCGTAACTTTTTCACTGCCTTACTGGGAGCCTGTTTTCTTATCATGACCAATTCTGCAAATGCCGACAGCGGGCCAACGCTGCTTCTGGACACAACCAAAGGGCAGGTAGAGATCAGGATGCTTCCCGATCTGGCACCAAACCATGTTGCCCGTATCACCGAGCTTGCCACTAGCGGTTTCTATGACGGGGTGATTTTCCACCGTGTCATTCCCGGCTTTATGGCGCAGACAGGTGACCCGGATGGCACCGGCATGGGCGGTTCCGGCCAAAAGCTGGATGCCGAATTCTCGGACTATGAATACAAGCTTGGTACCGTCGGCATGGCCCGCGCGATGAACCCGAATTCTGGCGATAGCCAGTTCTTTATCTGTTTCGATGGCTGCGGACATCTGACCGGCCAATACACGGTCTGGGGTCAGGTCGAACGCGGTATGGAAAACATCTACAATATCACCCCTGGCGAGCCGCCAGCAAAGCCTGACCAGATCATATCAGCCAAGATCGTCGACTGATCAGGAAACTGGTTGCCCGGCGTTTCGGCGGGTCCAGAAATACAAGGCAAGGCCGCACCAGATCAATGCGAAGGTTGCGGCCTCGCCCATCGTGAACGGAACGCGAAAATGATAGATGCCAATCAGCATCTGCGTCGTCGGATTGGCATAGAACAGCAGACCTGCAACAATGATCGGCAGATCGCGGTTGCCAGCATGATACAGCAGCAGCGGGACAACGGTGATTACCCCGGCAAGCACCGCCAGCCCGACATTGACCGCCCCGCCACCAAAGAATATCGGCAGGCCGTTGCCATACATCCAGACCAGATATCCGATGGCCGGCGGGATCAGAAACACCGTTTCGATGAACATCCCCAGCACAGGGTCAACGCCAAGGCGCTTGCGGACCACGCCGTAAAGCGCAAAGGACACTGCAAGAACAAGGGCAATCCACGGCACGCCGGCAACCGTCTGGGCCTTCACCAGCACGCCGCAAGCCACGATACCGATCGCCGCCCATCCCCATCTGTCCAGCCTCTCATTCAGCAGCACAATGCCAAACATGACGGCAACCAGCGGGTAGATGAAATAGCCAAGGGCAGCATCGAAAACCTGACGCGACATGATGGCATAGACAAAGACACCCCAATTCACGGTCAGCATCGCGCATGACAACAGAAAGCCGCTCCGTGCTGCCGGAGTTGCCAGCGCCGCCCGTGCAGCTGCGATTCCGCCAGTCAGTCGCGGCAGACACAACACCAGCGCGCACAGGATCACACCCGACCACAGCGCACGATGCACAATGATTTCCAGCGGGCTTATGGCATCGACATATCCGATATAGACAGGCACGAAGCCCCACAGCAAGGCGGCGACAAGAGAAAAAGCAACGCCGCGAAGGCTGGTGGTTATGGTGGGCAAGAGCTACCTCTGTTAATGCACCGAAAGGAACCGCTGCCAAAGACCGCGGCGGGCGCGCTTTTGGCCCTGATGATGGCATGCTTAGTTGGCTATGATGTCTTTGCCAAGCCCGATGCGCGGCTGTCATGCACATGCAACAGTTTCAGCCTAAAATTTAGGCATCGGGCCTTTTGACGCATGCCGGATTATTGACTTTGGTCAGGATTGCTTACTTGATTGTCGGGCCGCGACGTCACGTGCAATCTTGTTCCCGTGCGAACAGTGCTCATGTGGAATATGTGACTAAGCAACAGAATGAGCGGCGATTCAGTTGCGTAAGGAGACCAGAAAGATGTCTGAGGGCACTGTTAAGTGGTTCAATACCCAGAAGGGGTATGGATTTATCAATCCGGATGATGAGGGCAGCGATGTGTTTGTGCATATCACAGCCGTGCAGAATTCGGGGCTCAACGGGTTGAATGAAGGACAGCGAGTGTCCTACGAACTCGCCGAGCAGCGGAACGGCCGGGTTGCGGCCGTCGACCTTTCGCTGGTCGAATAGCCAGCCAAAAAAAGCAGCAGACTGGTGCGGCTTCTGCTAGATGATCGGAAGCTGCACCACGTCTGCTGTTCTGTTGCCGGTTTCAGTATGCACATTCACCTGTGCGCCGCTGTCGATGACGTCAGTTTTGACCATCGCCACCGCGATGTTCGACTGCGCACGCGGTGAATAGGCGCTTGCGCAGGCATACCCCGCATAGGCACCATCTGATGTCAGTTCCCACCAATGCTCGTTGGTGCCCTGGAAGGGTGCACCGTCAATCATCAAGCCCATGAACCGCCGGGTCACTCCCCTGTCGCGGATGTCCTTCAGAGCTGATTTGCCAACAAAGTCATGTGGCTGGTCGATATCCATGAATTTGCCAAGCCCCATTTCGAACGGATTCGTCGCTTCGTCTGTGTCGGCACCGTAAGATACCAGCCCGCTTTCAACACGCTCGATATAGTTCGGTGTGCCAGGCCCGATCCCATAAGGCTTGCCAGCTTCCGCCACGCGCGCCCACAGATCATCACCGCGGCTGCCATCGCGCAGGTAAAACTCGAAACCACCCTGCTTTGACCAGCCAGATCGCGCCAGCACAAAGGGAATGCCATCCAGCTCAAAATCCCGAAAGGCGAAATATTTCAGATCGCGCACCCAGTCGCCGCACAGATCGGCAACAACATCAAATGACTTCGGGCCTTGCACAGCCAGTGGCGAGACATCCGGCTCAAACACCTTCACATCCATGCCCAGCGCACCGGCAATGCCACCTGCCCACAAGGTGATATCGCTGTCAGCGATAGAGAACCAGAATTCATCGTCGCTGACCTGCAACAGCACCGGATCATTGATCAGGGTGCCCCGATAATCACAGATCGGCGCATATTTGCCTTGTCCGATAGTGATGCCGTCAAGATTGCGCGGTGTCAGATATCTGGCCAGCCGCAGCGCGTCCGGCCCCTTCAGTGCGACCTGGCGTTCAACGCCGACATCCCACATCGCGACACCGGTGACCAACCTCTCATACTCGGCAATCGGGTCGCCATAGCTGGTTGGCATATACATGTGGTTGTAAACGCTGGCACTGGCGAGACCAGCCTTGCGCGCGGATTCAAAATACGGGCTTTTGCGAACTCTGGGTCCAATAGCAAGAGTGATCGACATAACAACAACCTCCGTATAACGGTGGCCGAGACTACCACAGCCGAAGCAGAACGATATCCAAGATGCGTCACATGCGGGGCTGGTTTAGGCAAAAAAGCCGCGAATTTCGTCAACGAAAAGATCAACCTCGTCGGCCCCGCAATCCAGATGGGTCACAAGACGCATCTGCGGCTCGCCAGCATTGATCAGAATACCGCGTTCGCGCAGATAGGATTGCAACGGCTCGGACGATCCTTTTGGCATATCAACAAACACCATGTTGCTGTCGACGACATCCATATCGACATGCAGCTTGTCCACCGCGCGCAGCTGATCACCAAGGCGAATGGCGTTCGCATGATCATCAGCCAGGCGGTCGACATGATGGTCCAGCGCATACATCGCTGCTGCCGCCATGACACCGATCTGGCGCATACCCCCACCAACAAGTTTGCGCGCACGGTGGGCCCGGCGGATCAGTGACTTTGATCCAGCCAGAACAGTGCCGACGGGCGCACCAAGCCCCTTTGACAGGCACATCGAGACAGAGTCAGCCTCGGCCACCAGATCGGCAGGTGCGATGCCAAGCTTCACGCACGCATTCATCATGCGCGCACCATCAAAATGAACCGACAATCCGCGGTCCTTGGCACGCCGCGCAGCCGCATGGATCTTGTCTTGCGGGATGACGCGCCCATGCCAGGTATTTTCCAGCGTCAACAGGGTTGAGATGGGACAATGCTCGTCATCCGGCTTGATCGTCCGGTCGATATCATCGGGATCAAGGCTGCCATCCTCGGCAATCGGCATCGGTGCAAACATGATCCCGCCCAGTACCGAGGCACCGCCAGCTTCATCGATGAACACATGATAGTCGCGGCCGGTCAGAATTTCCTCACCACGCGCACAATGCCCCAGCATGGCGCACAAATTCGACTGTGTTCCGCTGGACATGAACAGCGCCGCCTCTTTGCCAAGCATAGCAGCGACCTTGTCCTGCAACGCATTGACCGTGGGATCATCGCCATACACATCATCGCCAACCTCGGCAGCCATCATGGCGTCGCGCATGCCTTCGCTCGGACGGGTCACCGTGTCACTGCGCATATCTATGCGCGCTGGCGCATTTGCGCGGGTCATTCCTGCATAATTCATCTGTATCAACTCCATCACGGCACCATTGTGCCAACCGCCCGAACTTCCAGATCATTACAGTGCCGCTGAAACGCACCGCCAGACAAGCGCTTTATCCTGCGACAAATGCCTTCAGATCAAAAGCCGGATCGGCCAGCTGGGCGGCATCGGGAGTCAGGCCACGTTCAAGACAGGTCTTGCCAAGCATGTATCCGGCCGGATCACGTACCGCTTCAACGGCATACAACATGCCCCCCTTCAGGCTCCACACTGAAAAGCCGGTCTCGCGCTTGCCGGGGCGGCGCACAAAGACCGTGTCATCATCCGGCGGCGGGACAAGGCCGGCAGACTGCAGGCGGGCATCATACTGTTCCGACCAGAACCACGGCGCCTGACGGGATGGCGGCGCATGCCCATTGATTGCAGCCGCCGCACGCTCGCCGCTATCCTGCGCGTTATGCACCGATTCAATCCTTATGCCGGCCCCAATGTGAACCGCCGCCTCACCCCCAATCGCGTCAGTGCCGTCTGTCTGGACCAGCGCGCCATCACCAATGGCATAAATGCCATCGACATTTGTTGCCATGTCAGACCCGACAAGGATGCCGTTGCCGATTGCACATCCTGCCATTTCGGCAAGCCCTGTTTCAGGGGCAACACCAATACCGACAACCAGCATATCAGCCGAAAGTGTCTTTCCATTGGCAGTTGTCACGCCGGCAAACGCGCCCTTGTCATTGATAAAATCAGCAACATGGCTGCCAATGTGAAGATCAACGCCGGCATCGCTGTGCAGGGTTGTGAAAAAGTCAGAAATAGGCGGGCTTGCAACGCGGGCCAGCAACCTGTCAGCGGCCTCGAACACTGCCACGTTCACACCGGTTTTGGTCAGGCTGGCAGCCACCTCAAGCCCGATATAACCACCACCAACAATGACCGCCGATGCCGCATTTGTCGCCGCATCACGAATGCTGCGCGCATCTTCCGGGTGGCGCAGTTCATAAACACCCGACATCGCATCCAGCCCGCCAAGCCGGCGCGGCGTGGCACCGGTCGCCAGCACCAGCCTGTCATAGGAAAGCGCCTCCCCATCCGCCAGTGATACAGACCGGGAACCCGCGTCAATCGCCGCAACCTCAACACCGGTTTTCAGCGTGATATCATGATTGGCGTACCAGTCCTTGTTGCGCAGCGCAAACCGGCTCTCATCATCAGGATCAGCCGCCAGAAACGCCTTGGAAAGCGGCGGCCTTTCCAGCGGCAGCCCGCCAAGACGCTCAATGATCGTGATCTGACCATCATACCCGTTCTGGCGAAGGGATTCGGCACAGGCGATACCGGCATGGCTGCCCCCGATAATCACGACACGCATAAGCAATCTCCGTTTTTCAAACAACAAACTGATTAAACTCTTTTGACAGGTCTGGCAATTGACAGCCAGCATTGCCAGTGCAAGGTTTTCCTCATGTTATCAGCGGCGTTCCCCGTCGCCCTACACTGTATTGCGGCAGGCACGGAGACAAGACATGACCGACCAGATCCAGCCCTATTGGCAGAATTATGTGAACGGCAAATGGATAGATGGCGGTGCTGGCCGCCTTCGTGTTGATAATCCGGGCACGGGCGAGGCCCTTGCCGAGATGGCTCTTGCTGATGCTGCTGACATCGATGCTGGCGTCAAGGCGGCCATGGCCTGCCATGCCTCTGGCGTGCTGACCGCGATGCGCCCTGTTGAACGGGGCCGCATGGTTAACCGGATGGGGACATATCTGCTGCAGAATCTCGAACAGATCGCCACCGTGCTGACCCTTGAATCGGGCAAGCCCTATTGGGAAGCGGTGATCGAAGTCGAAGGGTCCGCGCGCTATTTCGAATATTATGGCAACCAGGCTGAAACACTGGAAGGCCGGTCGATCCCGCTTGGCGAGAACTATCTGGATTTCACGATTTATGAACCGTTCGGCGTGTCTGCCCAGATCATTCCATGGAACTATCCGGTCGAGATGACAGCGCGCGGTATCGCGGCTGCGCTGGCCACCGGCAATGCCTGTGTTGTGAAAACGCCCGAACTTGATCCGCTCAGCTGTCACTGGCTGGCGCGTGCGGCAGAGGATGCCGGCATGCCGGACGGCGCTTTGAACATTATGTGCGGATATGGTCATGAGGCGGGTGCCGCCCTTGCCGGCCATCCCGATATCGGCAATGTCGTCTTTACCGGATCGGTGGAGACAGGCATCAAGGTTGCCACCGCCGCCGCCGCCAATGTCGTACCGGCAGTTCTGGAACTTGGCGGCAAGTCAGCAGCGATCGTGATGCCGGATGCCGATCTGGACAATTTTATGGACTCGGTCCGCTGGGGTATTTTCTACAATGCCGGTCAGGTGTGTTCTGCAATGTCACGGGTGATTGCGCACCGGGATGTGCATGACGAGATTGTGGCGCGCTGTGTGGCACTTGCCGAAAGTCTGTCCGTCGGCCCGGGCATTGAACGCCGCGATTTCGGGGCCAATATGGGCGCAATGATATCCGATGGTCAGCGTGATCGCGCCGAGGGATTGGTGGCCGGTGCTGAACGCGACGGCGCGCAGATTGTCACTGGCGGGCATCGACTGAATACCCCGGGCGCATTTCTGGCTCCCACAGTCCTCAAAGATGTCACACCTGACATGCATATTTCCGGCACCGAAGTGTTCGGACCGGTGCTGTCAGTGATGAAGACCGACACCGAAGATCAGGCGCTGGAGATTGCCAACGGTACCGAATATGGTCTGGTTGGCGGTATCTTCACGGCTGATATCGATGCCGCTCACCGCGCTGCCCGCCATATCCGTGCTGGCCAGATTTTCATCAATGAATGGTTTGCCGGCGGCGTTGAGACGCCATTTGGCGGTTTTGGCAAATCGGGCTATGGGCGCGAGAAGGGGCGCGAGGCGCTGTGGAACTATCTGCAGACAAAAAACATCGCCTACCGAACACGGTAAGAGGGCATCAGATCACGTCTGGCGCTGATCGACCCCGCCAAAGCGCGACAGCTTCAGTGGCCGCACGGCACCCATCCACACCGCATGATCGCGATGGTCGCGCAGCTGCGCTGCATCGCTGTCACCGGTGTTCGGATGACTGAAAATTGTCAGCCCATCGCGGTTTTGCGCCAGCCACGCCATGACATCTGCGAACTGGACATGCGAATATTCAAGCTGGATGCTGAAATCGGGGTGCGGGCCAACCGGCTTGTGATGCCAGCGCCCATAGATGATGCCAGCCTCTGCGGGAAAATGCGCCTGCATCGCGTCCAGAACTACCGCAGCGCGGTCATGGCTGCTGGCATCAAAATAGATGTGGCTGTGCCAGCTTGCGGGAACAGTCATACCCTGCATTACACCCGTCACCCGGACATATCCCCGCGGCGTATCAGCAGGTCCGGCAAGTCCGACAGGCGGGGGATCACATCGGCCACATCAATCGCCATGTCGGGGCGTTGTTCCGGATCATCAGCGATACAGATAAAGCCACCAACATCGGCATTGACAGCCGCGCCGTAATCCGCCCCGGTATCGCCAATCATCAGGGTTTCGGCAGGATCGCTGCCATGCATGGCGCAGCAATGCAGCAATCCACGCGGGTCCGGTTTGCCGCCATGTCCGCTGTCAGCACCAATCACCGGATCAAACAGATGCTGGATGCCAAGCTCTTCCAGCCCCTGCCGTGCAGATCCCTCGCTGTCATTGGTCAACACCGCAAGCCTGAAACCGGCCTCGGCCAGCCTTGTCAGCGGGGCCAGCAATTCGCCTTTCGACACCGCATTGCCGCGGCCCTGTTCCTGAACAATCCGCTTCACCTCAAGCCGATATATCTCGTCCTGCTGCAAATTGATCATGTCGGGCGGCAATAATGTCTGCCAGACCGCACGGATCTCAAAAAAGGACCCCCGCGCAAACAGACCGTTTGAATCGATCAGGCCGGTCTTGTCATCAATACCGATCTTCGACAGCAAGGCGGCACGGTTCAGTGTTGTGTCTGCACCGGCTGGCACGAGCCCCAGCGTGTAATCCGCCAGGCTCTGCATCACCGGTAACCATGTCTCTATCAGATCAAGGATGACGCCATCCTTGTCAAACACCAGCGAATTGATCAACACCATGCTCCCGATTGTCGGCACGAAACAAAACGAACGATCGGCCAACCATAGTTAGTCGGCCAGAGTTAGTCGGCCAGAATTATTTGGCCGACACTACTTTGTATGAGAATCCTTGACCGCGCTGACGGTCGGATGTGCTTCCATGGCCGCCACAAAACCACGCAGGCGCGGACGTTCTGCCACGACCGCATCCAGATCAGGCGCCCATCTTGTCATCATTATCAGATAGAAATCTGCCGCTGACGGCGCATCACCACCAAGATACGGAGCCAGCTGGCTCTCCAGATAATCCCAGAATCGCCCGGTGGCATCGACGGCCATGCTGCGCACACCATCCAGCATCTCTTCCGGCGCATAGTAATAGGTATGATGAATACGATGCAGTGCCGGATAGAGGTTGGTCGCCATGACCGACAATTGCTGCCACATGACATCGCGGCTCACATCACCCACCTTCGGGGCCAGTTGCGGAAAGGCCTCGATCAGATGGTTCAGGATGGCCAGCGTTTCGATGATCTGGTGCCCGCCAGGACAGACGAGCACTGGCACCTTTCCCATCGGGTTAGTCTTGGCAAACTCGTCTGTCTTGCTGTGCGTATTGGATACCCAGATAAATTCGTAGTCAACGCCAGCTTCCTGAAGAAGACATTCGGCGAAGAACGATCCGGCAAGCGGCCGTCCCATGATCTGATATTTTGCCATGACGGCCCCCTGCAATGTGACATATCCCAAAATCTGGGCAACACACTGCCACGCCTGACGCGCTAGCGCCAGAACAACCGGCAACACACGCATATTGCAACGGTCACTGGGCGCTTATTTTTTTATTCTCTTTCACCAATGAATAAGAATTTGGTATGATCCTGCATGCGCCTCGTCGACCCCCGCCACCTGCTGCAATTTCACGAGATCATCCGAACCGGCTCGTTTACCCGTGCCGCGTCAACGCTTGGTCTCACGCAACCTGCGCTCACCCGTAATATGAAGCTGATGGAAGGGCGTCTGGGGTTCGAGTTGATGGTCCGGTCACGTCAGGGCATTTTGCCGACATCACTAGGCGAACGGATCCTTGAAGAAGCCAATGCCATGGTGCTGGCGGAACG
>JADHLH010000057.1 GCA_016780765.1 Alphaproteobacteria bacterium | reverse complement strand
CTATGCAATTGATAGCCCGTTCTGTTGCAAAATGCCACTGTGCGCCCCTTACCCGACAAGCAGAATCTCGGCCGCGGCAAGGTCCGCCGGTGTGTTCAGATTGGTAAAGGGATCAGGCTCGCCATCAAAATCGACAATAGCGCAATCATAGCGACTGGTGAAATCGTCAATTTTACGAATACCCTCATCGACCAGCGCAGCCCGCAGCGCTGCTGCCGCGCTTACCGGCCATATGGCAAACACCGGATGCCGCCGACCTTGTGATCGTGTCTGCGCCATGTCGGCGCCTTCAGTAATTGCGGCGATCAGACGGTCAGCCAGATCAGCGGGCAGAAACGGGGCATCGGTGGCAAGGCTGATAACATGACTGGCCTGCGGGTAATCTTGTGACGCGGTTTCAAGACCTGTCAGAATGCCCGCCAGCGGCCCGGCAAACCCCTCAACAACATCGGCGACAACCGGCAGATCAAAGCCGGAAAACCGCGCAGGATCACCATTCGCATTGATCATTGCCGGCACACCATCCGGCACGGCGCGGTCCATGACATGCGACAGCAGCGGTTTGCCTGCCAGCATCATCAGGTTCTTGTCGCCGCCGCCCATGCGCCGCGATTGGCCACCTGCCAACAACAGAACGAGCAGCGACGGATCACCTGTCATGATGTCCCGGCCCGCTTGTTCCGGCAGCCGCGCGTTGCGGCGAAGGTTTGTCAGCTATGGCCGCATCAGCCGCCGCCATGTCATCATCAAGTTCCGGCCCGGTGTCAAAAATGATTCGATCTTCGCCGCTCAACGCGATGAAGCGCCGCCCTCTGGCGCGGCCGATCAGGGTCAGCCCGGCGCGGCGGGCAAGGTCAACCGCCTCGTTGGTAAAACCGGACCGAGACACAAGCACCGGAATGCGCATCTGCACCGTCTTGATCACCATCTCGGTCGTCAGGCGGCCAGTGGTATAGAAAATCTTGTCCTCAGGGCTGATATCATTGAGAAACATCCACCCGGCAATTTTATCAACCGCGTTATGCCGGCCAATATCTTCCATATATACAAGGGGTTCAGGCCCTTTGCACAACACACAGCCATGAATGGCACCGGCACTCAGATACAGGCTGGGCGTGGTGTTGATCGCCTTGGTCAGAGGCACCAGCCATGACGCATGCAGACGCGCGTCACCATCAAGAACGATTGTCTCGAAACGCTCCATCATATCGCCATATGCGGTGCCCTCGGCACAGCCGCTGGTGCGCACCTTGCGCTTCATCTTGGCTTCGAAATCAGTCTCGCGTGCCGTGCGCACAATGACAACGCCCAGTTCAGCATCATGGTCGATACCGGTGATCTGATCATCAGCCAGCAACATGTTCTGATTCAGGAAATAGCCCACCGCGAGTTCAGCCGGCCAATCGCCGATGGTCATTGATGTTACGATCTCCTGTTTGTTCAAAAACAGTGTCAACGGTTTTTCAGTAACCACCGGCAAGGTTACTGGCGCGCCGGTCTCATCAACTCCGGTTACAGGTTGCGACAGGCCCGGCGCATCCGGGTCGGGGGCAATCAGCGTAGGTCCTTTGTGGAGGTCTTTGTCAGCCATCTGCCTAAAATGGCGGAAGTGAACGTCTTCTGGCAAGCAGTTTGGCGCGGCGTCAACGGTTTTGCCTTTCACGGCTGAACCCGTTATCCTGAACACAGGCGGCGCCACTGTCGGCCCGGTAGGTGAATGATGAAACTGCATTTTTCAGCATCCAGCCATGATGGTGCCATTGAACGGCGCGCGCGGCTGATCGAACGCTATGGCCAGCACGAAATTACCGATGCCGATTGTATCGTTGCGCTTGGTGGTGACGGCCATATGCTGCACGTGCTGCACGAAACCCTGCCACATGACAAACCGGTCTTCGGGCTTAATTTCGGGCGGCTGGGCTTTCTGATGAATCATTATGCCTCGGACGAGTTGATAGAGCGTATTCGCAACGCCGAGACAGCCCCCGTTCATCCCCTGCGCATGCATGCCGAAACAACTGATGGTGCGCAGTACAGTGCGCTGGCCATAAATGAGGTGTCGCTGATCCGCCAGATGCATAACGCGGCGCATATTCGCGTTGAGGTCGATGGCAAACACCAGGTGGATGAACTGGTCTGTGATGGCATTCTGCTGGCCACACCGGTCGGGTCGACTGCCTATAATCTGTCAGCCTATGGGCCGGTGGTGCCGCTTGGTGCCGGGCTGATGGCGCTGACCCCCATTTCTCCATTCCGTCCCCGTCGCTGGCGCGGGGCGCTGCTGAACGAGTCAGCCAAGGTCAATCTTGAAGTTCTGGAGCCGGAATTCCGGCCTGTTGCCGCCTCTGCCGACAGTGCCGAACATCGCCATATCAAGACCGTTTCCATCGCACAGGCACAGGACATCACGCTGCGCCTCTTATATGACCAGGGATATTCACTGGCTGACCGCGCCATTGCCGAACAATTCCGGACCTGACCCGAAAGCGTTAAACTGTTGTGTCAAAACAGATACGGCGCATCTGAGGATCAAGTCAGCGTTTGGTCATATAGCCTGCCCGCCAGCACAGATGCTGCGCTATACCCATGTAGGAAGCGGGGCGCCTGCCCAAACGATATGACAGCCAGAATGACCATATGACACAGCCATCACACACCGCCATTCCCAGTCTGCGCAGCGAGATGTTGCGGTTGAGCCTTTTCGGGGGCCGGCTGGCTGTGTCCGAATTAATCCTGTTTTCGTTATTTCTGACGGACATCCTGATGCTGGGGATGATTGGCGAGCTGTCACTGACAGCAGCCTTGCTGGTCAATTCCTGCTTTGTCTTGTGCTATGTCACGGCACTGGGCTTGTTGCAGGGCGGGCTGCCAATTGCATCACGCTATTTCGAAGAGGACGACCTTCCCGCCTTTCATGGTGTGACCGGCGCAACCCTTGTGCTGGCCTTGATCTGCGCCGCTGTTGTGCTGATCACATTTCTGGCATTTCCGCCGGTTCTGCATGCGCTTTCATATCCGCATGACCTGATTACCGAATGCTGGCGCTACATCGCTTTTATCCTGCCAGCACTGGTGCTCGCGATGATCTATATCGCGGTACGCAATGCCATCATCGCCACCGGTAACAGCCGCGGCTTCATTGAACTCAGCATTGCCGGGTTGGCGCTGAATGCGCTGTTCAATTACGTCCTGGGATTTGGCGTGAATTTTGGCAGCCTGTCTGTTCCCGCGATGGGTATTGCCGGCATCGGACTGGCATCCAGCATCGTCGAAACACTTATCTTTCTGGGTTTTTGCGTGCTGTTGTGGAAGCGAGGTTTTCGTCTGTATTATTTCGCCGCCGGCGCTGTTGTTGGCAGGCTGCAGGCCGTGAGCAAGATGTGGGCTGCCATACGCCCCTATATGCGCCAGACAACGCGCATCGGCCTTGCGGTGGCATTGATCTTTTTCGTCGACTCCACCCTGTTTTCCGGGGTGCTTATCATGGTCGGGCGGCATGATGTTCAGGGTATGGCCGCGCTGGCTCTGATTTTTGAATGGGTGGCACTGGCAGTGATGATCCCGGTCGGTTTGTCCGAAGCCATCGTGCAAAGGGTGGCACAGGTGCAATCGCAGTTCGAATTGGGAGATGACGCCGCAGATCTGCCCGCCGCGTTGCGTGTCATCCTGCGCGCATCCTATCTGGTGACCAGCCTCTATCTGTTGATCGTTTCCATCGTTTTCATCGGGTTCGATATCAACATTCCAACGCTGTTCATTGTCGATAATGAGGCACATCCGGCCCTGATCGAACGTTTGGACCGTTATGCCCTTCTTGGCCTGCTTGTCGCGGTGTTCATGTCCTTCATCATTGTCTTTGCTGCCATATTGCGCGGCATGCTGGATGTGCGCACCAGCATGATTGCGGTGGTCGTCTGCTATTGGGGGATCGGGCTTGGCGCAACATTTGTGCTGGTTGAGCTGCTTGGCGGCGGCGCGGATGAAGCCCTGAATACGGTCACCATTGCTCTTGGGGTCGGCACGGCAACATTGGTGGCGCGTCTGTGGGTGCTGATCGGCCGGTCACAGCAAGCACCCGTATCAGGCTGATGGCAGACATCTGATAATACGCGACCATAGATCGCTGCGCACGTCTTCGGTCTCGAGGCACAACTCATGCCTTGCACCTGTATATTCGTGATGATCACACCGCGGCAAGGCACGCAGCATTTCGGTTGTGGAGGCTTTATGCACAACGGTTTCATCAGCAGCGGTGAGTGCAAGAACAGGCGTGTCAATTGCCGCCATCCAGCGCTTTGACATTGTGGTCTTCAGGCAGGACGCATAACCCGAACACACCCAGCCCCAGCTGGCCCCGCTGCGGCGAAGCGACGGTTGATCGTCAAACCACAGGAAATTTTCCTGATACCTGTCGGCATCCCGTGTCAGGACATTGTCCGGCTTGTGCAGGCGTACTTGATCCAGCTGACGCGGTGTCTGGCCAAAAGCAGGTCTTCGCGCCTGCCCGAATAGAATGGCCAGCCGGGCAATCACCCAGCCCAGCCATAACGGTTTTACCGGCAACGAGATCATGGGGGATAGCAGTACCAGTGCGGCGACCCGGCATACCTGTCGATGGGCCAGCCGCAGCGCCAGATGCCCGCCCATCGAATGACCGATCAGCGACAGCGGCTGGTCAGACCAGCCCGCAGCATCAATCAACGCCTCTGCCGCCTGCAGATGACCGCTAAAGTCATCAGCATGCACTGTTAATGAATGCTGCCCGAAATGGCCGGACCGGCCCTGCCCCGGCCAGTCAATGATCAACAGATCAAAGCCGGCCTGATGCAAAATATCGGCACCACGGCTGTGTTTTTCTGCAAATTCGGTGAAGCCGGGACAGATCACCACACGGCCACGCGGCCGTCCATCGGCTGGCCACAGATGCCCCCGCACCCGATTGCCGTCCTGGATCACAAAGATATCTTCGCCCCCAAGGCACGGCAGTCCGGCAGCGCGCGCCGTCGGAAAGGCGAAGGTCCCTGACATATCGTTACTCGGCTGGCTGGGTTGTCGGCAATGGCAGGATATCCGCGCTGTTCCCGTCATCCTTGCCGGGTTCGGCAAAGCCCTGTGACTGCCGGTCCCACATCTGCTTGTAAAGCCCGTCGATGGCCAGCAAATCAGCATGTGAGCCGCGTTCAACCACCTGTCCTTCAGACAGCACCAGTATTTCGTCAGAATCGATGACCGTTGACAGGCGGTGGGCAATCACCAGCGTCGTGCGGGCTTTTGATACCTCATCAAGCGACAGCTGGATTTCCTTTTCGGTGCGGCTGTCCAGTGCGGATGTCGCTTCATCAAACAGAAAGATCGACGGGCATTTCAGAATGGCGCGGGCGATTGCCACGCGCTGCTTTTCACCGCCGGAAAGTTTCAGGCCACGTTCGCCAACAACCGTGTCATAGCCGAATTCAAGATTGCCGATGAATTTGTCGATCGCCGCCATACGCGATGCGTCCTCGATCTCATCCTGTGTGGCCCCGTGCCGTCCATAGCCGATGTTATAGCCAATCGTAGCGTTAAACATCACCGTGTCCTGCGGCACCACACCAATGGTGGCGCGCAAGCTGCCTTGGGTAACCTCGCTGAGATTCTGGCCATCGATGCGCACAACACCTTGCTGTGGGTCATAAAAACGGAACAGCAAGCGCGATATGGTGGTCTTGCCAGACCCGCTTGGCCCGACAATGGCAACGCGTCGCCCTTTTGGCACCGTAAAGCTGACCCCCTTCAGGATCTGCCGCTCACCATAAGCAAAATGCACATCATCAAAAACGATGCTGCCACCATCTACGTTCAGATCAGGGGCACCATCACGGTCGCGAATGGTCACCGGCTCGTCCAGCAGACCGAACATCCGTTCCATATCGACGATCGCCTGACGCAACTCACGATACACCCAGCCGAGGAAATTCAGCGGCATATACAGCTGCAGCAGATAGGTGTTCACGGCCACAAAATCACCAACTGTCAAATGACCCTGCTGGATATGCAGACCAGCCATACTCATCATCAACATCAGCCCGATTGCGATGATCGCACCCTGCCCGATATTGACGACAGACAGCGATGTACGTGATCGCACAGCCATCTCTTCATACCGCATCATCGCTTCATCATAACGATTAGTTTCAACCGCTTCAGCGTTGAAATATTTGACAGTCTCGTAGTTCAGAAGTGAATCAACAGCACGGGTGGCTGCCTTTTCATCCGCCTTGTTCATTTCGCGCCGGAACTTGATCCGCCACTCGGTCACCCGGATGGTGAAATAGCAATAAGCCATGACCGTGATGAAGGTCACCGCAGCATAGAAAAAGCCGAACATGCCCCACAGAATGGCGCTGACGAGGATCACCTCAACCAGCAAGGGCAGCACCTCGAAAAAGATGATGGTCAGCATGAATTCAATGCCCTTGGCACCGCGATCGATGGCACGGGTCAGCCCGCCGGTTTGTCTGTCGAGATGAAATTGCAGTGACAGGCGATGCAGATATTCAAACGCCTTGATCGCCGCGCCGCGCACAGCACGCTGCGCCACTGCTGCAAACAGATATTGCTTCAGTTCGGCAAATACCTGCTGGCCAAGACGAGACAGCGCGTAACCGGCAATCAAGACCAGCAGGATGCTCAGCGAAAAACCGCGCTCGGTATTCACCATATCGACCGCCGCGCCATACAGAAGCGGGGTGATGATGTTGGACCCGCGCGAGGCCACCAGCGCGCCAAACGCAGACATGATGCGCAGGCGAATTCGCCGGTCACCTTTCGGTGCCGTATAGCTCCACAAGGACTGCATCAATGATGCGGTCTTTTTCAGTCCGGCGTTTCGCATGTTACCTGTCAGACAATCAAAGCGGGCTGCCACGCATCCCGATAGGCTTTATTCCTGAGCGGCGGTAGTAAAGCTTTCACCGCAACCGCATCGCGCAACTTCGTTCGGATTATTGAACACAAAGCGCGAGGCAAACTTGTCTTCTTCCCAATCCATTTCAGATCCGACAAGAAACATCACCGCGGTGGGATCGATAAAGACAGTTACGCCCTTGTCTTCAATCCGGTCTTCAAACGGCTTTGCCTCTGTTGCGTACTGAACATCATATTGCAGCCCCGAACAGCCAGCCGTCTTGATCCCGATACGCAGGCCTTCGATCTCGCCATCAGCCGAATCCACAAGACGGCGGACCTGTGCAGCGGCTGCATCGGTCAGGGTTACAATCGGTTTGCCTGGTTCAAACATCGGCTCGTATCGCTCCATAGCTGCTGGCATCCGCCACGCTAAAATCCCATATCAAGCGCCATTTTGGCATCTTCACTCATCCGGTCTGGCGACCATGCTGGCTCCCATACCAGCTCGACCGTCACCGCGCCCACCCCGTCGGCATCCGCTACAGCGCGTGCAACCTGCCCCGGCATTTCACCGGCAACAGGGCAACCGGGCGCTGTCAGGGACATGGTTATATACACATCCCCATTCTGCTTGCGGTCGACATCATAAATCAAACCCAAATCAAATATATTCACCGGAATTTCCGGATCATGGACAGTACGCAGTGCCTCTTCAACCACGGCCACATCGGCTGGACCGGGCGCATCTTTCAGCGCATTCCCGGCCACAGCCTTATAGCCACCAGACACATCAGGCAGAAAATCGGCAAGGCCGGGGCCATCATCAAGCCGGCTTCCGGGCCCATTTGGCAGATATGGATTCTGGTTCTTTTCGCTCATCTCGCCTTACCCGAAAATCCGCCGGACCTTTTCCAGCGCCTCTGCCAGCACATCGAATTCCTCTGGTTTGGTATAGATACCGACCGAAGCCCGTCCGGTAGATGACAGGTCAAGGAAGTCCATCAGCGGCTGCGCACAATGATGCCCTGCCCGAATCGCCACCCCTTCATGATCGATGATCGTCGAGATATCATGCGGGTGGGCGCAATCCATGGTGAAGGATACAACCCCCGACTTGCCGGGGGCAGTGCCGATGATGTTCAACCCTTCAACCGCTGACAAACGCTGATGCGCATAGTTCAGGACAGATTGTTCATGCGCGCGAATTGCATCCATTCCGATAGCGGACACATAGTCTATGGCGGCGCCAAGGGCGATGGTTTCAGCGATTGCCGGCGTACCCGCCTCAAAACGCAGCGGCGCTTCGGCAAAAGTTGTCTTTTCGATTGTGACGCGGTCGATCATGTCCCCCCCGCCAAGAAACGGCGGCATCTCTGCCAGAATTTCGCTGCGTCCCCACAGCACCCCAACACCGTTCGGCCCGTACAGCTTATGCGCTGAAAAGACATAGAAATCAGCACCAAGCGCGCGCACATCAACAGGCATGTGCACAACGCCCTGGCATCCATCAACAACCAGCAGGGCGTTTGCATCATGGGCAATCTCGGCAATCTCGGCAACCGGGAACACTGTCCCCAGTACATTCGAGACATGCGGAATGGCAATGATACGCGTGCGATCATTGACCATGTCGGTGAGATGCCGCATCACGAATGTACCATCCTGTTCCAGCGGAAAGGCACGAACAACAGCCCCGGTCTTTTCGGCAACCAGCTGCCAGGGCACAATATTCGCATGATGATCGGCGATGCTGATCAGGATCTCGTCACCCGGTTGCAGCCGGGGCTCGCCCCAGCTGCGGGCTATCAGGTTCAGCGCCATCGTCGCACCTGATGTCAGCACAATCTCGTCACCCGAGGCAGCACCAATGAAGCTGGCCGTCTTGCCACGCACCGCTTCATACAGATCGGTCGAGGCTTCCGAGAGAAAATGCAGCCCGCGATGCACATTCGAATAGGTGTCCTGATAGGCCGACATCAGTGCATCCAGCACTTGTTTTGGCTTTTGTGCCGATGCCGCACTATCCAGATAAACCAGCGGCTTGCCATGAATGCTGCGCTCAAGGATCGGAAAGTCTGCCCGAATGGCATCAATATCAAAACTGCGGCGAATCTCATCCATCACAGTGTCTCCTGTTCTGCCATCCATGCTTGCGCCACCGGACGCAGAATTGCGGCCAGTGTTTCATTGCTGATTGTCTCGATCGTATCGATCAGAAAGGCCTCAATCAGCATCGCGCGTGCAACATCTTTTGGGATGCCACGGCTCGTCAGATAAAACAGCTGCGTGGCATCCAGCTCGCCAACTGTTGCCCCATGCGCGCAAACAACGTCATCAGCATAGATTTCCAGTTCGGGCTTGGCATCGACTTCAGCCTTGCGGGACAGCAACAAGGCCCGCGCCATCTGCTGACCATCGGTTTTCTGGGCGTCTGGTGCCACGTGCACACGGCCCTGATATACCCCGCGAGAGCGATCATCCAGCACACCGCGAATGATCTGGTTTGATGTGCAGTTCGGCACCGCATGATCCATATAGGTGGTGATATCCTGATGCTGTTCACCGCGCCCCATGTAAATCGCAGACAGATTGCAATCCGCACCCTCGCCAGCAAAGCACACATGCGTCTCAAGGCGCGCCAGCCGACCACCCGTGCTCAGCGAGAACCCGTCAATACTGGCCCCTGCTCCAAGCGTCACACCGGTGGCAGCCAGATGCGTTGTGGCCTGACCGTCGGTCTGGACTTTCACCTGTTCAAGGCGTGCACCTGCAGCAATATCGATACCGGTCAAAGGAGCCGACAGTCCGGCTGTTGACGCATGCCATTCAGCAAGCTGCAGATATGAACCTTCAAAAAGTCGCACAAAAACAACAGGGTGCGCCGATGTCGTTGCACCGTCACCTTCAAAGGACAGCATGAGCGGCATATCAACCCTGCCCTTGATATCAATGATGATACCAGCGCTCATCACCGCCAATGACAGGTCACTGACAGGGTGCGCTGGCGGCACCATCTGCCGCAGATGTGACATGGCATCTTCATCAGCGGCGAGCGCGCTGATGTTCACACCTTCCGGGGCATTTTCGATATCTGACGGGTCGACCACGCCATTCACAAAGCGCAGCACATGCGCGCCAATCGATTCGGCCGCATCCATGCCGGCACCTGCTGGCTGGTCGGCAAAATCATGCGCCGGGGCGAATGTCTTTCCCTCAAGAAGCGCCAGCTTTGTAAAGCGCCAGGATTCAACGCGCGGACCGGGCCAGCCGGTGGCCTGCCAGTTTGCAAGCGCAGAGGACCTGACCCCGCTATTGGCGGTGGCAGAAGCCAGATCAGGCAGCGTCATCGATGCCGGCATATCCAGATTCCTCTACTTCAAGAGCCAGTTCCTTGCTGCCTGACTTGCGAATCTTGCCACCAGCCAGGATATGCACATAATCGGGCACAATATGATCCAGCAACCGCTGGTAATGGGTGATCACCAGCATTGAGCGGCCAGGATCACGCAGCAGATTCACGCCTTCCGAGACAATACGCAGCGCATCGACGTCAAGTCCGGAATCCGTCTCGTCAAGCACCGCCATGGTCGGCTCCAGCAGTGCCATCTGCAGAATCTCGTAGCGTTTCTTCTCACCACCCGAAAAGCCGACATTCACCGCGCGCTTCAGCATGGCATCATCAATGCCGAGATCACGTGCCTTACCACGGACCAGCTTCACAAAGCCGAGTTGATCCACCTCGTCTTCGCCAGCTTCGATGTGGCGCGCATTGACAGCAGCACGCAAAAAGCTCATCCCGCCAACGCCAGGCAGTTCCACCGGATACTGGAACGCCAGAAACATGCCGGCGCGCGCGCGCTCATCAGGCTCCATCTCCAGCATCGAGACACCATTCATCAGGATGTCACCGCCGGTAACTTCATAACCGTCACGTCCGGCCAGGACATAGGACATGGTGCTTTTGCCAGACCCGTTCGGCCCCATAATGGCGTGCACCTCACCGGGATTGATGGTCAGCGAAATCCCCTTCAGGATCGGCTTGTCACCGACCGAGGCATGGAGATCACGAATTTCAAGTAATGCTGTCATTGTTTTCCTGGGCTATGCTTCTTGTTTAGGGGCCCTTTGCGGGCCGTTCATGCAGATAATGGTGACACGCCTTAATAGGGCCGCTGGTCAGCCAACCGAGCCTTCAAGGCTGATACCAATCAGCTTTTGGGCTTCGACGACAAATTCCATCGGCAGTTCCTTCATCACTTCCTTGCAAAAACCATTGACGATCAGCGACACGGCATCTTCCTCACCGATGCCGCGCTGCAGGCAATAGAACATCTGGTCTTCGGAGATGCGGGACGTTGTTGCCTCATGCTCGATCTTTGCGCTGGGGTTCCGTGAGACAATGTAGGGCACCGTATGCGCCCCGCATTTATCGCCGATCAGCAGCGAGTCACATTGGGTGAAATTACGCGCGTTCTCGGCCGTGGGCTGCATGTGAACAAGCCCGCGATAGCAATTCTGCGACAGGCCGGCAGAAATGCCCTTGGAGATGATCGTCGACCGGCTGCCTTCACCGATATGAATCATCTTCGTGCCGGTATCAGCCTGCTGGTGATTATTGGTCAGGGCAACCGAATAGAACTCGCCAACCGAATCCTTGCCGCGCAGAACACAGGACGGATACTTCCAGGTGATCGCCGATCCGGTTTCCACCTGCGTCCATGAGATTTTTGCACGGTCACCACGACACACACCGCGTTTGGTGACAAAATTATAGATGCCGCCCTTGCCGTTTTCGTCTCCCGGATACCAGTTCTGAACGGTGGAATATTTAATTTCGGCATCCGTCATCGCGACCAGTTCAACGACAGCGGCATGCAACTGGTTCTCATCGCGCTGCGGGGCCGTACATCCCTCAAGATAGCTGACATATGCCTCGTCCTCGGCGATGATAAGTGTACGTTCGAACTGGCCCGTATTCTGCTCATTGATTCGGAAATAGGTCGAAAGCTCCATCGGGCAGCGCACACCTTTGGGGATGTAGACGAAAGACCCGTCGGTAAAGACTGCCGAATTCAGCGCCGCAAAATAGTTGTCACCAACCGGCACGACCAATCCCATATAGCGCTGCACCAGTTCGGGATAGTCACGAATAGCCTCGGAAATCGGGCAGAAGATCACGCCGGCCTTTGACAGTTCCTCGCGAAAGGTGGTGGCAACGGAAACAGAATCAAACACCGCATCGACAGCAACATTGGCAAGACGCTTTTGTTCATTCAGCGGAATGCCCAACTTTTCATAGGTGGCCAGCAACTCGGGATCGACTTCATCCAGCGAATCCAGCTTCTTCACCGTTTTTGGCGCAGAATAATAATAGCTGTCCTGATAGTCGATCGGTGGGATATCCAGCTTTGCCCAGTCAGGACTTTCCATGGTCAGCCAGCGGCGATAGGCCTTGAGACGCCATTCCAGCATCCATTCCGGCTCTTCCTTGCGCGCAGAAATGAAACGGACAATATCCTCGTTCAGGCCCTTGGGGGCCTTGTCGCTCTCAATATCGGTAACAAATCCGTATTTGTAGGTTCCGGTCGCCTCTTTGACCTGTTCAATGGTTTCGGTCGTCGCCGCCATATCTGCTCGTCCTGTCAGTTGCCGATCCGGTGATCGGTCGATGAAGATGAAGTTGTTGTATGCACCCGCGGGGTAAACAGTGCGGCCGGATCAACCAGATCAGACAGGCTGACATCTTCCAGCGCAGACCGGACGGCCCCGTTTACCTTGTTCCAGTGATTGCTCATAAAACAGCAATTGCTGACAGCACAGGGATCCTGCGCACCATCAACACAGCCATTCACCGCTATCGGACCTTCCACAGCCTCAACGATGTCAACAAGCGAGATGTCCTGCGGGGCGGCCAAAAGCCGATACCCGCCGGACGCGCCGCGCCGCGTTTCCAGCAAACCCTCCGCCTGAAGAAGCTTGGCCACCTTGGCCACAGTCGGCTGGTTTAGCCCTGTGAGCGTTGCAAGCTGCGCTGTCGGCATAACATCGCCGCGCCGGTATGCAAGCGCACCCAGCACAACAATCGCGTAATCCGTCAACCGATTCAAACGCAGCATAAAAGGCTTTCCCCGAATCAACCGCAAGCACCGCAGACAGCAGACATTGCGAATGATTATCATAATCAAGACTAAAATGGTCCTCTTTAGGACGAAGTAAGCTGTCAGCTTGTATTTGACAAGCATACAGCGGCAAGATTGTTAGACTTTTTTTGTAAATCAATTCATTATTTGGGAAATCATGACCACAAATGATCTGCTTGAGGCAAAACATGGCCAGATCGATGAAAAATCCGATTGAAACTCTGTTCCTTGCGCACCCAAGGGCGGTCGGTGAAACCTATTTTCAGCATATGCGATTTGCGCTCTGGATTTCGAGCCAGCTGCTGCTCGCGGCCGGGGCCGCCATTATCCATTCGCTGGTCCCACGCTTTTGTGAAAAGACGGCCAGCAAGCGGATCCGCGATCTCTATGATCTGGTGAACCCGCGCTAGACTGCCCCTGAACATGCAAACATGACAAAGTGGCAAACTGGCAAACCAGAGCGCGGCACCGCACGGCCATCGCCGGGTAACTGGCAGGCGCCGTTAACAGTGTGCGGGAATATCAGTTGCAGGCTTCGCGGCGCAGGGTGTAACGCTCACCTTCAAGGCCGTCAAACAAATCATCAATATCGGGATGGCCGACGGGGCCATTATCGCCATCCAGAACGAGGTTCTGCTGGCTGACATACGCTGTGTAATAGCTGTCAGCGTTCTCTGCCAGAAGATGGTAGAAGGGCTGGTCCTTGTGCGGACGCAGCTCGGCCGGGATCGACTCGTACCACTCTTCGGTATTGTCAAATTCGGGATCAACATCAACGACCACACCCCGAAACGGATAAAGCCGATGACGCACAATCGCACCAATACAGAATTTTGCCTGAGAGTCGTCCATCAGGATCCCACCAGCCTGCCGGCCGCCAGGCCACACGGGTGTCGTTCGCAACGATCTAGAAACGTTCTTTGACCTTCATGACCTGACGGCCACGATACATACCTGTTTTCAGGTCAATATGATGCGGACGATGCAGTTCGCCTGTTGTTTTGTCTTCAACATAGGCATCGTTTTTCAGCGCGTCATGAGCGCGGCGCATGTTGCGCTTGGAGCGCGTGATTTTGGACTTTGGAACAGCCATGGGGTCAGTCTCTCACTATCA
>JADHLH010000056.1 GCA_016780765.1 Alphaproteobacteria bacterium | reverse complement strand
ATATCCGCAATCACTGATATCTGCGGATCCTTGATCAATCGTTGTCATGCCTGGCTGACTGATTTATCAGCACAGGTTCGGCCAGCTTCCAGACCTTGCGCATCAAAGTTGGCAGGCTGGCGGGCCGCACCTTTTGCCAGGCAGCACCCGCACCCAGCTTGTCACCTTCCCGAACAGCACCCCTTCTGGCCACCGCGACACGCATGGTCAGGCTGAAATGTGTGAAGACATGCGAAACGCTGTCATCCAACAGCGTCCAATTGGCCGGAAATGGTGGACTGGCCAGCGGCGCATCGGCGTTCCAGTCACTGTCTGCCGGGGTCCAACCGGCTGATGGAAAAGCCAGCATACCGCCAAGCAAACCGCTTTCGGGGCGCTTCACAAGACATGCCGCGCCGGTATCAGAATACGCAACAAAGGCAATGCCGTGCCGTTCAGGTTTTGGTTTCTTGATCGCCTTTACCGGCCAGATTTCCGGCGTTCCCGCTTTTGCAGCTGCGCAGCCGGCCGCCACCGGGCAGGCATTGCATGCGGGCGCTTTTGGCGTGCAGACGGCGTTGGCAAAATCCATCAGGGCCTGCGGATAATCTGACGGCCGCTCGCCCGGATGCTGGGCGGCATAGGCTGCTGAAATGTCTGCCTTGGCACCAGGCAGCGGGGTTGAAATCGCATAATATCTGGCAAAGACACGCTCAATATTCCCATCAACCACAACCGACGACGCACCAAAACCAATCGCCGCGATGGCACCGGCGGTATAGGGGCCGATGCCAGGCAGCGCCAGCAAGGCATCACGACTTTCCGGAAAATTGCCGCCATGCGCGGCACAGACAATCTTTGCGGCACGGTGCAGATTGCGCGCCCGCGCGTAATAGCCAAGCCCGGCCCATGCGGCCATCACATCATCGTTGTTGGCAGCCGCCAGATCACAGACGCTTGGCCAACGCCGCACAAAATCCAGAAAATAGGGGATGACCGTTGCCACAACGGTTTGTTGCAGCATGATCTCTGACAACCACACATGATAGGCTGGCGACAGATCAGGCCAGCGGCTGCGCCATGGCAAAATGCGGGCGTGCCGGTCATACCAGTCAAACAGGGCGGCAGCAGGAAAGGGCGTCATCGTCATGCTGGCGAGACTGGCACAGCAGCGGACACCATTCAACGCACCCGTCCCGGCAGAATGGTCGCAGCAGAATGGTCGCAGCAGAATGGTCGCAGCAGATCACCTGCAACTCGGTTCGGTTGCGCATTTGGCGAGGGGCAGTCGTATCTCTGGCTTACGCCGTGCGGGGGCGGTGTGCTAGACTGCCGCCACGAAACAAGCTGGCCCTCCTGATAATCACCGGATGGTCCGGTTACAGCCTTTCAAGGTATGTCGATGGACAAAACCCGCAAGAACCGCATGACCCGCCTGTCCAGCATGCTGGATAACATGGTCGCGCCGAGTGTGCGTAAACGCGGTTTCGTGCTCAGCCGCCTTGTTTCGGAATGGCCGATCATTGCTGGTGACATCGCGACATGGAGCCGCCCGTCACGCCTTGCCCTGATGCGCGATGGTGGCGGCAAGCTCACCCTTGCCATTCGCAGCGGTTTTGGCCCCCTTGCCTTGCAGATGCGCAGCAGCATAACTGACCGGGTGAATGCTGCTTTCGGCTATCGCGCTGTCAGCGAGATTATCTTTGTTCAGAAATTACCGCCAGCGACAGCAAAACCCGCACCCACCAGCACATCCGCGCCCGACGCGCCGCAAGATATCTGGACGCTGGACAGCAAGCTGGAAAAAGTGAAATCGCCGGACGTGCGCGCCGCATTGCGCCGCCTTGGATCACCGATAGAAGGTGATGACTGAGGCGCGGCGCATCCCGCTGACGTAACGTCCATCCCGGGCCACAAATTTCTGCTGCAAAAGAACACAAAATACCGCCGCAATCTTTTATCACCATGTGATTCTCGGATTGCCGACTTCCTGCCCTTTGTCTATGGTGACGCCATGAAAAAACAATTTACATTTTCAGCCGGTCCGATGAGCGATGGTGAGGCGATCACCGGTAGCTTTAACGAGGTCAGCCAGCCAGCGGGACCTTTTGCTATTGCCCACGCTGATACTGCCCATTTTGATACTGCCCATTTTGATACTGCCGGCACCACGCGCCGCGCCTTTGTGGCGGGCAGCGCCAGTTTTTTCGGACTTGCTGTCGCCAGTCCGATGGCATTTGCCGACGAACTGTCGCTGGATGAGGCATTGTCGCCGCGCGTTCTGGGGCAGAGCGATGCACCAATTCATGTTGCCGAATATTATTCGATGACCTGTGGCCATTGTGCTGATTTCCACAACAACACCTTCCCCAAGGTGAAAGCACGTCTGATTGATGAGGGCATTGTCCGCTTTGAGATGCGCCCCTTCCCGCTTGACGGGCTGGCTTTGCGCGCCCATGCGCTTGCCCGGGCTGTTCCGGAATCAAAGTTTTTTGCAATGGTCAAAATGTTGCTGGCCAAGCATGCCGTATGGGTGCGGGCCGAAGACCCGATCGCCGAATTACAAAAAATGGCACGGCTAGCCGGCGTTAATGCGGATATCTTCAACGCGGTAATGCGCAACAGGCCGTTGCTGGAGGGTCTGGTCGCACAACGCCAAATCGGCATCGACAAATGGGGCGTATCATCTACGCCTTCATTTGTGGTCAATGATGACCTGCTGATCTCTGGCAACAAGAACTATGATGATTTTGCCGAGGCGCTCAGCGCGTTCGGGGCATGATTTGATGTTCGGCCTCCATCCAGTCCCGGGTGTCAGCGGTTTATAGTCTTGATCTTTCGTTCACTGAAAATTGCCGGCTTCAAATCCTTTGCGGAAAGCGCAGAGGTTGATATCGAAACAGGCCTGACAGGCATTGTCGGGCCGAACGGGTGCGGCAAATCCAACATTGTCGAAGGCTTGCGCTGGGTAATGGGCGAAAGCAACGCGCGCCAGATGCGTGGCGGCGAAATGGATGATGTGATCTTTGCCGGCACGGACACGCGTCCGGCCCGCAATCTGGCAGAAATCAAACTGCTGCTGGACAACAGCGACCGGTCTGCACCCAGCGAGTTCAATAATGACGACGATCTCGAAATCACCCGCAAGATCGAACGCGGCAAGGGAAGCAGCTATTTCGTAAACACGCGTCCTGCACGTGCCAAGGATGTGCAGCTGCTGTTTGCCGACAGTGCCACCGGCGCGCGCTCTTCAGGCATCGTATCGCAGGGGCGGATTGGCGCGATTGTGGGTGCGCGTCCAACAGACCGGCGCGCCCTTCTTGAGGAGGCGGCAAATATCCGCGGTCTGCACGCCCGCCGTCATGAGGCCGAGTTGCGGCTGAAGGGTGCAGAAACCAATCTCGAAAGGCTGGATGATGTTGTTGCCGGCCTGATCGAACAACGCGACTCGTTGAAGAAGCAGGCGCGCCAGGCAGCGCGCTACCGGTCGGTAGCAGACCGTATTCGCAAGGCCGAGGCGCAGTTGCTTCTGGCGCGCTGGCATGCAGCCGAACAGGCGCTGGCCGATGCGGCTGAAACGCTGCGCACCTTGCAGTTGACAACGGCCGATCACACCCAGATTGCCGCCAGCCATGCAACCACACGGGCCGAACTTGCCGCAAAACTGCCGCCGCTTCGTGAAACAGAGGTCGCCCGCGCCGCAGAATATCAGCGGCTTGCAATCAGCCGTGACGAACTTGATCGCGAAGAAGCGCGAATCCGCGACGCGCTGGAACGCGCCAAAGACCAGCAGCACCGTATTACCGAGGATATTGAGCGCGAGGCCAGCCTGCGCACAGATGCAAGCTCTGCCATTGACCGGCTGACGGCGGAAACAGCCGGGCTGCGGACCACGATCGATGAGGCAGCACCACAGCAGGAAAGCGCTGCGAGTGAACTGGCCACCATCCGCGCTGAACAGGATATTGCCGATTCTGCGCTTGCCGATGCGGTCGGCCGCGTCCGTGCTGCCGAATCAACGCGGACTGCCTTGTCAGGCCGTATCACTGATTTGCGGTCCCGTCAGGATGCGGCCAGGGCCGCGCTTGATGCGATCTCGCTTGCAGAGTTGCAACAGGCCGCTGGCACCGCGCATTCGGATCTGGAGGCGGCCGAGGCCAGGAATGCAGCCGATGTCGCGCGCCTCACAAAAGCAGAATCCGCACTTGCCGACGCGCAGAACGCAGCAGAAAGCGCTGCCACAATTTACCGCGAATCCGATACCAGAATGACACGTCTGCAGGCAGAGATTGATGCGCTTGGATATCTGCTTGCCGCAGGTGATGGCAGCGGGGATGTACCGATTGCCGACAGCCTGACCGTCTTGGACAGCATGGAGCAGGCGCTGACAGCATGCCTTTCTGAAGAGTTGTCAGCCCCGGCTGGTTCGGGCGACGTCAGCTATTGGCGCAGCGCAGGTGCCCAGCATGATCTTGAGCCGCCCGAAGGCACGCGTCCACTTGCCGATTCGGTGATCGGGGCACCCGAACTGGCGTCAACGCTTGCCGGCATTGGCGTTGTTGATACACCCGGCCAAGCCCAGTTCCTGCAGGATTCGCTGCGTCCCGGTCAGTCTGTCACCACCCAACAAGGCGGATTGTGGCGCTGGGACGGGTTCGTCAGGCGCCCCGGCGCACAGGACAGCGGCGCCGAGCGCATCCGCCAGCGGCAGCGACTTGAAACGCTGGAAGCCGAACTGGCTAAGGCCGCCACTGAACAAAACCGTCTTTCTGCCAGTGCCAGCGCGGCTGATCAGGCGTTGGCAGAGGCACGGACCTCCCAGACAGGCGCACGGGCAGATGCCGCCGAGAGCAATACATCACTCTCGACCGCGCGGCGGGCTGAAGAAAGCACCAAGCTGCGCCTGTCAGCAGCAGAAGAGCGCGCCGATGAGTTGCGAACAACCGCCGCAACCCTTGGTGATGATCTTGCGAGTGCCGAGGCCGAGGCTGCCGCGCTTGGCGATGATGCCGCTTTGCAGAAGGGCGAAGCCGACGTGCGCCAGGTGGCAGAGGCGGTGCGCACGCGTGTGGCAGAGGCCATGCAGGCCGAATCGCGTTTTGCCGAGGCCTTGCGTGTGGCCAGTGACCGGCTGGCCTCGGCCGCAACTGAAACCGAAGCATGGCAGAAGCGGCTTGTCGGGGCAGAAAACCGTGTCGGCGAAATGAAAACACGGCTGGCCGAAGGTGAAGCCGAAATCGAACGCCTGTCAGCCATGCCAGATGCGCTGGCAAAACAGCGCGATGCGCTTGCCGATACCTTGCAAACGGCTGAAACAGTGCGCCAGCAGGCCGCAGATGATTTACGCCGCGCCGAGACAGAGCTTGCCGCCGCCGAAACGGCCCAACGTGAAGCAGATACCACTCTTGCCGCAAGCCGCGAACAGCTTGTACGCGCTGAGGGCACACGCGATTTTGCCACTGAAACACGGCGCGTTGTTGAAGAGCAGATCAGCGACAAGCTTGATTGTTCACCTGATGGGCTGGCCAGTATCGCCGATATTGAAGATGCTACCAGCCTGCCAGAGGTGACCGTTCTTGAGGATCGCGTCCATCGCCTGATCCGCGAGCGTGACACAATCGGGCCGGTGAACCTGCGCGCCGAAACCGAAATGGAGGAAGTCGCTGCGCGAATCGAATCCATCGAAGCCGAACAGGAAGACCTTGTCGCTGCAATTGAAAAGCTGCGCGCGGCCATTTCGCGGCTGAACCGGCAGGGGCGCGAACAATTGCTGAACAGCTTTGCCGCCGTCAACAATCACTTCAAGGATCTGTTCAAAGTCCTGTTTGGTGGTGGCACCGCTGAATTGCAACTGACCGAATCCGCCGACCCGCTGGAAGCCGGCCTTGAAATTCTGGCACAACCTCCGGGGAAACGCCTGCAATCGCTGTCCTTGCTGTCGGGCGGTGAGCAGGCATTGACGGCGCTTGCCATCATCTTTGCTGTATTCCTGACCAATCCGGCACCAATCTGCGTGCTGGATGAGGTGGATGCGCCGCTTGATGACACGAATGTGGCCCGCTTCTGCGACCTGCTGCGCGATATTGCTGGCAAGACTGACACCCGCTTTATGGTGATTACGCACCACAGAATGACCATGGCGCGGATGGACCGGCTGTTCGGTGTGACCATGGAACAGCGCGGTATTTCGAAGCTTGTTTCGGTTGACTTGCAGACCGCCGAGCGAATCCGTGATGCTGCTGTTGCCTGACCGCGCGTTGTGCCTGCACCCCTTTGAAATATGCGTCCGCAAATCACCGTATTTGCTGGGAAAACCTGACCTGATTGAAAGCTTGACAATGGCCAAGCCAAACCCCTATTTTGTCGGCGATTTCGGCAGGGTTGTGGCACCTGCATTCTCGGTGCGACAACACGGCTCAATCAGGTGAACGGCAACCATTACGGGACAGCAGCGGCACTCCGTCATTTCTGGCAGATCGGGACATCCGGTATAATCTGAATCCCCGGCTGAAAGCGACATCATGAAAGATCCGAAACCTCAGCGCAGTTCAGACCGCCTGAAAGATATAGAACGGCGGATCAGTCAGATCGAGGGCGCGAAGAAAGCGGAAGACGCGCCGCGGCATAACGGACTTCCCGCCGGAATGGGTGCTATCCTCGGGCGCGTGGCAACGGAGCTTGTCGCTGGTGTGCTGGTTGGATCCTTCATCGGTTGGGTTCTGGATCGTTGGCTTGATACATCGCCGCTTTTTATGGTGATGTTGTTTTTCCTGGGGGCAGCGGCCGGGATGTTGAATGTGTGGCGGATCGTGTCAGGACGCGGACTGGCTACAGGGTATTTTGAAGAACACCGGCAGGACGCTGGAAAAACGGACAAGGACGAGTAGGAAGGGACGATCCAGGCATGGCTTCTCAGGGTATGCATTCGCCGGTCGAACAATTCGAGATCAAGTCGATCATCGAGCTTAGCGCCGGTGGCTACGACATCTCTTTCACCAATTCCAGCCTGTTCATGTTGTTGGCAATGGTTGTCGGCGGCGTGTTCCTTGCCAGCGCGATGAGCAAACGCGAAATGGTGCCGGGGCGCATGCAGGGCGCTGCCGAGATGATGTACGAATTTGTGGCAGACATGGTGCGCAGCAATGTCGGCAATGATGGCCGCGCCTATTTCCCGTTTGTCTTCACGCTGTTTGTATTTCTGCTGTTCGGCAACATGCTGGGACTGATCCCCTACTCATACACCTTTACCTCGCAGATCATCGTGACCTTCGCGATGGCGGCCTTTGTCTTTGTCGGCGTGACGCTGATCGGTCTGGTCAGGCATGGTCTGCATTTCTTCAGCTTCTTTGTGCCGCAGGGTGCGCCAAAAGTGCTGATCCCGTTCCTGATCATCATTGAGGTGATCTCGTATTTCGTACGTCCGGTCAGCCTGTCGGTTCGACTGTTCGCCAACATGCTGGCTGGACACACCATGCTGAAGGTATTTGCCGGTCTTGCGGTGATGATTTCAGGCGCCGGTGGCATTGCCATGACCGGTTCTGTGCTGCCATTCCTTGCGCTGGTCGGTCTTACCGGTCTAGAGGTTCTGGTGGCGGCGCTGCAAGCCTATGTGTTTACCATCCTGACATGCATGTATCTGAATGACGCGTTGCACCTGCACTGATCGCAGGTGCCCTGCGGCGTAACGTTTACCGCTGACGTTTTGGAACAGCGGATGACTAACCAACGAAACCTAGATTTGAAATCAACGGAAGGACTAGGAAAATGGAAGTAGAAGCTGCAAAAATGATTGGTGCCGGCCTGGCTGTTATCGCCCTCGCAGGCGTCGGCGTTGGCATCGGCAACATCTTCTCCGCTCTGGTAACTTCGATTGCCCGCAATCCAGCTGCTCGTGGTGAGGTGTTTGGCATCGGCATTCTGGGCTTTGCCCTGACCGAAGCCATTGCACTCTTCGCGCTGGTTGTTGCGCTGCTGCTTCTGTTCGCGCTGTAAGCCGACTGTCCCGTATCCGAACGTGATTACCTGCGCCGGGGGTGCCCGGCGCAGACAGTCGGACAAAGGAGACTGGCATGACCAGAGTGAACAGAACGGTGTCCGCAACAGCTGCAGGCATCGCGGTTCTGATGACCGCTTCGACGGCTATGGCCGCGAGCGGTGAGGCCGGCCTACCGCAGCTGAAGATCGAAACATGGCCATCACAGATTTTCTGGCTGGTGGTGATTTTTGGTGTTGGCTACATCTTTATGGAACGCGTCGTGACTCCGCGCATTGGCACGGTACTTGAAGAACGGCGCACCCGGCTTGATGATGACCTTACCCGTGCGCGCGAGGCCAGCAGTGAAGCCGCGCAAACCCGTGCTGATTACGAGGCCAGCCTTGATGCGGCCCGTAATGAAGCTGCCGAGTTTGCCCGTAACGCTGCAGCAGACGCCGCCGCAAAGGCTGACAAGGAAGGGGCAAAGGCCGCCAAGAAGATGGCGACCAAGATTGCCGCTGCCGAAACCAAGCTGGCTGCTGCACGCAGCGAAGCAGAGGGCAACATTGTTGCTGTTGCTGCTGAGGCTGCCATCGATGCTGCACAACAGCTGGCAGGCGTGAAGGCCACCAAGGCGCAAGCCGAAAAGGCAGTCAAGAGTGCCGCCGCACAGGGAGCTGGATAATGGAAGGCATCGTGATGGAATCCGTCTGGGTCGCTGTCGGCTTTGCCGCCTTTGTCGCCCTTGTCTGGCGCAAGGCAGGCAGTGCGCTGTCGGCAATGCTGGACGCACGTTCCGAAAAAATTCGCACCGAACTGGATGAGGCACGCGCGCTGCGTGAAGAGGCTCTTGACGAGCTGCACCAATTCCAGCGCCTTCACCGCGAAGCTGCCGAAGAAGCCAAGGCAATCCTGAAAACCGCCGAGGCAACAGCCGAGCGGATTCGGGAGAATGCTGAAAAGGCTGCCGAGGAAGCAATCAAGCGGCGCGAGCAGCAAGCGACAGCCAAGATCAATGCAGCCGAAGCAGCGATGATTTCAGACTTGCGTGAAAAGGCGGCCAGCCTGGCCATTGCCTCAGCCGCAGAAATCATCACCTCAAAGCTGGACGACAAGGCCGGCATGGGGCTGATAGATGAAGCTGCCGCGGAAATTGAAAAGCTGAACTAGTCACAACTGGCCAGTCCCAGCCAATGTTTGCCAACCAATATTTCGATGATACCAATTGCCGGTTCCGGTCACAGGGCCGGCAATAAACTTATCACCAGCCGGTGATCAGGATTTACCGTGACCCGGTAATCAATAACCGGATATTTCAGCGATTCCTCTTTTGACATACCCGCGCGATAGATGATCCTGTCATTTGCGACGACATTGTCTTCCGCATCAACAATTGCCGTGCCCACCGTGATGCCGACAACATCATCCACAGCCCCGCCATCGAGACGCTTCAACTTCATGCCAATGGCCACATCCATCCGGATGTCGCCGCTGCCAACCACCTTGCATAAGGCCGATACACCATTGAAGCGCATATCAATCAGTGCGCCAGCTTCATCTGTCGTCTGATAAGCGCTGATTGTGTCCACCGGTGCCGTAATCGGGGGGCAGGGAACGGTGTCGGCCTTGTTGGCACACCCTGCAAGGGCCAGCCCCGCAAGCAGTGCCACTGATGGGCCCAAAGTTGAAACAGGAGTCTTCATGAGTGCTTTCACCCGTCAAAAGTTGCGCGCATCCTAGCCCTTTTTTCGAACAACAGCAATTGACCTGTGCGACGTAATCAAGCAAGAACAACTGCATGGCAAAGCAACGCAAATACCTGCACCTGGCCGCGCCGCGCGGCTTTTGTGCCGGCGTCGATCGTGCGGTCCGCATCGTCGAGGTCGCGCTGGAGAAATTCGGCGCGCCAGTCTATGTGCGCCACGAAATCGTTCACAACCGTACAGTTGTCGACAGGCTGGCGGGTATGGGTGCGGTTTTCGTCAAGGAACTTGATGAGGTTCCCGAAGGGGCGCCGGTTGTATTCTCGGCCCACGGGGTTGCCCGCGCTGTTGTCGAGGAGGCGTATCGGCGGAATATGATCGCTGTAGACGCCACCTGCCCGCTGGTGACCAAGGTTCATGTGGAAACACGGCGACATGCAAAATACCGGCGCCATGTGCTGCTGATCGGCCATGCAGGCCATCCCGAAGTAGACGGCACAATGGGCCAGGTTGCAGCTGACGAGATCACATTGATCGAAACAGCTGAGGATGCCCGCAATGTCACCCCGCCAGCAGACGCAGAGCTGGCCTTTGCCACGCAGACGACATTGTCGGTAGATGATACAGCCGAGATCATTTCGATCCTGCAGTTCCGCTTTCCCGAAATCTCGGGTCCGCGCGGCGAGGATATCTGTTATGCCACGACCAACCGGCAGAACGCTGTCAAAGCGATCGCCGAAGCCTGTGATCTGATGATTGTTGTCGGGGCCGAAAACTCATCAAACTCGAAACGACTTGTCGAGGTGGCGATGACAGCTGGCACAGCCGCCGGCCGCCTGGTGGCTGACAAATCAGGCATCGACTGGGACGAGATGGATGCGGCCACCTATATCGGCCTGTCGGCCGGTGCCTCGGCGCCTGAAAACCTTGTTCATGAGATCATCGATGCCATGAAGTCGCGCTATGATCTGGTACTGGACGAGAATGCACTTGTTGAAGAAAATGTGATCTTCAAGCTGCCGCCAATTCTGACCCGCCAATCCTGACTCACACAGCCTGAAGCGAATTGTTCCATGGCCGTTTACACCCACGTCGATGACACCGCGCTTGCCGAATTTCTGTCGGCCTACGACCTTGGCTCGTTGCTCAGCGTCACCGGCATTGCCGAAGGTGTGGAGAATTCGAATTTTCTGCTGCGGACTGACCGAGCCAATTATATCCTGACGCTCTATGAAAAGCGTGTCGACCCGCAGGACTTGCCGTTCTTCATCGAGGTGATGGAGGTTCTGGCGGGCTCCGGAATGGCCTGCCCCCTGCCCGTTCCATCGCGCGATGGCAGCATCCTGCAACAGCTGGCCGGCCGTCCCTGCGCTGTCTTTTCATTTCTTGAGGGCCGCTGGTCGCGCTACCCCAATACCAAGAAATGTGCGGCGCTGGGCAAGACACTGGCGACCATTCATATCAACGCGGCACCGGTCACAAGACGCCGGGAAAATGCGCTGGGACCGTCTGGCTGGCGTCCGCTTCTTGCCTCAATCGGGGATAATGCTGAAACACTGCGGCCCGGCATGACTGACACCATCCATCAGCGGCTTGAATCCATCCTTGCCAACTGGCCCGCTGATTTGCCGGAAGGTGTCATCCACGCCGATCTGTTTCCGAACAATGTACATTTCATTGGTGACAAGCTGACGGGAGTCATCGACTTCTATTTCGCCTGCAATGACATCTTTGCCTATGATCTGGGCATCTGCCTGAACAGTTGGTGCTTTGAGGCAGATGGCAGCTTCAACCTGACCAAGTCACGGGCAATGCTGCGCGGCTATACGGCGGTTCGTCCCCTGTCGGATGCGGAAATTGCCGCCATTCCCACATTGGCGGCCGGGTCTGCCATGCGATTCTTTCTGACCCGTCTTTATGACTGGATCCACACGCCCAAAGACGCACTTGTCAGCCCAAAAGACCCGATGGAATACTGGCAAATCCTGCGCTTCCACCAATCGGTATCCGGCACCGCCGCCTATGGCATCGGCCTTTGAGGAGCGATGAATGAGCGAACGCGTAACTCTATATACAGACGGGTCATGTCTGCAAAACCCGGGGCCCGGGGGATGGGCTGCCATTCTGCAATGGCGTGATGAAGAGCGCGAACTGAGTGGCTCTGCCCCCGATTCGACCAATAATCGCATGGAATTGCAGGCTGCCATCGAAGGCTTGCTGGCCCTGAAACGGCCCATGGCGGTCGATCTCTATACGGACAGCACCTATGTGATGAAGGGTGTCACCGAATGGATGCCACGCTGGAAGGCGAATGGCTGGCGCACCGCCGCAAAAAAGCCGGTCCAGAATCAGGATCTTTGGCAGGAACTGGATGCCGCGCTGGGCGACCACGCTATTTCCTGGCACTGGGTCAAGGGGCATGCCGGCAATGACTTGAACGAACGCTGTGACCAGCTTGCCCACGCCGCGGCCACGGCGCTTGCCGAACAGGGCTGACGGCTAGAGCTGCGCTAGCACATGCGTGGCGCTTGAAACCTCAAAGACACCAACATCTTCCATCAGCACCTTGGTAACAGTTCCATCATCGATAATGATGGCACACCGCGTTGCCCGGTTGCCCAGTACAGGCCCCATATTGACCAGCAAGCCCAACGCCTCGGCCAACTCGCCATGCGGGTCAGCCAGCATATCGATCTTGCCATTGGTTTCGTTCTGGTCACCCCAGACCTTCATGACGTGCGCATCATTCACAGCCAGACAGGCAATCCGGTCAACACCGGCCGCCTTCAGGGCGTCGTACTGCTCGATAAAAGTTGGCAGATGCTTGGCCGAACATGTCGGGGTAAATGCCCCCGGGACGGCAAACAGGACGGTGCGGCCTGCGGCGAAATATTCAAGGCTGTCATGTGTTGCAATGCCGTCTTCAGTCTTGATCTGGAAACTGGCCTGCGGAATAGCCTCACCGGCTGCAATGGTCATGGTGAAAAGTCCTGGTTCTGCTTCAAAGAGAGTCGCCAACATATGTTGGGACATCATCTCTATTTGGACGATATTCCGGCAGTTTCAAGGGCCGCCATGACACTGCTTGTTTGCAACAATTCTGACAGCACCTGCCCTTTCGGCACCTCATCCGAATAGATGATGTTGAACGGGATGCCATATCGCCCGTGCGAGGCCAGAAATGCCGCGATATCCTTGTCAGGCCGTGTCCAGTCTGCCTGCAACAGCATGATATCGCCTTTTGCTGCCGCTTCGCTCAGCACACTGGCCACCGGATCGCGGTCAAGAACCAGCGCCTTGTTGGCTTTACAGGTGATACACCAGTCGGCTGTGACATCCACAAACACCGGTATACCGGCCGCGCGCGCGTACTCGAGGGCGGCGGGACTCCACATCTGCCACGAAAGACCGGACCCGTCCTGGTCCTGCTGACCGGTGGATGGTGCCAGCGCCGCGGCCAACACCGTCGCCAACCACAGAACTGTCCCAAACAGCAGCAGCGCCAGTACCCGCTTCATCCAGATCATCCACCGCCCCGGACGTGGCAGTAACGCAACCGCGCCTGGAAACGCTGCCACCAGCAGCCACGGTGCGGCAAGGCCAGCGCCCATGGCAGCGAAGATAATGAAATGCGCCAGCATTCCCCCGGACAGCGCTGCCGCCACTGCTGTTCCCACGAAAGGTGCTGAACATGGTGTGGCGAGTATCGTTGCCAGCATCCCGGTAAAAAAGTCCTGAAAATAGCCACCGCCACCGCCGATCCGCTGTGCAAAAGCTGGCACCGGAATATGAACCCGGTCGAGCAGACTGAGCGCAAACAGGCCGATGAACACCATCATGACCACCAGAAAGACCGGGTTCTGGAACTGAATCCCCCACCCCACAGTACCGCCAGCAATTCGAACAGCCGCCAGACCGCCCGCCAGCAACATGAAGCTGCAGATGATGCCGGCAGCACCAGACATAAACCGCAGACGCATCTGCCGCCGTCCAACACCAGCAGCATCAATCACCGCAGACAGCTTGAGCGCCAGCACCGGCAGCACACATGGCATAAGATTCAGGACCAGCCCACCCAACAGGGCAATCAGCACAATTCCCAAAAGGGGCGTCACAAGCTGCGATCCTGTCCGGTCCAATCTGGTTGCAGCGACCTCAAAGCTGCCCGCTTGCGGCGGCGCATCGATTGTCACTGTCAGCTCTGTTCCAGCAGGAATTGCACCGCCTTCCGGCACTGCCTGCATAAACAGCCCGTCATTGAGTGGCCCGTCATTGAACGGTCGTGGCGCTTTGAAGGCAACACCGTCCACCCCTTCGATAAAAACATCGCGAATATCTGGCACCGGCCCCGCAAACCGCAGGACCAGACCCTGCCTGCCCTTGTCATCTTGCGTGATCCCGGCCATAGCAATCTGCAGATCAGGGCCACTGGCGCTGATACCGTCTGCATTGGCGTCGCGCGGCACCATGGCCGCATATTGCGCAATCGCCTGTGCGTGCTGCGTCGGTGCTGCGTCTC
>JADHLH010000055.1 GCA_016780765.1 Alphaproteobacteria bacterium | reverse complement strand
GAAATCAATAGTCTTAATGGAATAAAGTTAGATGGCGGAGGGACGGGGATTCGAACCCCGGAGGGGCTTGCACCCCAACACGCTTTCCAGGCGTGCGCCTTAAACCACTCGGCCATCCCTCCTGCATCGGTTGATGATAGCGCGTTGCGCCCTATGCCGACCGAGCGCAACTTATCAGGACCAATTGTCGAGATCAATCTTCCAGATATACCGGCATCACATTTCCGATCGATACCCACCATTCAGCTCAATTCGCCCATCACCTCATAGGCACCATCCGGGTCATTTCACCTATCCGGGCACAAGTCACAGCATGACGATTTTGGTTGAACGGTAAGGTCGTGCCGGTCACAATATACCCATGATCGGCTCTGCATTTCGAATCACCGGATATGTGTTTGGCCTCGTCGCCCTTTATGCGATGTGGCTGGACTTCACAATGCCCCGCGCCAGCATGATGCTGGGCGAATTCTGGAGCGTGCATCATCTTTCATCCCTGCTGATCTCCGAAGCTGTCATCAGCCGATACATAGACCCGTGCGGCCTGGTCGTCAGCCTTGGATGCGAGCCTTTTCTGTGGCATCCGGCCGTTTCCACCCTGCTGCTGTGGCCGGCAGCGCTGGCATTGCTTTTGCTGATGGGATTTTTCTGCGGTATCGGCCGGTTGCTGCGTCGTCGTGGCCGGCGTATTGGTGGCCGCAGCCTGAAGCGCAGCGGCGAGAAGTAGCCACCCCGGCATCTCATTCAGCTTGCCTCATTCAGACCGCCCAAAATGCCATATCGTCACATGCGGCTGAAATCTTGAGATTAAATTATTCCCTATGGTATGACGTCGCCCGAACATAACTGAGGATGGTCGAAGCCCGTTATCCCCTTCGCCCACTCCACAGGTGATCGTCAGGTAATTTTTTGTTGTGGGCATAGTTTTGAATGGCTTTACGAAGTGATCACAGCACACATGCAGCAGACAGGCGCCGCGCCGGCTTCTCCACTGTCGAGATGCTGGTTGTTATGGTCATACTGGCCATTCTGGGCACGATCGGCACCGTTGCCTATACCACCTACATGACGCAGATCAAGAATGATCTCAGCGCGCGCCAGAAGGGTAATATCATTGAACATATTGACACCGCCGTTGACCTGATCAGCAAGGGTGTTGACAGCGGACTGACTATGCCGGGAACCAATATGCGCATTACCAATGAATCAACATGCGCGGAGTTTCTGGAAGGCTTGAAAGCCAGCACGGCCACTATGCGCAATCCGTATGACGGATCGCCTGCCGTCACTTTCTCAACAGACTACGAAAGGTTTCAAAAGCGCGGCAAAATCAGAATTACCTGCTACAAGCTGCACAGGATGACCGCCTCAAATGGCGGCAGCTGCAAGATGAGCGAGGCCGGCATCCGTGTCACCTATTTCAAATATAACTGCGGCGGGTCATGCAATTCTCCGCGTTGCATTTATCCGGGTTCGGAATGCGGCAACGGGCCGGTCATCAACAACTGGACCTATGGCGCTCAGACAGAAAAGTACTATGGCAAGGTAGAGGCGCGTTTTGTGAAATCAGACAACGGCACGGTCAGGCGATACAGCAATGGTGACGCGATGATTGATGTGAAGTATGGGCGCGCGGTCTGCCCGGGATTCTCCATCGAACGCATCCCAAAAGAAGCCGACTATTAGGCGTCCTAGCTGTCGCCCATCTTCAGCGCTTCGAAAAAGGCATTCTGCGGGATATCGACCTTGCCGAACTGCCTCATTTTCTTTTTGCCTTCCTTCTGCTTTTCCAGAAGCTTCTTCTTCCGGCTGATGTCACCGCCATAACATTTCGCGGTCACATCCTTGCGCAGGGCGGAAATGGTCTCGCGCGCAATCACCTTGCCGCCAATGGCCGCCTGCAGAGCCACCTTGAACATCTGCCGCGGCACCAGATCCTTTAACCGCACACAAATGGCGCGGCCGCGATGCTCGGCCTGTTCGCGGTGCACAATCATTGACAGCGCGTCCACCGGGTCACCATTCACAAGAATCGACACCTTCACCAGCTCGCCAAGCCGGTATTCATCGATCGCATAGTCAAAACTGGCATAGCCGCGGGTGACGGATTTCAGCCTGTCATAGAAATCAAACACAACCTCGTTCAGCGGCAACCGATAGACCGCCATCGCACGATTGCCGGCATAGGTCAGGTCAAGCTGTTCGCCGCGGCGCTCGGTACACAGTGTCAGCACCGCGCCCAGATATTCATCCGGCGTCATGATCGTCGCCTTGATCCACGGCTCTTCGATCTCGGAAATGCGCGTGACCTCGGGCATGTCAGCCGGGTTGTGAAGGTTGAACTGCGTGCCGTCTGTCAGCGTCATCTGATAGACAACCGACGGAGCCGTTGAAATCAGGTCCAGGTTGAACTCGCGCTCCAGCCGGTCGCGGATCACCTCCATATGCAGAAGGCCGAGGAACCCGCAGCGGAAGCCGAACCCCAGCGCCGCCGATGTTTCTGCCTCGAAGGAGAAGGAGGCATCGTTCAGCGACAGCTTCTCCAGCGCCTCGCGCAGTCCGGAAAAGTCGTTGGTATCAACCGGAAACAGCCCGCAGAATACCACCGGCACCGACGGTTTGAAGCCTTCGAGCGGCGCCTCGCACGGGCGGCGTTCCTCGGTGATGGTATCGCCGACACGCGCGTCCGAAACCGTCTTTACGCCGGCATTGATGAACCCGATCTCACCGGGCCCAAGCTCATCCACCGGCGTCGGCTTTGGCGAGAACACACCAACGCGTTCCACCACATGTGTGGCACCTGTCCCCATCATGCGAATTTTCATACCCTTGCGGATCTGGCCATGCTTTACCCGCACCAGCGTCATCACACCAAGATAGGCGTCATACCAGCTGTCAACCAGCAGCGCCGTCAGCGGGGCCTTTACATCACCCACCGGCGGCGGCATTTTTTTCACCACCGCTTCCAGAATGTCAGAGATACCTGCCCCGGTCTTGGCGCTTGCCTGAATGGCGTCATCTGCAGGAAGGCCGATCACCTCTTCGATCTGGGCCTGTACCCGCTCGGGTTCTGCCGCCGGCAAGTCAATCTTGTTCAGCACCGGCACGATCTCGTGATCGGCCTCGACCGCCTGATACACATTGGCCAGCGTCTGCGCCTCAACCCCTTGGCTGGCATCCACAACCAGCAGCGATCCTTCGCAAGCAGACAGCGAGCGCGACACCTCATAGCCGAAATCGACATGGCCCGGTGTGTCCATCAGGTTCAGCACATAATCCTTGCCGTCTTCCGCCTTGTAGTTCAGCCGCACCGTCTGCGCCTTGATGGTGATCCCCCGCTCGCGCTCGATATCCATATTGTCGAGCACCTGATCCGTCATCTCGCGATCGGTCAGCCCGCCACAGACCTGAATCAACCGGTCGGCGATGGTCGATTTGCCATGGTCAATATGCGCGATAATCGAGAAATTGCGGATCTGATCTGGTGCGGTCATCGAAATTTTGGCCTGTTTCCGGTCATGTGATCGCCAGTATGTGATGGTGGCGCGGCGCGACTGGTCTGTTATAGCGCGGCGCTCTCGTCTTGACGATGCTGTGTTTTGCCCCTGTTTTGTCTCAGCGGCAAGAAGTTTCAACGTTTGCGACGCGATGACCTTCTTGCGCAAATCGTTGAATTATACTGTTTCCATTGCGGTGCTTCATGTATAGTCTGACGAAATTGGAAAAGGCCCGATCCGGCCATATCCAGTGAACTTGCAACCCGTATGACCGAAGAGGACTTGAAACCGATGACACGCCCGGATCATGCAGCTGATTCCGCCATGAATGGTGGTGCCGCAGCGCATGAAAAATACCGTCCCTATGCCGGCCCCGATCTGCCAGATCGGACATGGCCCGGCAACCGTATAGAAACAGCGCCCATATGGTGCTCTGTTGACCTGCGTGACGGCAACCAGGCGCTAATCGAGCCAATGGACAGCGTGCGCAAGATGCGCATGTTCAGGCTGCTTGTCGATATGGGGTTCAAGGAAATAGAGGTCGGGTTCCCCGCTGCCTCGGACACTGATTTCAACTTCCTGCGCGAACTGATCGAGGGCGGGCACGTTCCGGATGATGTCACCATTCAGGTGCTGACCCAGGCGCGTGAACATCTGATCGACCGCACCATTGAAAGCCTTGATGGCGCACCAAACGCCATTCTGCATCTGTATAATTCCACCTCGACCCTGCAGCGCCGTGTGGTGTTCAAGGCTGACCGCGACGGGGTGAAGCAGATCGCCGTCGATGGCGCGAAAATGGTCGCCGACCGTATTTCGAAATGCGGTGCGGACAATTTGCGCCTGCAATATTCACCGGAAAGCTTTACCGGCACCGAGCTGGATTACGCGCTGGATGTCTGCGAGGCGGTGATGGATGTGTGGCAGCCAACCGCCGCCAACCCCACCATCATCAATCTGCCGGCAACGGTCGAGATGTCGACGCCGAACATCTATGCCGACCAGATTGAATGGATGCACCGCAATTTCAGCCGGCGTGACGCGGTGATCCTGTCGCTGCATCCGCATAATGACCGGGGATGCGCCGTCGCCGCCACCGAGCTTGGCCTGATGGCCGGTGCCGACCGGGTGGAAGGCACGCTGTTCGGCAATGGCGAGCGGACCGGCAATGTCGACATCGTTACGCTGGGGCTGAACCTGTTTACACAAGGCGTTGACCCGAAACTGACCTTTTCCGACATCAATAATCTGGTTGAAACGGCCGAATATTGTAACCAGCTTCCCGTGCATCAGCGTCATCCCTATGCCGGCCAGCTGGTGCATACCGCCTTTTCCGGAAGCCATCAGGATGCCATCCGCAAAGGCATGGACGCCATCGCCGCCGCCAATTCGGATGTGTGGGAAGTCCCCTATCTGCCGATTGACCCGGCTGATATTGGCCGCACCTTTGAAGCCATCATCCGGGTGAATTCACAGTCCGGCAAGGCCGGGTCTGCCTATCTTCTGGAGGCGGATCATCATGTCCGCCTGCCGCGCGGGGCCGAAATTGAATTTTCCGGCATCGTTCAGGATGAGGCCGACAAGACCGGCAAGGAAATCACCAGCAAACGCATCTGGGAACTGGCTGAAGAGCATTTCATCCGTCCGACCGGCCGGTTTGAACTTGTCAGCTTTGATGTCAGCAAGGCCACCGCCGACGGGTCATCAGAACGCGTCGTCGCCACCGTGCTGCATAATGGCAAGAGTGTGGACGTCACCGCCACCGGCAATGGCCCGATTTCCGCCTTTGTAAAGGCCATGCGCACTGGGTTCGATCTGGAATTCCGGCTTGCCGATTTTGGCCAGAACACGCGGTCAGCCACATCAAAAGCCGAGGCCGCCGCCTATGTCGAGCTGGTGACCGAAGAGAACGGCACCGCCACATCGGTCTATGGCGTGGGGATTGACACCTCGATCACCATGGCCCCGATCCGCGCGGTGGTGTCGGCCCTGAACAAGCTGTAGGGGGATGGCTTTCAGAACTTTCATCAGGGCCGCGCTTTTCAGTGCGGCCCTTTTTGCGTCCGGCATGGCCGCCATGGCGACCACCATCGAACGCGTCGGGTCGGCGCTAAGCCACCCGTGGGGCATGGAATTCCTTGATCATGACACGGTTCTGGTGACCGAACGCAATGGCCGCCTGCTGCGCATTGATCTTGCCGATGGCAAGGCCACCCAGATCACCGGCGTGCCGCGTGTTTATGCCCGCCGTCAGGGCGGTCTGCTGGATGTGGCGACCATCGATGGGCATGTCTATCTGTGCTATGCGGCGCTGCTGGATGGCGGGTCGGCAACGGCGATTGACCGCGGGGTGATTGATGGCAACAGGCTGGTCAGACGCCAGACCATCTTCACCGGCAATGAGACCAGCCGGTCAGGCCATCATTTCGGCTGCCGCATGCAACTGACCGGCGGCATGATCTATGCCAGCCTTGGCGACCGCGGCGAGCGCGCGAATGGCCAGAACCCGGCGACCAACGCCGCCAGCATCATCCGCATCAATCTTGACGGGTCGGTACCGGCAGACAACCCAAGCCTGCCAGGATGGGCACCGGAAAATTTCACCATCGGCCACCGCAACCCCCAGGGCATGGCGATGCACCCGCGCACCGGCGCGATCTGGACGCATGAACATGGCCCGCGCGGGGGCGATGAAATCAACATCATCCGTCCGGCTGATTATGAGAGGGCCAATGATGGTGGGGCCAATGATGGGGCCAATGATGGTGGGGCCAATGATGATGGGGCCAATGATGATGGGGCCAATGATGATGGGGCTAATGATGATGGGGCAAAGGACGCCGGAACTGGTAATGGTGGGGGCAATTATGGCTGGCCAGCTGTCAGCCATGGGCGCGAATATGCCACCGGGCGGCGGGTCAGCCCGCATGACAGCCTGCCGGGTTATGTCGACCCGGTGTGGGTGTGGGACCCGTCCATCGCGCCGTCGGGCATGGCATTCTATCCGGATGCCGGCGGCGGCACGGATAATGGCACGTCTTCCGGTTCAGATATGCTCCCAGAAGCTGGAATGTTCCCCGAATTTGCGGGGCATCTGCTGGTGGGGTCGCTGAAATTCAGGCGGCTATATCTGGTGGAGCTGGACGAGGATGGCCTGCCGGCATCGGAACGCGTGATCATTGACGGGCAGATCGGCCGCATCCGCGATGTGGCGGTGGCCCCGCCCGGCCCGTTTGCCGGGGCCATCCTGCTGTTGAGTGATGAGGCACAGGGCGGGCTGTATATAATGCGGCGCTAGCCACCCCGCGCCCACATCGCGATCCGCACCCCATATCCACACCCCTGATCCGCACCGCTTATTACGAGATAGAAATACCCCAAGAACAAAACCCCCGCCGGTGATGCACCAGCGGGGGCTTTTTGGACTTTGTTCAGGACCCCTTTCAGAGCCTTGTTGTGACCTCATTCGGGGCGTGGTGCCCCGTGTGACCAGACAATATCAGGCGATGTCCGGCAGGGGTGCCTCAAGAATATCTGTAATGTCTCTAGAAGCTACGTCGTCCCTGAGCAGCCTCATCTGACTGTGCTTGCCTCCGAAGAGGCGGCCTCCGGCGGGATCGCAAAGAACCAAGGCTGTTCCGCCGCGTCATCATCAGATTCGCTGGGAAGTTCTTCCTCAAATTGCTGCACTGGTTGAACAACAGGGCGGTTGGAATGTTTAACGATGGGGGACGGAGATTCCACAGACAATGGTTTTTGGGGGGAGTCTTCTGCTGGCGGGTCTTCTGCTGGCGGATCGTCTGCCGTTGGATCTTCTGCCGGGGGCTCGTAAACTGACGGCCTGGTGATAACTGACCGCAGTTCCGCAGTTTCAGGTGAACCATCCAGCAGCTCTGCTCGAAGTGGTGGCTGTGATTGAGGCAGAAACTCATGTATTAAAGGCCTCTTCCAAGTGGACACTTGCGGACAGACTATGATGGATTCGACATCCAACAGGAGTGGGAGGTCATCCGTGTCTCCAGTCAGATGCCTGCCATCTTTCCCTTGATCTCGTTGGAGGAAGCAGACTTTTCTAAGAAAAACCAGTGCAGACGCTGCTGCGTCAGCCTGCGGTGCGTCATCGCTCTCTTGTTCGGCCCCTGCCTTGTCCCCTGTCTTGTCCCCTGTCTTGTCCCCTGCCGCAGCCTCTTGTCCATCATGGTCTAAATCTTGGTCACTTCGTGTGGCACCCTTTCGGATGAAGTCACGGTATCGTTCAGATTGCGCCCCAGCCGTGTTGGCGGGTTGCGCCACAGCCGTGTTGGCGGCTGCCAGCAGCAGAAACCACAACGGTGGCAGGGGCCGGACCGACCGCGTCAAATTTGTCGTCAGATGTTCCGGCACTGTCAAATTGTGTGGCGGTTTGTTTTCTTTTCGAAGATCAAACATTACAAAAGTTGAACCACTCGCCTCTTTGCCAATATCTGATGAATAATCCACCGGAACGCATCCATTTGGATACGCCACAACAAACAGAAATCGTCTAACCAAGTGAGGGAAGTTTGCCCGGCCAGCTCATGCTGTCCAAGTCGTGTGGGCGAAAATGCAGGTTTCAAAACCCTTGCAATACGCCAATCTTGCCATTCAATCCTGTTGGCCGGTCAAACTGGCCAAATCCGGGGATTGCAATAGATTTCGGCCCGGCAAGTCTTCCCTCTTTGAGAACCAAACACATTAACCATGACGGTAAATTTCAGTTTTCATTGAAGTAATTGTAAGCAGAAAATATTGATCAATGGTTAACAGGAAATGCTTTTTTGAAAATTAGAAGTATTTTTCAATAAGATAATTTTATACCCGGCCAAGCCGCTGTCGCCTTGCTACAACCAAAAATCGGCTGCTGAATATCTTCAACATCAATAATTATAAGCAAAGAAAGGTTACAGAGCAGCCAGTCGTGCCAGCCGGTCACCGGTGACAGGCCCATGCATCGTGGAGCATTGGAGTCGGGAACAAAGCAGCGCGTACGTGACGGCGTGCGGGACCGGGTCCTCAAGGTTATCCCCCCGCAAGGTTGATCTCCCCGCAAGGTTATGCCCCTGCAGGTTTATCCGCGGAGCGTAGCACCGCAATTCTTGCCAGCGATCTTGACGATTTCGGCAGAGATTTTTTCGATCTCCTCCTCAGTCAAGGTTGCCTTTGTCGGTGTCAGAGTGATGGACACGGCGACAGACTTCTTGCCGTCGCCAATATTGGCCCCTTCATACAGATCAAACAACTGCATGTCGGTCAGCAAGGGGCCGGCACCCGACTTCACCGCCTTGAGAAGGTCTCCGGCAGTCACGCCGCTATCAACGATAAAGGCAAAGTCGCGTGTCACCGGCTGATAGACAGACAGGCTGAGCAACGCGCGGGCAGGCCCTTTTGATTTCGGCATCGGCACGTCATCAATATGAATTTCAAACCCGGCAATCCGGCCACGAAGACCATAGGCATCGGCAATTTCGGGGTGTATTTCGCCAAAGCTTGCCAGAACCGTGCGTCCCTGGACCAGCTGGCCCCGGCGGCCCGGATGGAACCAGCCAGCCCCACCTGACTGAACCTGCACAGCACCCAGCTTCACACCCAGCGCGGCAAGCGCTGCCTCAGCATCGGCGCGGGCGTCAAACACATCGATCTGTCTGCCACTGCCATGCCATTCACGCGGCGCCATGTTGCCGTGGCGAATGCCTGTGGCTGCGGTACGTTGGTCTTCCGGCGCATCGCCAAGGAAAACCGGGCCAACCTCGAACATCGCTGCATCCGCCTCACCGCGATCCTGGTTGCGCACCGTGGCGGCAAGTAGGTTCGGCAGGATTGACGGGCGCATGACAGACAGATCGGCACTGATCGGATTGACAAGCTTCAGATTCTCCGCACCGCCATCAAAACGCGCGGCATCATCCTCTGACAGGAATGAGAAGGTTACCGCTTCCATCAGACCGCGCCCGGCCAACGCCCGCCGCAACCGGAATAACCGTGCCTGCGCTGGCGAGAGAGACGGTTTTGCAACCACATCCCCGCGCGGCAGATGCGCCATCGGCAAATGGTCAAAGCCGCGGATACGCGCAATTTCCTCAACCAGGTCAGCCGCGCCATCAATATCCCCGCGCCAGGTCGGCGGCTCCACATTAACGCCGCCATCAGCAGCGGATACCGTAAAGCCCAGCGCCTCAAGAATGTGCTGCTGCTCTGCGGCATCTATGATCATGCCTGACAGGCTTTCAACCTTATTGGATGACAGGAAGATGCTGCGCTGCCAGTCAACGCCGGGACCCGCTGTCACCGGCATCGATGCCTCGCCGCCGCAAATCTCCAGAACAAGACGCGCCACATGCCCAGCAGCCCAGTGCGGACTTTCGGAATCGAGTCCCCGTTCAAACCGGTATCGTGCGTCCGAATTCAGATTCAGCTTGCGCCCGGTCGTGGCAATCGAGATTGGATCGAATACGGCGATTTCCATAAACATCTCGTTCGTGCTGTCGCTGATGCCTGTCCGCTCACCACCCATCACGCCGGCCAGATCATCAACACCGTGATCATCACCGATCACCAGCATGCCGGCATCCAGATCATAGGTTTTCTCATTCAGGGCATGAAACTGCTCGCCGCCCTTTGCCTGCCTTATAAACAGGCTGTCACCCTCGATCTTGGCGATATCAAACGCATGCAGCGGGCGACCAAGATCAAACATCACATAGTTGGTGATATCGACAAGCGCGCTGATCGGGCGCTGGCCAATCGCCTCAAGACGCCGCGCCATCCAGTCTGGACTTGGCCCGTTCTTGACACCGTGGAAGGCGATACCGGTCACCAGCGGCGCCAGATGTTCCGCGCCGTCAAGGTCTATGCTCCAGCGAAGCGGGCTCTCAAAGCTGCCTTCATGGGCGCTGGTATCAACCGGTTTCAACGTGCCATACCCGGCAGCAGCCAGATCACGTGCAACGCCCCGAACGCCAAGGCAATCGGCCCGGTTCGGTGTGATCGCAATTTCAATCACCGGATCATCCAGCCCGACATAGGCGGCAAAACTTTCGCCAACCGGTGCGTCTGCCGCCAGTTCGATGATGCCATCATGCTCGTCAGAGATCATCATCTCGCGCTCGGAACACAGCATTCCGTTTGAATCCTGACCACGGATGTTGCCAGCCTTCAGCACCAGATCAATCCCGGGTACATATGATCCGGCCGGGGCAAATACACCCTTCATGCCAGCCCGCGCGTTTGGTGCGCCGCAGACCACCTGCACCGGGTCACCGCTGCCAGTGTTGACCATGCAGACGCGCAATCTGTCAGCATCGGGGTGCTGTTCCGCTGACATCACCTCGGCAATGGTGAATGCGGCAAGGCGTTTCGCCGGATCGTCAATGCTCTCCACCTCAAGGCCCAGCATCGGCAAGGCGTCCAGAATTTCATCCAGCGCGTGATCAGTTTCAAGATGGTCAAGCAGCCAGCCACGGGTAAATTTCATCAGACGCCCCCCCCGGCAAGACCGGCATGAACCGATGGCGCATCGAACGGCAGAAAACCGTAATGCCGCATCCAGCGCAGGTCACTGTCATAAAAAGTGCGCAGATCGGGAATGCCGTATTTCAACATGGCAATCCGCTCAATCCCCATGCCAAAGGCAAAGCCCTGATATTTTTCTGGGTCATAACCGCAATTGGCCAGCACCCGGGGATTGACCATGCCGGACCCCAGAATTTCCAGCCAGTCATCACCCATACCGATCTTCAGACCGCCACCGTCACGCGTACAGCCGATATCAACCTCGGCTGACGGCTCGGTGAATGGAAAATAGCTGGGGCGGAAACGGACCGGCAGATCATCAACGCCGAAAAAGGCACGGCAGAAATCAATCAGACAGCCTTTCAGATGCCCCATATGGATGCCGTCACCGATGACCAGCCCTTCACACTGATGGAACATCGGCGAATGGGTGGCGTCATGGTCGGACCGGTAGGTGCGCCCCGGCACGATGATACGGATCGGCGGTTCTGCTGCCTCCATGGTACGAATCTGGACTGGCGAGGTATGCGTGCGCAAAACCTTTCGCCTCCCGTCAGAATCTGGTGACAGATAGAATGTGTCATGTTCCTGGCGCGCCGGATGTTCTTCGGGAATGTTCAGCGCGGTAAAATTGTAATAGTCGGATTCGATGTCTGGCCCTTCGGCGACGCTGAACCCCATCTCGGCAAAGATCGCGACAACCTCTTCAATTGTCCGCGACAGAGGATGCAACCGCGCTTCTGTTTCCGGCCGCACGGGCAGGCTGACATCAATCGCTTCGGCGGCAAGACGCGCATCAAGCGCGGCACTCGATAGCGCGGCGTTGCGAATATCGATGGCAGCGGCCACAGCATCCTTCACCAGGTTCAGCGCCTGGCCCGCGGTCTTGCGCTCCTCCGGAGCCATGCCGCCCAACTCACGCATCATCAATGACACGCGGCCTTTCTTGCCGAGCACACTGACCCGCAATGCCTCAAGCGCCTCCAGCGTATCTGCGGCCTCGATGCTGGCAACCAATTCTGATTTCAGCCTGTCCAGATCCTGCATTGCTCGGTTCCTGCTGCTAGAAAAGAAAAAGGCTGCTGCTCCGTAAGGGCGGCGGTCTCCCGCCTACCACGTTCAGAGCAACAGCCTTGTTTGTATTTTGCTTGGGTGTCTGCTTACCCGGCCGCTGCGCGTGAACGTTCTACCAGCGCACCAAAGGCCGCAGGCTCGTTCACTGCCAGATCGGCCAGCATCTTGCGATCGACCTCGATGCCAGCCTTGATCAGACCACCCATCATCTGTGAATAGGTCATCCCGTGCATGCGGGCAGCAGCATTGATCCGCTGGATCCACAGCGCGCGGAATTCCCGCTTGCGCGTGCGCCGGTCCCTATACGCATATTGCCGTGCCTTGTCGACCGCCTGGGTGGCGGTGCGGAAGGTATTCTTGCGACGACCATAATATCCCTTCGCTGCCTTGATCACCTTGGCATGGCGGGCGTGTGTCGTCGTACCTCTTTTAACTCGAGCCATTGTCTGTCCCCTTTACGCGTACGGCAGAAATTTTTTGACGATGCGTGCATCGGCGTCGCACAGAATCATTGTGCCACGTGCATTACGCTTCATCTTCTGGGGACGGCGGCGCAGATTGTGGCTCAGGAATGCTGCTGAGCCACGGACCTTGCCGCTGGCGGTCAGGCGGAAGCGCTTTTTCGCTCCGCTCTTGGTCTTCATCTTGGGCATTTCAACCTCGTCTGTTCAAAAGGTAGCCACCATTCCCCGCGCGGGGGACGCCGTTAAGGCGGTGGCGATCTGCCGGCCGGGCATGCCCTGTTTTTTCAGGCCCGGACGCGACGTGATACCGCGCGAAGCCGTGGTTATACGGCCCCACGCAGCGGGAATCAAGCAAAGTTTGGGTTTCCCGCTGACGATTGACGTAAACGATTTTTTAAAGAATCGCCGGGTATCAATAGCATCTGGATATTTGCTAACGGGGCAGCCCTATGACCATCACAAAGGAAGATGTTGAGCGTGCGAGAGAATATTCAGCTCGGCGATTTGCTTTTAGAGGTGACGATAATTCAGAGAAGCGGAGACCCAAGAATTGGCAAGGATACCATCATGGCGTCATTCAGTTACCGTTTGGAGGAGAAATATTTAAAAATTCCCCTCTAAATTTACGGCATAATCCGAAAGATAAACTCCACCCAGAGGGAGTGTGGCAACCCTTTAAGTCAACCGAAGAGCGCCAAACTGCGGAGGAATGGTGTGATCAATGAGGTGACGTGGTCTTTCTTCGTGATTGCCTCAATTCGTCCTTAGCCCTCGGCTACAATTTCATCAGCGAGGGAGACAGTCTGAGCCGCACAGAGATTGGAGAGCTTGAGCACAATGCTAAGCACAATGAGGATATGGCCGCTATCAATAAAATTACGGAATTGATGACGAATACAATCAGAGATTTTTGTCCTTACACGAAAGCCGATCTGATTTGCAGCGTCCCTACGCATCAGGGAAAAGATTTTCATCTGCCAGCGATCCTTGCTCAGAATATTTCCGAACAATTCAGGATGCTTAACATTACTGAGAACTTTTCTTTTAGCGCAGACAAACCATCTCTAAAGAACACAAAAATCGAGGAGAAATGGGATGCATTGGCGGGTGTGGAATTCCTGACACAGGACAACACAGTCACCCTTCAGGGCAAATCAATAATTCTTGTTGATGACAAATATCAATCAGGCGTTACCCTTCAATTTGTTGCATCCAGGCTATTGGAGAAAGGAGCAAGCAAGGTGTTTGGGCTATGCGCCGTCAAGACCTGGCGGGATGACGACAACTCATCCTAGGCCATATGATTGACATCGGTATAGACCAGCGCCCACTCTTTCATCATGACCAGCATGACGACCAGCGAGCCAGTATTTTTCACACACCGGCAATTGAGTTGTGAGGTGGCGGAAGTCTTGTCGCCAAAACAGGATGGCCTGTGGGTACTGGGGAACACTGAACTTCTCAAAAAGGATGGCATCTCTTTCTGCGGCTCCCGAAAGGCCAGCGAGAAAGGCCTTGAAACTGCGCGTCAGTGCGCGATTGAGGCGGTCAATAATGGCGTTGGCACCATTTCCGGCAATGCATCAGGAGTAGACCTGAATGTTCATGGTGCCACACTGGAAAATGGTGGCTGGTCAATTTTTGTCCTTGCCGAAGGGATCAACAACTTTCGGATCAAACGCGCCTTGGCGGATGTG
>JADHLH010000054.1 GCA_016780765.1 Alphaproteobacteria bacterium | reverse complement strand
CGGTCAATTGTCCGGCGTTCCGCACCCGCAGCGCGACTTTCAGTCTCCGAGATATGCGTACAACTTTCTGCCAGACCCGCAAGGTCGCTATTCCCGATTTTCCTGCCTGAATTGTCGCCGTTGCTGGTCTTGCTGCCATTGGCTACAGCCACGTCTATCAGTTCCCGATGCACCAGCAGGTCTGCATAGCGACGGATGGGCGAGGTAAAATGCGCGTATTGCTGCAGAGACAGCCCAAAATGACCAATATTGTCAATGCTATAAACAGCCTTTGACTGGCTGCGCAGGACAGCTTCATTGACCATGGTTTCGTCATCGGTATCCCGCACATGCCCCAGAATGCTGTTGAAGTGGTGCGGCCGCAGAACTTGTCCACGTGCCAGTTTTGCACCAACTGCCGATGCCAGCTGGCGCAGACCTTCGGTTTTCTCCGGATCTGGCATGTCATGCACGCGGAACACGCATGGCTTGTTGGCACGGATCAATGTGCTGGCTGCCGCGACATTCGCCGCGATCATGAAATCCTCGATCAGGCGTTGTGATTCGCTCTGTGCCTGCTTGGTGATGGCTAGCGGCACACCGTCATCATCCAGCACAACGCGGCGCTCCTTCATGTTCAGCGCCAACGGTTCACGTTCCTGGCGCGCCTTGTCCAGCGCCCCCCAGGCACCAGCAAGATTGGCATAGATAGCTGGCGTGATTCCGATATCCGCTGGTGTGGATGTGCCGTCATGGACTGCCTGCACCGCATCATAGGTCAGGCGTGCAACCGACCGGATCAACGCCCGGTGGAACTGGCAATCCTGCATCTGGCCGCCAGCATCCAGCCAGATTTCGGCAACCATGGCGGCACGTGTCTCGTCAGGGCGCAGCGAACACAGATCATTCGACAGCGCCTCGGGCAGCATGGGGACAACGCGGTCCGGCAGATAGACCGAATTGCCGCGCAGCTGCGCCTCGCGGTCCAGCGCGGTGCCGGGGCGCACATAATGCGCAACATCCGCAATCGCCACCATGATCCGCCATCCCGGTCCGTCGGGCTCTGCCCAGACGGCATCATCAAAATCACGGGCGTCTGCCCCGTCGATGGTAACAAACGGAATATCACGCAGGTCCTTGCGCCCGCGTGCGGGTGGCACCTTCATACCGTCGGTTTCGGCTATGACACTGTCAACGAACACATGCGGAATTTCGAATTCGGCCAGTGCCAGCGCGCTAAAGGAACCGGGGGATGTGGCGGGTCCCAGATTGGCAATAATCCGCGCTGTCTTTCCAATGTAACCACGCCGTGGCAGCAGTTCGGCTTCAACCAGATCACCTTCGGCTGCTGTAATATCACCACCTGTTTGCAGTTGAATGGTGTCACGACTGCCGCGTGTGGCCGCAAGCAGGACCATGCCGCCACGTCCGGCAACAGCCGTGCCAAACAGGCGTTTTTGTTCACGTTCAAGCACGCGGATCACCTTGCCGTCATAGCGGATACCGCTGATGCGGGTGAGACGGACAAGCACCTGCTGACCTACTGCGGGCGCGCGTCCGCGCCGGCGATCTGCATGAATCCGGATTGATGGTGGTGGCGAAATGTCTGCATCTGACGGCACCGCCAGCAGCGAGCCGTCGCGATCGATCTTGGTGATTGTCACGACGGTGACCTCGGGCATCGCATCGGCACTGGCAACGCGTTTGCCGGGCTGGCGGGCGATAGCGCCTTTCTCAGCAAGGGCCTTCAGCCGGCGGCGCAGCGGTGCGCGCAATTCCTGCGGAATCTTGAAGGCGCGCGCCACTTCCTTGACGCTTGGCGGGTGTGCGCAGCTTTCCAGATACTCAACGATGGCCTTGTCGGCAGGCAGGCTGCCATGCGGTGACCCGGGCCCCGGTTTGCTGGTCACGAAGCGTCTTTCGCGCGTGTTGTGGTGGCCACTTGATTGGCAGATGCTTTTTTCGCGGCGCCCTTTTTACCAGCACTCTTTTTGGCAGCTGCTTTCTTGCCGCCAGCCTTTGCGGCCTTTTTCTTTGGCGCCGGTCGCGCGGCCTTGGCAGTCAGCAGGGCAATGCCTTCTTCCAGCGTCAGCTCAGACATCTCGGTGCCGCGGGGCAGTGTGGCGCGCAGCTTGTTATGTTCGACATATGGACCAAAACGCCCGGCCTTCAGATGAACCTCGCCGCCTGACGGATGCTCACCGAGAAGCCGCCCGCGTTTCTTGGCAGATTCGGCCAGCAGATCCACCGCCCGGTTCAGGCCGACGGTCAGCAAATCATCATCGGCGGGCAGGCTGGTAAAGCTGCCCTGATATTTCAGATATGGGCCATAGCGCCCCAGGCCAGCCTGGATCATTTCGCCGCTTTCCGGGTGCGGGCCGACATCACGCGGCAATGACAACAGCGCCAGCGCGGTTTCCAGATCTATGGCACCAGCTGGCTTGTCCTTGGGCAATGATGCGCGCTTCGGCTTTTCCGTCTCCGGATCACCAAGCTGCACATAGGGGCCATAGGGTCCATTGCGCACAAAAACCGGCATTGAGGTGGCCGGATCGACGCCCAGTTCACGATCGCCAACCACGCCGGCGTCGGTGCCCTCGCTTTCACCATCGGTGATCAGCTGGCGGGTAAATTTGCATTCGGGATAGTTCGAACAGCCGATGAAGGCGCCAAACTTGCCAAGCTTCATGCCAAGACGTCCGCCCGTGCAATTCGGACAGGAGCGGATCAACTCGCCAGCATCATCTTTCTTGAAGAAATGCGGGCCAAGTTCGGCATCCAGAACATCGATGACGCTGGTGCGGGTCAGCTCGGTTGTGCTGTCGATGACGCTCTTGAAATCACGCCAGAACAACGACAGAAGGTCGGTCCATGCCAGCTTGCCGTCGGATACTTCATCCAGCTGATCTTCCAGCTTTGCAGTGAAATTATACTCGACATAGCGCTCAAAAAAGTTTGTCAGGAAGGTCGTCACCAACCGTCCACTGTCTTGCGGAATGAATTTGCCACGATCTTTGACGACATAGCTGCGATCCAGCAAGGTCTTGATTGTCGATGCGTATGTTGATGGCCGGCCGATCCCCATTTCTTCCATCGCCTTGACGATGCTGGCATCGGTAAAGCGCGGTGGCGGCTGGGTGAAATGTTGCTCTGGATTGACTTTGCGGGTGGCCAGTGCCTCATCCTGATCCACTGCTGGCAGAATGCGGCTGTCATCCTGCTTGTCGGTCTCGCCGGCATCGCTGGTTGAATCGCGGCTCTCCTGATAAACGGACCGATAGCCGTCAAAGACAACGACACGGCCACTGGCACGCATGGTGACATTGCCAGACCGATTGCCAATATCGATGCTCGTCTGATCAAGTTCTGCCGACTGCATCTGGCTGGCGATGGTGCGCTTCCAGATCAGGTCATAGAGACGCGCCTGATCGTGGTCGAGATAGCTGCGCAGCGCGTCTGGCGACCGTTTTGCATCGGTCGGGCGGATGGCCTCATGGGCTTCCTGCGCATTCGCGGCTGCTGTGCGATAGGCGCGCGGCGTGGAGGGCAGATAATTGTTGCCGAACCGCTGGCCGATCTCGTTGCGCAACGCGGCAATGGCCTCGCTGCCCAGCTGCACGCCGTCTGTCCGCATATAGGTGATCAGGCCGGTGGTCTCCGATCCGATATTGATGCCGTCATACAGTTTCTGGGCGACCTGCATGGTCCGGCTGGCGGAAAACCCCAGCTTGCGGGAAGCTTCCTGTTGAAGGGTTGACGTGGTGAAAGGTGGCTTCGGGTTTTCGCGCACGCGCTTTGTCTGGATGTCGATGACATGCAGCGCCTCGGCCTCGATCTTTGCCGTGGCGGCAATGGCCATGTCCTCGCTGGAAATGTCATGCTTGGCGAGCTTCTTGCCATCCAGATGCGTCAGCCGCGCGATGAAGTTGCGCCCGTCGGCCTTGCCCAACTCTGCTTCGACCGTCCAGTATTCTTGCGCAATGAAGGCTTCAATCTCGGCTTCACGTTCACAGATCAGGCGCAGCGCAACCGATTGCACACGCCCTGCCGAACGCGCGCCCGGCAATTTGCGCCACAAGACCGGCGAGATAGAAAAGCCCACCAGATAATCCAGTGCGCGCCGCGCCCGGTAAGCATCGATCAGTTCTGTATCCAGTGTGCGGGGCTGACCCATCGCGGCAATGATGGCACTTTTTGTAACTTCGTTGAAAACCACCCGTTCGACAGGCTTGTCCTTGATCAGGCCGCGGTCACGCAGCAACTCCAGCACATGCCAGCTGATCGCCTCGCCTTCGCGGTCAGGGTCGGTGGCAAGGATCAGCCCGTCCGCATTTCGCAGGGCGCGTGAGATATCACTGAGGCGTTTTTCCGAACCGCTGGAGACTTGCCACTTCATCGCAAACCCGTCATCAGGGTCCACCGAACCATCTTTGCTCGGCAGATCACACACATGACCATAAGAGGCAAGCACCGTGTAGTCATCACCGAGATACCGGTTGATGGTTTTGGCTTTTGCGGGAGATTCGACAATAACGAGTTTCATGGGCGGTCCTGCTGACTGGTGAACCGCACATAGTATGGAAAACCCGATTTGTCAAAGCCGCACCCGAAAATCAGTCGGCTTTATCTGTGTCAATGATCCGGCAGATACGATTGCCATGGTGACGGCTGATCTGGCCGGCGAGTTCAAGTTCGAGGATCGCCGCAAGCACAGTGGCAACCGGTTCGACGCACCAGCGCACTACATCATCGATATCGGTCGCTTCGGGCCCAAGGGCGTCAAGGATGCGTGTCCGGCTCTTTTCAATTTCGGCCGGGGTGCCAGGCGTCAGACGTGCCGCGCGCCAGTCTTGCGGGTCTGGCAGGGTGGCTGTGGCCGGCCGCGACAGGCATTCCACAATGTCTTCAGCATCGCGAACAAGTGTCGCCCCTTCACGGATCAGGTGATTGCAGCCTTGCGCACGCGCATCAAGGGGTGATCCTGGGATCGCCATAACCTCGCCGCCGCGCTCACCTGCTTCGCGGGCGGTGATCAGCGATCCCGATCTTTGCGCTGCCTCGACAACCAGCACGCCTTGGGCAAGGCTGGCAATGATCCGGTTGCGGATTGGAAAATGTCGCGGTGTCGGTTGTGTGCCGGGCGGCATTTCCGCCAGCAACAGTCCCGCCTCGATGATGGCGTCCTGCAGATCAGCATTTTCCGGCGGGTAATAGGTGTCGATCCCGCCTGCAATGACAGCGATGGTTCCGCCGGCAAGGGCGCCATTATGCGCCGCCGCATCAATGCCGCGTGCAAGACCAGACACCACGACATAACCGTGTTCGGAAAGTTGCTCGGACAATTTCTGGGCCAGCCTGACCGCATTGATTGAGGCATTGCGGGCGCCCACAATCGCGACCGATGGTGATGACATCAACGAGGTAGAGCCACGCGCACTGATCACTGGTGGTGCGTCATCGAAACGGGCCAGCCTGTCCGGATAGCCGTCACCGCCCTTGAACAGCAATGTGGCACCGGCCGCCTCGACTGCGGCAAGTTCCTTTTCGACAGCAGATTTGCTGGCTGGCTTCAGATCACGCCCACCACGACGTGCAAGATCGGGCACCGCACGCAAGGCTTCAACAGCGTTGCAATAGCGCTGTATCAACAGACTGAAGGTCATCGGTCCAATGTTTGGTGTGCGGATCAGACGTAAATGGGCGAGTTGTTCATCGCGGTTCATGTCTGTTTCTATAAAGAAACAGTCTGAAGAAAGTATTAATTCTTCAGGATTATCTGAAAGATCTATTTGCCGCCGATGCGTGACTCGGTGCCTGTCAGCAATCTGCCAATGTTCTGGTGGTGGCGGGCCCAGCTGAGTGCGCTCATCATCAACACCGCCACGGCAATCGGCATATCCATGGCCAGCCAGAAAGCTGTGACGCTGCAGCCGAGCGTGGCAACAAGCGCCGCAAGAGACGAGTAGCGTGTCACCGCGGCCGTTCCCAGCCACAAGATCGCAAAGGCAAGGCCAAGACGGATATCAAAGGCTGCGAACACTGCCACATTGGTGGCGATGCCTTTGCCGCCGCGAAATGTTAACCAGACCGGGAAACAATGGCCGACAACGCTCGCCGCGCCGGCTATGGCAATCACTAACGGTGAGCCGCCAAGCGCGCTGACCACCAGCACAATTGCAGCACCTTTGCCCGCATCGCCAATCAGTGTCAGTGCAGCCAGCAGTTTGTTGCCCGTGCGCAAAACATTTGTGGCACCGATATTGCCGCTGCCGATCTGCCGTATATCGCCCTTGCCGCCAAGACGGGTCACGATCAGGCCGAACGGGATCGACCCAGCCAGATAGGCGGCAATCAGCACTGTTGCTGGTGACAGGAACACATCCATTGTGATCAGGTCCTAAAGATCGGTGCGCCAGCCACATAGGTGGCAAGGACGCGGCCTTGAACAGGCATGCCCTCAAACGGCGTAACCCGCGAGGATGAGGCGAACGCACTGCCGCGTATGATGTGGCTGCTGTCGGCATCGAACATCACCAGATCTGCTGCCGTGCCGGGAATCAGTGCACCGCCGCCCAGATCAAGAATGGTTGACGGTGCCAAGCTTAGCAACTCCAGCGCGCGCAACAGCTCGAGATGCCCTTGATGCACCAGCGACAGGGTTAGCGCCAACAGCGTATCAACACCCGATGCGCCTGGCTGCGACGGGCCGAATGGCTGGGCCTTGGCATCGCCATCAACCGGCACATGGTCCGAAGCAATGGCATCGATGGTGCCATCGGCCAAGGCGGCAATGACAGCCTGTCTGTCGTCTTCGCTGCGCAAAGGTGGTGACAGCTTGAAGGCCGTGTCATAGGTGCTGACGGCCATTTCGTTCAGCATGAAATAGGGCGGCGCTGTATCGGCTGTCACGGGCAGGCCCTCTGCCTTGGCACGCCGGATGGATTCGATTGCCGCACGCGTTGAGATATGCGCCGCGTGATAGCGCGCGCCGGTCATCCGGATCAGATGCAGATCACGGTCGATGATGATGGCTTCCGCCTCGGCCGGTGCGCCGATCAACCCCAGCCTTGTCGATGTCTCACCTTCATTCATTTCGCCGGCAGCTGTCAGGTCATGATCCTCACAATGCTGGATGAACGGGCGGTCCAGCATGGCGGAGTAGGCCAGAAGGCGGCGCATCACCAGCGAGTCCATGATGCAGCGATTGCCATTGGAAAATCCGACAGCACCTGCCTCAGCCATCAGTCCCAGCTCGGCCATGGCCTTGCCCCGCAGCTTGCGGGTGGCAGCGCCGTAAAGACGCAGCCGGGCCCCGCCAATCCGCGTTGCCCGCAGTGACAGGCTGTCGATCATGCTCGCATCATCAATAACCGGTTTCGCGTTTGGAAGGGCCACAATTGTGGAAATGCCGCCCGAGGCAGCGGCATGCAGCAGGGTATGCAAATCCTCCAGATGCTCAGCACCCGGATCGGCACTCTGGACCCGCATATCGACAAGGCCGGGGGCAAGACACGCGCCCTTGCAGTCAATAATCTCGGCGTCTTTGCGAAGTGTGGTGTCGGCACTGCCGGCGCCAGCTGCGGTGATCAAGCCATCCTCGGCCAGCAGATACCCTGGCGCATCCAGCGCCTGTGCCGGGTCCAGAAGGCGGGCATTGGTGAACAGCGTTCGCGTCATCTGTGGTCCCCGCTTGCACCTGCCAGCGCTTCCAGACAGGCCATGCGCGCCGCAACACCAATTTCCACCTGCGTGCGGATCAGGCTTTTTTCGACATCATCAGCGGTGGCGGAATCGATCTCGACACCGCGGTTCATCGGGCCGGGATGCATGATCAGCGCATTCGGTGCGGCGCGCATCAGCTTGGTGCGATCCAGTCCGAACAGGTTGAAATATTCGCGCTGCGATGGCGTTTCTGTACCTTCCATACGCTCGGTCTGCAGGCGCAACATCATCACGATATCCGCATCGCGGATGCCGTCTTCCAAATCGGTGAACACCTGAACCCCCATCATGTCGATGGCAGCTGGCAGCAGCGTGGTCGGGCATACCAGCCGAATTTCCGCGCCAAGCGTGGCCAGCAGATGGATGTTCGATCTGGCAACGCGGCTGTTGGCGATATCGCCGCAAATGGCGATTTTCAAACCCTGTATGCGCCCGACCCGCCGTTTGATCGTCAGCGCGTCCAGCAGCGCCTGTGTGGGGTGTTCGTGGCGGCCATCACCGGCATTGATCACTGCCGCATCGACATGCTGGCTAAGCAGCTTTGCAGCGCCCGAACAATTGTGCCGGACGACAAGAATATGCGGGCGCATCGCATTCAGCGTAGTCGCCGTGTCGAGAAGGGTTTCGCCCTTCTTGACGGATGATCCGGCAACATTGATATTCAGAACCGATCCGCCAAGATGCTTTGCGGCCAGTTCAAACGATACGCGGGTGCGCGTTGAATTCTCAAAAAACAGATTGATGATCGTGCGGCCGCGCAGCGTTTCGGAAAAAGGCGGCGGCGCGGTATCTGACTGGATCAGGTCGGCATACATATCGCCGCGGTCAATCAGCGCCAAGATATCGATTGGCGACAGACCTTCGATACCAAGAAGATGCCTATGGGGAAGGGAAACAGGTGAGCCCGAACCTGCCTTGCGGGTGGATTTTGGCGATGCAGCCCCATCGGGCGCGCCTGTCTGCGACTGACCTGTCATGAATTCAGTTTATTAACAAGTCCGGCCTGATCCGTCCAGCCTTATTGGCAGGATCATGCTGAACCCATATCCCTGACAGCCTGATTCAGTGGTCCTCGCCGAAGCAACCACCAGACAAGCGCGGCAAGCTGTACGCAAATCACAGCCACGAGGGCTGTAATATGCGCTGTTGCCGGGTAAATGCCATCAATCGCAACCCACTGATTTACAACGGCGCCGACGCCATACTGCATCAGGAATCCGGCCAATGTAGCAAAGAGATTGAGCAGGCTTACCGCCCGTCCCGAATGGGTTGCCGGTACCGCCTGCGAAATAAGCGCGTAGGCGAATATCGGGCCAGCAAGAAAGAAGCCGAACAGCATCCACAGGCCCGTTGCGGCGCTGGCTGGCAGGAATATGATCAATATCTGGGCGAGTATGTACAAACAGCAGGCCAGGAACATGGATCGAAAGAGCGACACACGCAGCCTGATCAGAATGTCGGCAACAAGACCAAGGCACAGATTGCCAATCACAATGCAGATGGCCAGAAATAGCAGGGATGTGGCAACCGGCGTCGGGGCAAGTCCCGTCACATCCCGTAACCAGATGCCGGCCCACAATCCCTGATAGGATAGCCATGCGCCCTGACACATGATCGACACTGGCGCGATGGCGATGAACACCGGGTTTTTCATGATCAACCCGAAACCCTGCAATTCGGTGAATAGATTGAATTTGTCGGCTGATGCGGTGCTGGTCTTTTCGCGATTTTCTGGAACCAGCGCGAAAAGGATCACCGCCATCCCGACCGTCAGCTCCGCCAACCAGACAAAAAGATCGTTCCAGGGCATGACATCCAGCAGCAGTCTTGTGGGCAAATTGGCAGCCAGACTTCCCAGTCCCGCAAGCCCGATGATAGCCCCATTGGCAAGGGCGAGCCGATCTTTGGGCCACCAGTCGGCATTCACCTTGAACGCGGCTGTCCAGCAGCCTGACATGCCAATACCAATCAGCAAACGTCCGACCAGCAGAGTCGTAAAGTTTCCGGCAGCAAACAGCATGGCCCCGATTGCCGCAATGATCAGCAACATGGCGACCGTTCGTCTGGCGCCGAGCCGATCTAGCAGGATGCCGGTGAAAATCTGTGATCCGGCTACGGCAAAAAGGAACAGACTCGTCATCAGGCCAAGGGTTGCCGCATCGAGGGCAAATTCCTGCTGAAGCACAGGGCCAATGGTGCTGTTTATGTTCCGGAAGAGCTCGGAAAGGAGATACGCCCCCATGAACGGGACGGACACAAAGCCGATGATGTAGATGTTGGAACGATGCGTCATATGAGATGACCGGCTGCTGGACGCATCTCGACCAGATCAGATGATTTCGTTGTAAAGACGTATCCGTAAAAGTCAGATTAAACTCACCAATATAGGAGTCAAGATATTAATAATAAACAATAAAATTATATGTAACTACTGTTAGGCTTCAGTCGTCATCAGCCGTTCCTTCCAACCTGTCAAGTGCGGACTGAAGAATCCAGGCGGCGGCCAGCGCGTCGCGGCGTTCGTGCCGCTTTGCACGGGTCATGTCTGCGGCAAGCATTGCGGATTCCACAGCCTGGGTGGAGAGGCGTTCATCCATAAAGGCAATGGGTATGTCGCGAAGCCGCAACAGCGCATGGGCAAAATCGCGGGTCGCATCGCAGCGCGGCCCCTGGCTGCCATCCATGTTCAACGGCCAGCCAATAATCAACCCACCCACATTTTCGGCATCGCCGAGTGTGAACATCGAGTCGGCGTCGGCAGTGAATTTATTCCGCCACAGGATCTTCAGCGGGCTGGCCACGGCAAGGTTGCCATCCGAGATGGCGAGACCGATGGTCTTTTTGCCAACATCCAGCCCAAAAAGGCGCTGGCCGGCCAAAAGCGCGGATTTCATGTCGTTAAGCTTGCAGATCGCCATATGCGGTGATAATTCCAACACGTGAATTCTTCGTAACAGCACAAAGCACAGCGCCATGTCGGTTGACAAGACCACCGTTGCCAAAATCGCGCGGCTCGCGCGCATCAATGTTCCGGAAGAACGACAGGAACAGCTTGCCAGCGAGCTGAACGGCATTCTCGACTGGATCGCCGAACTCGATCAAGTTGATACAGATAATGTTGAACCGCTGGCCAGCGTTACCGGCCACGGATTGCCGCAGCGCGATGATGCGGTGACAGATGGCAACCGCGTCGATGAAGTGCTGGCCAATGTGCCGGAAACGGCAAGCGGCTTTTTTGTTGTGCCGAAGGTGGTTGAGTAATGTCAGATATCCTGTCCATGACGGCCGTAGAGGCCCGCGCTGCGCTCGACAAGAAAACCATTTCAGCTGTCGAGCTGGCCACCGCCTATATCGCTGCTGCCGAGGAAACATCATCCCTCAACAATTATGTGGCTGTAACCGCTGATCATGCGCTGTCGATGGCGGCGCAGTCGGACAAGCGCATTGCTGCCGGAGAGGCGGGCATCCTTGAAGGCATTCCTGTTGGCGTGAAAGATTTGTTCTGCACCGCTGGTGTTGCCAGTACCGCCTGCTCGCGCATCCTGCAGGGGTTCATACCGCCCTATGAAAGCACTGTGACCGCCAATCTGTGGCAGGCTGGCGGGGTGATGCTTGGCAAGCTGAACTGTGATGAGTTCGCCATGGGGTCGGGTAACGAGACAAGTGCCTATGGTCCGGCGATAAATCCATGGCAAGCGGGTGACGGCGTTGATCTAGTGCCGGGCGGGTCGTCTGGCGGGTCGGCATCGGCTGTGGCTGCACGCGCGGCCCTGATGGCCACTGGCACTGATACGGGCGGGTCAATCCGCCAGCCGGCAGCTTTTTGCGGCATTGTCGGTCTGAAGCCGACCTATGGCCGCTGCTCGCGCTGGGGCATTGTGGCGTTTGCCAGCTCGCTGGATCAAGCAGGCCCGTTCAGCCGCACGGTGGCTGACAATGCGCTGATGATGCAGGCGATGGCCAGTCATGATCCAAAGGATTCAACATCAGCTGATGAACCGATGCCTGATCTGTCGGCAGCACTTGACGCTGGTGTAAAGGGGATGCGGGTCGGCGTGCCACGCGAATATGTCATGGATGGCATGGACCCGGACGTTGTGGCGCTGTGGCAGACCGGACAAGCATGGCTGCGGGATGCCGGAGCTGAACTCGTCGACATATCCCTGCCGCATACGAAATACGCCCTTCCGGCCTATTACATCATTGCACCTGCCGAAGCGTCATCCAACCTGGCGCGCTATGACGGGGTCAGGTACGGATTGCGCGTCGAGGCAGATTCGCTTGATGACATGTATGGCGAGACCCGCGCTGCCGGCTTCGGTGAAGAGGTGCAACGCCGCATCATGATCGGAACCTATGTGCTGTCAGCCGGATATTATGATGCCTATTATCTGAAGGCACAGCGCGTACGCCGGCTTATCAAGGATGATTTCGATACGGCGTTCCAGTCGGTCGATGCGATCCTCACACCGGCAACGCCGACGGCGGCCTTTCCGGTGGGGCGCACGGTTGATGATCCGGTCACCAACTATCTGAATGATGTGTTTACCGTGCCGGCAAATCTGGCCGGATTGCCGGGCATATCAGTGCCTGCCGGTCTGAACGCAGATGGCTTGCCGCTGGGCCTGCAGGTGCTCGGCCGGCCATTTGATGAAGCGACGCTCTACAGCGTTGGCCGTGTGATCGAAGATGCAGCAGGATTTTCAGCCACCCCGACACGTCGGGCAGGAGGAACATCATGAGCGATCTTGTTGAAGGCCGCACAGGCCAGTGGGAAGTTGTGATCGGGCTTGAGGTACATGCGCAGGTATCATCGAACGCCAAGCTTTTTTCCGGTGCTTCAACCGATTTTGGTGCCGAACCGAATGCGAATGTCAGTCTGGTTGATGCCGCTATGCCAGGCATGCTGCCGGTGATCAATCGGGAATGTGTTCGACAGGCGGTGCGTACCGGTCTGGGGCTGCATGCCGAGATCAATCTTGTCAGCGTGTTCGATCGCAAAAATTATTTTTATGCGGACCTGCCGCAGGGCTATCAGATCAGCCAGTTCAAGCAGCCGATCGTGGGTGAGGGGACGCTGCGTCTTGATATGCCGGATGGTAGCGTGCGCGAAATCGGTATCGAACGCCTGCATCTTGAACAGGATGCCGGCAAGTCGATGCACGACCAGCACCCTTCGAAAAGCTATATCGATCTCAATCGTACCGGTGTGGCGCTGATGGAGATTGTGTCGAAGCCGGACATGCGGTCGGCGGCCGAGGCGGCGGCCTATTTGAAAAAACTGCGCTCTATCCTGCGCTATCTCGGGACCTGTGATGGCAATATGGAAGAAGGCTCGATGCGGGCCGATGTGAATGTATCGGTGCGCCGCCCGGGTGAGGAATTCGGCACACGTACCGAGACCAAGAATCTGAACTCCATGCGCTTTATCCAGCAGGCCATTGATTATGAGGTTGCGCGCCAGATCGAGATTATCGAGGATGGTGGACAGATCGATCAGGAAACGCGGCTGTTCGATACCGGTGCCGGCACCACCCGCGCCATGCGCTCAAAGGAAGATGCGCATGATTACCGCTATTTTCCCGACCCCGATCTGCTGCCGCTGGTGATCCCGCAGGATGAGGTGGATGAACTGAAGGCTGCGCTTCCCGAATTGCCCGATGCCATCAGGGACCGGTTGACCAATGACTATGGTCTGTCGGCCTACGATGCGGCGGTGATCACCGAAGAGCGCGAGACAGCAGCCTTTTACGAGGAAGCAAGCACTGGCCGTGATCGCAAGCTGGTTGCCAACTGGATGACGGTGGAATTGTTTGGTGCGCTGAACAAGTCGGGCCAGACTCTGGCTGACTGCAATATCAGCCCGGTGGCGCTTGGCGGGCTGGTCGGGCTGATCGAGGATGGCACCATTTCCGGCAAGATCGCCAAGGATGTGTTTGCCCACATGTTCGAGAGCGGCAAGGATGCTGCCACCGTGGTTGAGGAAAAAGGCCTGAAGCAGGTGTCCGACAGCGGCGCGATTGAAGCGATGATCGACGAGGTGATTGCCGGAAATGCTGACAAGGTTGCGGAATATCGTGGCGGCAAGGACAAGCTGTTCGGCTTTTTCGTCGGGCAGGTGATGAAGGCATCAAAGGGGCAGGCGAACCCCGGCATGGTCAACCAGATGTTGCGGGCTAAACTTGACGGGTGATGTGGGTCAAGTATGACGGGTGATGCCGCTTGCTCGCCGTCTGTTCACTTGCCTCCAGGTTTATTTCTGAAGCGCCGTTTGGTATATTGTGACGTTGCTGCACGGCCTATTTTGACGTTGCCGGACGGCTTGTGCCAAGGGTGTGGCACGGGTTATTCCCAAAGCATTGAATTCCGGTTTGACAGGAGGCGCTTTCAAAGCTAGGAAATGCGACTGCATACGCCGTGTATCTTCTTCCGGTCCCCAGGGTGCGCGCGCACCCGCAAGGTCCGGCCCCGGCGGAGGGGTGGCCGAGTGGCTGAAGGCGGCGGTTTGCTAAATCGTTAAAGGAAGAAATTCTTTTCGGGGGTTCGAATCCCTTCCCCTCCGCCACTTCCTTTCTCTATTATTACATTTCATATATTTGACTGTCAGAAACAATTCTGGCAGCCTATGGATATCTTTATGGACACTATATCGGACACTATTTCG
>JADHLH010000007.1 GCA_016780765.1 Alphaproteobacteria bacterium | reverse complement strand
CATCAGGCCTGTTGCCGGTCGCTGTCCTGGCGGTGGTGATGAACCTGCTGTTGCCCGCAGACGCTGACTGAGGCTGTTTGTGACGGATACCGCCCGGAACGCTGCTGAATGAGGTCTATGGGCAAATCCGGGGCGCAATTCTGCATGCCGGTACTGGCATTCAGTCACATAAAAACATACCCTTGCGCATCGGCCCGTGATCGGGCCGATGTTTTTTGCCGACCTGCGCGGGTGCCTGTCATAATATCTGTCATGGCATCCGGGCCGTCATCACAAATGGCACCATAAATGACATCACATACACTTCTTCTGAAACATGCTGACCTTCTCTGCACCATGGCGGATGCCAGTGCTGAACAGCCTGCCGGTATCGAGATCAGGGACGCTGGTCTTTATGCACGCGATGGTGTGATCGAACAGGTTGGCCCAACCGCGTCACTGCCGGATGATGCCGACCAGATCATCGATATGACCGGACATGTTGTGATTCCGGGGATGGTGAACACGCATCACCATCTGTTCCAGAATCTGACGCGCGTGGTACCGCCGGCACAGGACGCGCCCCTGTTCGGCTGGCTGCAGACCCTGTACCCGGTCTGGTCACATCTGGGCCCCGAACATATCTACTGGTCGACGGTGCTTGGTCTTGCTGAACTGGCGTTGAGCGGCTGCACAACATCCTCTGACCATCTCTATCTCTATCCGAACGGTGCAAAGCTGGATGATTCGATGGCCGCCGCCGCCGATATCGGCGTGCGCTTTCACGGTACACGCGGGTCGATGAGCATCGGCGAGAGCAAGGGCGGGTTGCCACCGGACAATCTTTGCGAAGACGAAGCTGCCATTCTTGCCGACAGCCAGCGCGTTGTTGAAGCCTTTCATAATCCGGCGCGCCATGCCATGCAGCGGGTGGCGCTGGCACCCTGCTCACCATTTTCAGTATCGATGGACCTGATGCGCGAAACAGCCGATATGGCGCGCGCACTTGGCGTTGGTCTGCACACCCATCTGGCCGAGAATGTCGAGGATATCGATTATAGTCTTGCGCAGTTCGGGATGCGCCCCGGCGACTATGCCGAGGCCGTAGGCTGGACCGGCGATGATGTCTGGCACGCGCATTGTGTCCAGCTTGACAGCGCCGAGGTTGATCTGTTTGCCCGCACCGGCACCAGCGTGGCGCATTGCCCCTGTTCGAACATGCGCCTTGCCAGCGGTATTGCGCCGGTCCGCGAGATGATTGATCAGGGGGTAAAGGTGGGCATCGGTGTTGATGGATCCGCGTCCAATGACAGTGGCCACATGCTGAATGAAGCCAGGCAGGCGATGCTGTTGCAACGTGTGTGCAAGGGCGGGGATGCGTTGAATGCGCGCCAGACGCTTGCCCTTGCCACACGCGGCGGGGCGGCGGTCCTGGGGCGTGACGATATCGGCATACTGGCCCCCGGCTATGCCGCCGATATCACCGCCTTTGACCGACGCACCATCGATTTTGCCGGCAGTGACTGGGACCCGCTCGCCAGCCTGCTGTTCTGCGGGCCGGTCAAGGCGAGTCACACTGTCATCAACGGACGCCATGTTGTGGCAAATGGCCAGCTGACAACCATGGAAATGGGCCAGATTCTGGAACACCACACAGCAATGGCGCATCATCTGATGCAGAAATCCGGTCATATCGCCTGAGTGTTATATCGCCTGGCGGCCCCTTGGAGACCAAACACTTTGCCCCATCAGCCATGCTACTGGCGTTTAGGCGACTGGCGTTCTGCACGCAGCATCGCCCATTGATACCACCCGACAGCCGCCATGATGATGCCTCCACCAACAAGCGTCTGAACTGACGGGTATTCCGCCAGGATCAGAAGCGCCAAGAGAATGGCCAGAGGCGTTTCACCAAGGCTGAGCAAGGCTGTCTCACCAGAGGCCAGATGGCGCGACCCCTCTGACAAGGTCACAGACGCCACAACAAAGGTGACGCCAAACAGGCTGGTGATCATAATCTCATCCAGCGGTATCAGCATGTGGTCGGCCCGAAGCCAGGCAACCGGCAATAGAATCAATGACGCCATAACCGTTGGAAGCGTTGTCGGCGCGTCCGGATAGCAGCGATAGATGGTCATGATCAGCACCATCATTGCGGTCATCCAGACCGCCAGCAGATCACCAGCAAGGCTGGCACTGCCAAAGGACCCCCAGACAACCACCAGCGTTCCAAGAGCAGCAAGCAATGTTGCCAGAACAAAGCCAAACGACACGGTCTGTCTGAACCAGAGCCAGGCCAGCATCGCTGCCAGCAATGGTGCCGATGACCAGATCAATGCCACGTTGGCAATGGATGTCATCTTGAAGGCCGGGATGAAGGCCGCCGTACCGCTTGCATAAATGAAGGCAAGACACCAGCCCACACGACGCATGCGCCGCATCTCGGTCCTGAGCCTGCCAATCATCCCCAGATACAGGATTCCCAGCAAAGCTGCAAATACCCCTCGCCAGAAAATGACACTCCAGGCGTCTGCATATACACCCTTTGTGAAAACGCCAGCGGTGCTGAAGAACAGCGTTGAGGCAATGATCAGCATAACACCTAGCGGTCTGCCACCTTGCAGCAGATGGCCTGTTATGGGGAACTTTGTCATGCGCCAGCCTTGATTTGCCAGCCTTGATTTGTCAGTCTTGATTTGTCAGTTTTTTTCGTGAACATATATAGAACAATATAGGGATGTTCGCTTAATGTTCAGTTAATTTTCAATGACATTTTAGTGAGAAAATCGAAAGAGAATCCAGAGGCCATGCAAGCAGACAGATCGCATGCCCATTACAGGCTGATCGCTGCGGCCACGCCGTCAAACCAGTATTCCGTCAGGTTGGCGCTGGCATCTTCTCCCGCCGGTCCCGCACGGTCGGCAATCAGGAAATCCTGTGGTGCCAGCACCAATAGCGGGTGATGCCAGACACCGGGCGCATAGGTTACGCCCTGATCACCGCGGGCCGAAAAACAGCGCAATGCGTCGAAAGCTGGCGCGCTGTCATCACTGTTTGTCGGCGCAACCACCACCAGCCAGTCTTCATCCGAAAGCGGCATAAAGCTCTGCGATCCCAGGGGGTGGCGTTCCAGCATCGTGATCGCGATCGGGACCGGCCGCGGCGTGCCAGCAAAAATTGACAGGATCGGGGTACCGCCTTCGCGCGCCACATCCACATCCGACAGCGCGTGAAATCGCGTCGTGGTGCCTTCATTAATCATCCTGATGTCTGCACCGTCACGTTCAATCACAGTACCAAACGGGGCAAACGCCGCCTTTGACAGCGGTTCAATGGCAAGGGGCGGCAGATTCATTCCGCGTCACCATTATAGGGATGCATCTTGCGCCAGTGCCGCGCGATATCAATCCGGCGCGCCAGCCACACACGGTCATGTTTCTGCACATGGTCGAGGAATTTTTTCAGTCCGGCAAAGCGGGCCGGACGGCCAATCAGCCGGCAATGCAACCCGACCGACATCATCTTTGGCGCGCGCTCACCCTCGGCATACAGCGTGTCAAAAGCGTCAATCAGATAGGCGGCAAACTGATCACCGGTATGAAACCCCTGTGCAGTGGCAAAGCGCATGTCATTGGTGTCCAGCGTATAAGGCACAATCAGATGCGGGCTGTCGGTCTGCGTACTCCAGAATGGCAGATCATCGGAATAATCATCGGCGTCATACAGAAAACCGCCTTCCTCAGCAACAATCTGGCGGGTGTTTTCAGATGTACGACCAGTATACCAGCCAAGCGGGCGCTCACCGCAAATCTCAGTGTGAATCTCGATGGCGCGGTTAAGATGCGCGGTCTCCTCGGCAACTGACATGCCGTGATAATTGATCCAGCGATAGCCGTGCGAGGCAATTTCATGACCATCGCCGAGGGCGCGTTCAATGACCGCCGGATGACGCTGCATCGCCATGGCCACAGCGAACAGGGTCAGGGGCACATCACGGTCGCGGAACAGGTCCAGCAACCGCCACACCCCGGCGCGCGATCCGTACTCATAAATCGATTCCATCGACATATGCCGCGCACCTTCGAACGGGGCGGCACCGATAATCTCGGACAGAAACGCTTCTGAGGCCGGATCACCATGCAAAATGGCGTTCTCGCCGCCTTCCTCGTAATTCAGTACGAATTGCAACGCGATCCGCGCATCACCCGGCCAGGCGGCATGCGGCGGGTTCGGCCCATAACCGATCAGGTCACGCGGATATTCCGGCGCTGCGCTCATCAACCACTCCCGTCATCACGCACTGTTGTCATCAACCAGTGGCATCAACCACTGTCGTCATTATTGGCACCCGTTGGTACAAGCGCAGTGTCACCTTCCTTCAGCATTGCCCGCCAGCGCGCCAGCATCTCGCGCTCTTCCGGCTCCATCCAGATGACATTGCCCGGCGGCATGGCATGGCTGACAGCTGCCTGCCAGTAAATCTCATCCACCCGCCGCAGGATATCAGCCTCATTTTCCAGCACCACCCCTTTGGGCGCAAAGGCAATGCCATCCCAGAGCGGTTCAACAGCATGGCAGGACGCGCATCGCTCGGTGACAAGTTCGACCGCCGCCACATGCAATGCGGCACCGGTGCCAAACTCATATTCACTATAGGCTTGCTCATCATATTTCGGGGCACCGGCATGGCTGAGGAACACCGCAAACAATGTCAGCGCACCAGCAAAAATCCATGTCCACCACGGGGCCGGATCACCCTTGTGCTTGGTATTGAAGAAATGCCGGATCACCGCACCAATCACAATAACCACCGCCAGAATCACCCAGGCATAGGTTGTCGCAAAAATGGCTGGATAATGCCCACCGATCATCACGAATATCACCGGCAATGTCAGATAGTTGTTATGCAGGGACCGCTGCTTGCCCCGCGCACCGTAACGCGGATCAGGGTCATCACCGGCGACCAGTGCGGCCACCACCTTCTTCTGGCCAGGGATGATCACCATGGCCACATTCGCCACCATGATGTTCCCGATGGTAACACCGATCTGCACAAAGGCACCGCGCGCCGAAAACATCTGGGTAAACGCCCATGCCAGCGCGACAATGAACACAAACCCGGCCAGCGCCAGCACATTGTCGTTGCGGCCAAGCGGGCTGCGACACAGCGCATCATAGACCACCCAGCCACCGACAATACCGGCGATGCTGATGGCAATGGCCTGCCACGGCTCAAGATCGAGTATCTCGATATCGATCATATAAAGAGCAGACTGCGTATAATAGATGATGGTGAGCAACGCAAAGCCCGACAGAAAGGTGGTATACGCCTCCCATTTGAACCATGTCAGTTCATCCGGCATGCGCGATGGTGCCACCAGATATTTCACCATATTGTAGAACCCGCCCCCATGCACCTGCCAGGCCTGACCATGCGCCTGCTCGGGCAATGCCTTGCCGGGCTTCAGGCTCAGATCCAGCGCGATGAAGTAGAAGGAAGAGCCAATCCAGGCAATTCCAGCGATGACATGTAGCCAGCGAACCAGAAGTTCTGACCACATCCAGGCATAGTCAATCATTCATGCTCCCCCTAGAAGTTGACGCCAGTGTGCCAGCATCAACCATCTGCGTCCAATTCCTGCTGCCAGATCGCCACACCCGCCGCAATCGACAGCGCCACCCGTGCTGGCTGCTTGCCCGCGATATCTGGCAAGCCGACCGGACAGACAAGACGCGCCAGCTGGCTTTGTTCTACACCGGCACGCGAAAGCCGCGAGCGAAACCGCGCAGACTTGGTATCCGATCCGATCAGGCCAAGCCTTGCAAACCCGCCGTCCGCCTCATTGGCCCGTTTCAGAATGGTCAGGCAGATGGCTTCATCCAGCGCATGGTTATGCGTGATGACAAGATGCATCGCATCCGGCGGGGCATGTCCGGCAATCACCGCCGGATCGCTGGCAATAATCCTGTTTGCGCCGGCTGGCAGCGTATCAGGAAATCGGTCTTCATTGATATCGACCCAGTTCAGATCGCACTCAAGCGCCACCAGATGTGGTGCCAGCGCGCGCCCGATATGCCCGGCTCCATAAAGGAATAGCGCGTGTTGCGGGCGTATCACCGGCGCTGTGAACGCATCACCCGCAGGCGACAAGCCGCTTTCAGACGTGCTGGCTGCGGTAACCGGCGCGTGCCCGGCCAGCGGATGCATCAGAAACGGGGCGTCTTGCAACGCTGCCAGCGCTGTCAGCTCGGCCGGGCCGAAATGTTCCAGCAAAACGCGCACCTGACCGCCGCAGCACTGACCCATATCAGGGCCCAGCACCGCCTTCATCACCTCGCGATGCCAGCCGGCCCGCGCACCAGTCGTTATATCCAGCGTCCGGTTCATCATTTCCCGTGCGCGGGACATGACCTGATGTTCCAGCGTGCCGCCGCCAATCGTCTGCCAGATTGTATCCTCGGTGATCAGCATCATCGCCCCGGCTTCACGCGGGGATGATCCCTTGACACCGACAAGGCTGGCACGCACCACCACGCCATCCGGCCCGGCAAGGCCACGTGCCATCGAAATCCATCCGCTCACGCCGGATTATTCCCATCACCAGAACCAGATACATCAGGCACCCGATCAGCAGCATTGAACCCGGCTGCACCGATCCGCCGCGCAGCAAAGCATATCCTCTCGGGCGTTGCCGGCGCATTCAGCATAGGATAGTCAGCGCTGCCAAGCCCCTGCAGCGCGTGTGATATGGCCATCAACACCGAAATGCCCAGCATCAGCGGCGGCTCGCCAACCGCCTTTGATTTATGGATCGTATCCTCAAGATTCTCACCAGCACCGAACAGCGCCACATTAAAGGCCATCGGCCGGTCACCACAGGCCGGAATCTTGTAGGTGGAAGGCGCGTGCGTCCGCAGACGGCCATCCCCATCCCAGACCAGCTCTTCGGTGGTAAGCCAGCCCGCGCCCTGTACGAAACCACCCTCGATCTGGCCGATATCAATCGCCGGATTCAGTGATCGTCCCGCATCATGCAGAATATCCGTGCGCAGGATCCGGTTCTCGCCCGTCAGCGTATCGATGACAACCTCGCTGACAGCCGCCCCATAGGCAAAATAATAGAAAGGCCGCCCCCGCGCGCGGGAGCTGTCCCAATGGATTTTCGGCGTGGCATAATATCCCGTCGATGACAAGGACACCCGCCCCATGTAACAGGCCTTCACCGCCTCGGCAAATGACAGGCGTACCGCCCCGGCGCGCACCATCCCATCGCTGAAGATCACGTCCTCAGCCGCGCATTCATGCAGACCGGCAAGATGGGTGGTCATCCGTGTCTTGATCGTTCGTGCCGCCGCCTGCGCGGCCATACCGTTGAGATCGGTTCCCGACGATGCCGCTGTCGCAGATGTGTTTGGCACCTTTCCGGTGGTTGTGGCGGTAATCTTGATGGCATCGAAGTCAATCTGGAATTCATGCGCCACAATCTGCGCCACCTTGGTGTTCAGCCCCTGACCCATTTCGGTGCCACCATGGTTCAGATGAACGGACCCATCGGTATATACATGCACCAGCGCGCCCGCCTGGTTCAGAAAGGTGGTATTGAAGGAAATGCCGAATTTCACCGGTGTCAGGGCAATGCCGCGCTTGATCACCGGGCTGTCAGCATTGAAGGCCTCAATCGCGGTGTGGCGCTTGGCGTACTCTGCATCATCTGCCAGCTGGTCGACAATGTCCTGAAGAACACAATCTTCAACCGTCTGCCCGTACGGCGTCACACCATGCGCGCTGGCGGTGTGATGCGGATAGAAATTGCGGCGACGCACCGCAAGCGGGTCGAGGTCCAGTTCATGCGCAATGGCATCGATTACGCGCTCAATCCCCAGCATGCCCTGTGGCCCTCCAAACCCGCGAAAAGCGGTGTTTGACTGCGTATGCGTCTTGCAGCGATGCGAGATCACCCGCATGTCAGGCACGTGATAGGCATTGTCGGCATGGCACATGGCACGCGCGGCAATCGCTTCGGACAGGTCCCACGACATGCCACAGCGTAAAGCCTGCTCAAACTCGGCGCCGCGAATCCGCCCGTCAGAATCAAAGCCGACATGATAGTCGATCCGCACATCATGCCGTTTGCCAGTCAGCATAAAATCATCATCGCGGTCATAGACTGTTTTCGCAGGACGACCTGTCGCCTGCACCGCCAGCGCCGACAGGATGGCCGGCAGATTGCCCTGGCTTTCCTTGCCGCCAAAGCCGCCACCCATGCGGCGTGTCTCAACCGTCACCGCATTACTGGCAAGGCCCAGCGCATCCGCCACCTTATGCTGAATTTCGGTTGGATGCTGGGTTGAGCAATATACCGTGATGTCACCATCTTCGGCCGGCATGGCCAGCGCCGCCTGTCCCTCAAGATAGAAATGTTCCTGACCACCGATATCGATACGTCCAGACAAATGATGCGGCGCGGCCGCAATGGCCCCGTCAGGATCGCCATTTTCCATCACCGCTGCCGGACCAAGCCACGATCCGGCACGCATCGCATCTTCTATCGTCAGAATAGCTGGCAGCGCATTATAACTGACAGCGGCAAGCGGCAGCGCATCACGTGCAGCGCGCATGTTTTCGGCGACAATGGCAAAGACCGCCTGTCCGACATAGCTGACAATATCTTCGGCCAGAATCGGATCATCACCATGCACCGGGCTGCAGTCATTCACCCCCGGTATGTCCTTGTGTGTCAGAACAGCAACCACCCCCGGCGCACCAGCCACCTGTGACAGGTCCATGCTGGTGATGCGCGCATGCGCATGCGGGCTCTGACCGATCAGAACAATCAGCGTATCATCCGGCGTGCGTATATCATCGACATAGACTGCGGTGCCCGCCACATGCTTGTGGGCACTGTCATGGCGACGCGGCGTGCGGATGTCGCCAGCAATGCCGAGGGTGCAATCTGGCGATCCGGTGCCAGTGTCTTCGAGGGGCCACTGGTCGGGCATTATCCTGCCTCCAGCAATGCTGCGATATCGGCAACACCCTGCGGGCCGGCAAGGCGCGGCACCGCAGACCCGGTCATATCCATACCGTATTTCAGGATCAGATTCTGCGCCACTTGCAGGCGGTAATCAGCCGATGCGCGCATGTCGTCAATCGGGCTGAAATCATCCTCAAGGGCCGTGGCGGCGGTCACAAAACTGTCCATCGTCAACGGGTGACCCACCAGACAGTCCTCAACCGCCGGCGCACGTCGTGGTGTCGCTGCCATGCCGCCAAAGGCAAACCGCGCCGAGGTGATCCGCTTTCCCGAAATGGTGATGTTGAACGCCCCCATCACCGCTGAAATATCCTGGTCAAACCGTTTGGAAATCTTGTAGGCGCGAAAATGCGGGGCGGCCCCCACCGGCACCCGTATCGCCGAGACATATTCACCCGGCGCGCGGTCCTGCTTGCCGTAATCGAGGAAGAAGTCCTCAAGCGGCAGCACCCGGTTTGACTCTGCAGCGCTCAACTCCACCTCTGCGGCCAGCGCGATCAGCATCGGGGGCAGGTCGCCAATGGGCGATCCGTTCGCGATATTGCCGCAGACTGTCCCGCTGGCACGCACCTGCACCGAACCGAACCGGCGCATGACCTCGGCAAGATCAGGGCGTCCCTTTGCCAACCGGTCCATCGCAGCAGCATGGTTAACCGCTGGTCCGATCTGCCAATAGGCGCCGGCCTTTTTCATCCGGTCAAAGCCGCTCACCCGGCCCGTCCACAGCAACATCGGCAGACGGGCATGCCCCTTGGTCACCCACAGCCCGACATCCGTTGCACCTGACACGATGGTCGCATCCGGCGTTTGCTCATAAGCAGCAGTGAAATCATCAGCTGTAGCCGGCGCGACAAAGCGGCAACGGCCATCCGACAGCATCACTGTATCGCGATGTGCAATCTTTTTCATCAGACGGGCCTCGGTGGCGCGCCTCTCTGCTTCAAAGTCTGGCGGCACATTTATCGGACGCAGATGGGCGGCGGCATCGGCAATCGGGCGATACCCGGTGCACCGGCACAGATTGCCAGCCAGCGTTGTATCAATAGCACTGGCAGCCAGCCCGTCACCATTACACCAGGCTGCAAACAGCGACATCACAAAACCGGGCGTGCAGAACCCGCATTGCGAGCCATGATGGTCAACCATAACCTGCTGACAGGGATGCAGACTGCCATCGGCCCGGGCAATGCCTTCAACCGTTGTTACCGACGCTCCTTCCAGCATGCCCATGAACAGAATGCAGGCATTGACCGGATGCCAGTGCATATCACCAGTCCTGCCAGTCTCACCAGTCCTGCCAGTCTCACCAGTCCTGCCAGTCTTGCCAGTCTTGCCAGTCTTGCCGGGCCGGGCGATCACAACGGTGCAGGCACCGCAATCGCCCTCGCCGCACCCTTCCTTTGATCCGGTCAGCCGCCTTGTCTGGCGCAACCAGTTCAACAGGGTGGTGTCACCAGACAGTCCGGACACTGTCTCGATCCTGTTGTTCAGCACAAATGTGATGGTCTCGCGCACGGTATCCCTTTCCGTCAGCTGCCGCGATAGGTCGAATAGCCATAGGGCGACAACAACAACGGGACATGATAATGCGCCTCGTTATCGGCAAGCCCGAATGCGATCACAATCTCGTCAAGAAACGGTGGATCGGGAAGAAAGGTCCCCTGCGCGCCCAGATAGGCAGCGGCATGGAACACCAGCTCATACCGGCCTGCCACCATATCCGCCCCGTCAAGAAGCGGCGCATCCACACGCCCGTCATCGTTGGTTACAACACTGTCCAGCAACAGGCGGTCGTCGCCGGCGCGGCGATAGAGATCGATTCGCAAACCGGCAGCCGGTCGCCCCGAAGCCGTGTCCAGCACATGCGTTGTCAGTCGGCCCATGCCGCGCACCTTTCGTATTCTGGCAGTCGGACGGCGCCCAGACCAGCCATAATATGCCTCTGGCGATCCGCAGATTGCCAATTAATGATTGAACAGGCAAACAAATTTGATGAAGCTTGCGCGTGTTTCACCACTTCATGCAAGGGCCCTTGTTGATGGACGATCTACGCTTTGTCTCACCACCTGCCAGCCTTCCCAAGGCTGAATTCATGGCACGATTCGGCGGCATTTACGAACATTCGCCCTGGGTCGCCTCGTCATTATTCACACAAGGCTGTGATGTGCAGGATGACCAATTGACCCACTTCGCCGCGCGTATGGCGGGCATTGTCGATGCTGCCGGCCATGATGCGCAATTGACGCTGCTGCGCGCGCATCCCGAACTTGCCGGTAAACTGGCCATTGCCGGGAACCTGACAGCCGAATCCAGCGCCGAACAGGCCGGGGCCGGCCTTGATGCCTGCAGCGCGGATGAATTTGCCCGCTTTCAGATGCTGAACACGCGCTATGGCGCTGCATTCGGCCACCCGTTCATCATCGCCGTTCGCGGCCTGACCCGCAGCGATATTCTTGCCGCCTTTGAACAGCGCGCCACGAACGATCCCGAAACCGAGTTCGCCACCGCCCTTGCCGAGGTGCACAAGATTGCCCGTCTGCGCCTTGCCGATTTATGCTAACCTTGCCGGCATGTCAGTTCAGAAGACCGTATCAGGAAGCGCGCAGATGGACAAAACCGGCCACGCAGCAACAACCGCCAAACGCGATGCACCCGCGATGACCGGCTCAAAGACGGACCTTGCCACGCCTTCGGCTGCAGATCTGGCCCCGCGCCTTGCCGCCATCTGCGGTGATGCGCATGTCAGTGTCGGCAGCGATATTGATCCCCACTATCAGCGTGACTGGCTTGGCCGGGCCGATTCGCACCCGGCGATTGTTGTGCGCCCGGGTGATACGGCCGCGGTTGCCGCGGTGATGGCGCTGTGCGCTGAAACCCGCACCGCTGTCATTCCCTTTGGCGGAAATTCCGGGCTGGCTGGCGGCACCATGGCGGCAGACGGTCAGGATATTGTGCTGTTGTCACTGGAACGCATGAACCGCATCCGCGAGATGAATGTGCCGGGCCGTGTCATGGTGGCCGAGGCTGGCTGCATCATCGAGCATCTGCACCATGCCGCCGAGGCACAGGGGCTGATGTTTCCGCTGGTGTTCGGGGCCAAGGGTACGGCGCAGATCGGCGGCGCGCTCAGCACCAATGCTGGCGGGCTGAATGTTGTCCGCTATGGCAATGCGCGCAATCTGTGCCTTGGTCTTGAGGTGGTAACAGCCCGCGGCGAGGTGATGGACCTGCTGCCCGCGCTGAAAAAGAACAATACCGGCTATGATCTGATCAATCTGATGATTGGCGCGGAAGGCACACTCGGCATCATCACGGCGGCCAGCCTGTCACTTGTCACGCCGCCGCCCGCCTATGCCACCGCCATGGTAAAGGTGCGCGATGTACCGGCTGCACTGGAACTGATGAATTTCACACAGGCCGAAAGCGGTGGCCGGATTGAGGCGTTCGAGTTGTTTGGCCGCCTGCATTATGAGCTGTGCATCAGGCATTTGCCGCATATCACCCCGCCCTTTGCCGAGCCGGCCGATCTGGCGGTGATGATTGAGATCGCCGCCGGCACCGATGCCGATGCAACCGTCGGGGATGATGGCAGCTTGCCTGTCACCGCACAGCTTGAGGCGATTCTGGGCACCGCGCTCGAGGCCGGCTGGATCAGCGATGCGGTGGTCGCCCGCTCAGCATCACAGCGTGCCAATATGTGGGCGATGCGCGAAGATGTGCTGTCGGCAATGGTCGCGCATGGCAAATGGGTGATGAACGACATCAGCTTTCAGGTGGCCGATCTGCCGGCCGCGATTGCCGATCTGGATGCCGCCTTTGCCGCTGTTGCGCCGGGCGTTTACGGCACTGCCTTCGGGCATATGGGCGATGGCAATCTGCATGTCTGCGCGCGGCCCTATGACAAGGACCCGGCGGATTGTCCGGCAGAGGCAGCGGCGATCAAGCAGGCGGTGCGTGATGTGGTTACCAGATGGCGCGGGTCGATCAGCGCCGAACACGGGATCGGCACGGAAAAACAGGCCGATATGAAGGCGATGAAGGACCCGGCCGCCTATGCGATGATGACATCGATCAAGGCCGCCCTCGACCCCGACAACATCCTCAACCCCGGCAAGGTGTTGCTGTAGGGCAAGGTATTGCTATAGGGAACGGTGTTGATGTAGGGGGCCTACACCATACTATGCAGGCCGATGCTGTTGCCTTCGCTATCGGTGATAATACCGATGAAGCCCATCTCGCCAATCGGAATCCTGTCGACAATAACGATGCTGCCGCGCGCTGTGGCGCGGGCAATGGCCGCAGCGCAATCATCGACGCTGAAATAGACCAGCGTGCCGTCCATGCTGGGCGGGCGCATATCATGCCGGATCAACCCGCCAGTGGCCCCCGCGGCCATCGGATCACCAGCGAACATCCACATCTCCATATCGCCGCCGCTCATTTGCGATTCGGTGAATGACGTCTGCACCACATCGGCGTAGAAATCCTTCGCCCGCTGCATATCGGCCACATAGATTTCGAACCATCCGACCAGATTGCGGCCCGATCTGGCGATGTCGGCGGCATCAGCTGTGTGCGGTTCAGCCATGTCTCGTCTCCTCATCTGTCAGTCGCATGAAAAAAGCGCTGCCCAACTCTGGGCAGCGTTCATATTTTCACACAAGTTTGTGAGGGGTGGCGGAGTAGACAGCACACCGGCAAGCCTGACCCGGATCAGCCAAAACTGGATCAGCCAAAACTGGATCAGCCAAAACCGGATCAGCCAAAACCGGATCAACCAGACCCGGAACAACCTGGCCCGGAACAACCTGGCCCGGAACAACCTGGCCCGGATTAGCCAGATATCACACCGGTCAGTTGGTATCGCTTCCCGAATGGAAATTGAATACCGCGCCTTCCTTGATGCCGGATGGCCAGCGCGCGGTCACCGTTTTCAGCTTGGTGTAAAAGCGCACGCCTTCCATGCCGTGGATCGAATGGTCACCGAACATCGATGCCTTCCAGCCACCAAAGCTGTGATAGGCCACCGGCACCGGAATCGGCACATTCACGCCAACCATGCCGACATTCACATTGCTGGTGAAATCGCGCGCCGCATCACCGTCCCGCGTAAAGATGGCGGTGCCGTTGCCATATTCATGGTCGATCACCAGCTGGCGCGCCTCTTCATAGCTTTGCGGGCGCAACACCGACAGCACCGGTCCGAAAATCTCGTCACGATAGACAGACATGTCGGGGGTCACCCGGTCGAGCAGCGTGCCACCGACAAAAAAGCCATCCTCATAGCCCTGCAGTTTCAGGCCGCGGCCATCGACAACCACATCAACGCCGTCCTTTTCGCCCTGGTCGATATAGCCTTCGATGCGGGCTTTCGCATCAGCGGTGATCACCGGACCCATCTCGACGCCCGGCTCGTCATACTGGCCGATCTTCAGCGCGCGCACTTTCGGCGCAAGCTGCTGAACAAACCGGTCAGCCGTGTCATCACCAACCGCCAGCACGGCCGAAATTGCCATGCAGCGTTCACCAGCAGACCCGTAGGCCGCGCCCATCGCCGCATCGACCGCCTGGTCCATATCGGCATCGGGCATGATAATCATATGGTTTTTCGCGCCGCACAGGGCCTGCACGCGCTTGCCATTGGCCGTTCCACGCGAATAGATGTAATGGCCAATCGGGGTGGAGCCGACAAAGCTGATCGCGCCGATATCGGGATGATCAAGGATCGCGTCGACAGCTTCCTTGTCGCCATTCACCACATTCATCACACCGTCGGGCGCGCCGGCCTCGGACATCAGACGGGCCAGCATCATCGGCGCACCGGGATCACGCTCGGATGGTTTCAGAACAAAGGTGTTGCCGCAGGCCAGCGCCATCGGGAACATCCACATCGGCACCATCGCCGGGAAATTGAACGGGGTGATGCCGGCCACAACACCAACCGGCTGGCGCAGCGAATACACATCCACACCGCCGGCAACCTGCGGCGAATATTCACCTTTCAGCGCATGCGGAATGCCGCAGGCAAATTCAACAACCTCCAGCCCGCGGGCAACCTCGCCCTTGGCATCATCAAAGGTCTTGCCATGCTGCGATGAAATCAGCCGCGCCAGCTCATCAAGATTGGCTTTGATCAGATCACGGAAATTGAACATCACCTGCGCGCGCTTGGCAGCCGGCGTATTTGACCAGCCCGGCAGCGCGGCCTTGGCGGCGGCAACAGCGGCCTGCACCTCATCGGCACTGGCCAGCGGTACCGAGGTAACAGCCTGTCCGGTTGCCGGATTGAACACATCCTGAGCGCGGCCACTTGTGCCAGCCGCCTCGGAACCACCGATATAATGCATCAACGTCATGGTCTGATCCTTGCGAAAACAGATTAAAGTGAAAAGTGAAACAAAACTTACAGGCTTTTCGGCAAAGCGCAAGATAGCGCCAGGCGCAGGGAATTGCGATTTGCCCTTGGGCGCGCCAATCCTTGCGAGTACGGCCGCGGGCATGACGCGTGGCCCGGGCATAGTTGGCGGCCTAGGGCGTGTCGCTGCCGATCTGTTCTTTCCGGTGGGCGATATAGGCCTGCATTTCCTCAATCCGGCCCGCATCCATCGGCGGCGGGGTATAGGCATCCAGCATGCGCGGCCACAGCGCCATGGCGCGCGTTGTGGCCGTTTTCGACCCGGCATCGCGCCAGTTCTCGTGATTCGACCAGTCCGACAGGAACGGTGCATAGAACGCGTCCTGATAGCGTTCCATCGTGTGCGCCGTCCCAAAGAAATGCCCGCCGGGGTCCACCTCGTTATGCGCGGAAAATCCGAAATCAGCTGTATCAAAGCCGACCGGGCGCAGCATTGCCGCCATCGCCTGCAGCATTTCGCAATCGATGACCAGCTTTTCGAAATCGGCGACCAGCCCGCCTTCGCCCCATCCGGCGGCATGATAGACCAGATTGCCATGGCCGGTCACCGCGCCCCACAGCGCCATCTGCGTTTCCCACACAGCCTGCGCATCGGCGGCGTTCGATGCGCTGCAGGCACTGGTCCGATAGGGAAGGTTGTAAAACCGCGCCAGCTGTCCGCCAGCCATGTTGGCGCGGGTGTTTTCCGGTGTGCCAAAAGCCGGGGCACCGGTTTTCATATCAACATTCGAGGTAAAGCCGCCATACACCACCGGCGCACCCGGGCGCGCCAGCTGGGTCAGCGCAATTGCGAACAGCGCCTCGGCATTCTGCTGCGTCAGGGCGGCGGCAAGGGTCACCGGCGTCATCGCGCCCATCAGCGTGAACGGGGTGACCACCACCGCCTGCCCCATTTCGGCCATGGCAATGGCGGCAGCGGCCATCTCGACATCAAGCTTGCGCGGCGAATTGATATTGATGTTGGTGATCGATGACGGGTCATCCGCCATTTCGTCAAGGCTGATCCCGCGGGCAATGGCGGTCAGCGCCGCCGTGTCGCGCACCCGCTCCGCGCCAATAGACATCGACATGAAAATCTTGTCACTCAGCGTCAGATTGGCAAAGACGGTATCAAGATGCCGGGTGCTGACCGGCAGATCATTCGGGGCCAGGGTCTGATTGCCGAAAAAATGCAGTATATTGAAGCTCTGGCCCAGCTTGATCAGCTTTTTGTAATCTTCGAAATTGCCGCTGCGCCGCCCGCCTGCAATGTCATGGACATTCGGTGCGCCAGACACCATGCCGAAATGAATATGCCTGCCACCAACAGTCAGCGCACGCTGCGGGTTGGTCGGGGTCAGTCGAAAAACGGGCGGCGCGCTGGCAATCGCCGCCAGGATCAGGCCGCGGTCAGCCCGCACGATCATCGAGGCCTCATCAACATCGGCACCGGCAGCGCGGAAGCGGGCGCGCGCATCGGCACTCATCACTTCGATACCGTATTCTTCCAGCAGCTGCAGCGACGCCTGATGAACTGCCTCAAGTTGATCAGCACTCAGCGGGGTCAGTGGCGGCAGGTTGGTCTGGATGTCCTGCCAGCCTGCCAATCCGCCTAGCTGGCCGCCCGGCTGGCCGTCTATGAGCGCCCCCGCCGCAGCGGTATCACGTCCGGCATTGCGCCTGTTGCCGCGCCGTGTGCGCCTGCGCCCGGCATATGTCTGATCCAGATTATCCATAATCAACCCCCTCTGTCTCATGCTGTGGAACAGGCGGTCAGGCACTGTCACGAACCCGTCATATGCTGTCCAGAAACGGCAAAATTCAGCGGGCCGTTTTATGCAAAAAAGTCGCATTGCAGGCCGGAAAGCAGCGGCAAGTTCCGAAATCAGTCAAAAATGTTCTTTTTTCGTTGGATTCAGACGGCAAGGCATTGCAAGACTGCCAGATATAACAAGGAGGATCGCCATGCCGCTGGAAATGAACCGCAATGTTTTCATCACCTGTGCCGTTACCGGGTCGGGAGACACCACCGGCAAATCAGACAAGGTGCCCGTAACCCCGCAACAGATTGCAGACTCGGCGCTTGATGCCGCACGGGCCGGCGCGGCGGTTGTTCACTGCCATGTGCGCGATCCTGAAACTGGTGCACCGTCACGCGATCCGGCGCTGTTCCGCGAAGTGACGGAGCGCATCCGCGATGCTGATATTGATGTGGTGCTGAATCTGACAGCCGGCATGGGCGGCGATCTGGTTCTGGGCGGGGTGGAAACACCCCTGCCGCCCGATCCGGTTGGCACCGACATGGCCGGTGCCACCGAGCGCCTTGCCCATATCGCTGACTGCCTGCCGGAAATTTGCACGCTGGATTGCGGCACGATGAATTTCGGACATGGCGACTACATCATGACGAACAGCACATCAATGCTTGTCGAAATGGCCAATCAGATGAAAGCGCTCGGCATAAAGCCCGAGATTGAAGCCTTCGATACCGGCCATCTGTGGTTTGCCAAACATCTGGTTGAACAAGGGCATATTGATATGCCGGCGCTGGTCCAGCTTTGCATGGGTATTCCCTGGGGCGCGCCGGATGATCTGAACACGCTTATGGCGATGGTCAACAACATCCCCGAGGGCTGGGTCTTTTCAGCCTTTTCAATTGGCCGGAATGCCATGGCCTACCCGGCGGCGGCTGTTCTGGCAGGCGGTAATGTCCGGGTGGGGCTTGAAGACAATCTGTATCTGTCACGCGGTGTGTTCGCAACAAATGCCCAGCTTGTCGAACGTGCCGTCACTGTCGTTGAAAATATGGGCGCATCGATTATCGGGCCGGACGCCGTGCGCAGCCAGCTTGGCCTGACCAGGCGCGCACCGGTCGCACATTAGCCGGTCGTACACCAGGAAGAGAGTCAAAGATGGCAGACACAAAAAAACCGGGCAAATCCAAACCGCAAAAAGCCGCTGTTGTTGGCGGCGGCGTTATCGGCGGTGGCTGGGTGGCGCGACTGGTCCAGAACGGCGTCGATGTCTGTATTTTCGATCCCGACCCCGAGGCAGAGCGCAAAATCGCTGCGGTGATGGAAAATGCCGACCGGGCCATCGGCAAGCTGACCATGGCACCCCTGCCTGTACGTGGCAGCATGGTGTTTGCCAGCAGCATTGCCGACGCCGTCAGTGACGCCGAACTGATCATCGAAGCGGTGCCCGAACGCCTGGATGTCAAACAGGCCGTCTATGCCGAGATTGAGGCCGCCGCGCCCCGCGATGCCCTCATCAGCTCGTCAACATCCGGTATCATGCCGACCGACCTGCAGGACGGGATGATGCATCCCGGGCGACTTCTTGTCGGGCATCCCTTCAATCCGGTCTATCTGTTGCCGCTGGTCGAACTTGTAGGCGGCAAAACCACAGACCCCGATACAATCACCCGCGCGGCCGCCTGTTTTGCTAGCATCGGCATGCATCCGCTTCCCATCAGAAAAGAGATTGAGGCCTTTGTTGCTGACCGGTTCCTTGAGGCTGTCTGGCGCGAGGCGCTGTGGCTGGTCAAGGACGGCATTGCGACAACCGCAGAGATCGATGATGCCATCCGCTTTGGTTTTGGGCTGCGCTGGGCGCAGATGGGCCTGTTCGAGACATACCGCGTCGCAGGTGGCGAGGCTGGCATGGCGCATTTCATTGCCCAGTTTGGCCCATGCCTGAAATGGCCCTGGACCAAGCTGATGGATGTTCCTGAACTGACAGACGATCTGGTGAAAACCATTTCAGACCAGTCGGATGCGCAGTCGGGCATTCATTCAATCCGCGAGCTGGAACGCATTCGCGACACCAATCTTGTGGCCATAATGCAGGCCTTGAAGGCGAATGACTGGGGGGCCGGGAAAACCCTTGCCGACTGGGAAACCGCTCTTTATGACGCGGTGCCGGCGCGCACCGAAACCGCCATCGACCAGCCGCTGGAAACGATGCGCCAGCAAGTACCGTCCGCCTGGACAGACTATAACGGGCACATGAATGAAGCGCGCTATCTGGACTGTTTCTCGATGGCGACAGATGCTGTCATGCGCTGGGTCGGGGTTGATGCGGATTATCTTGCAGCGGGCAACAGCTTTTTCACTGTAGAGACGCATATCCGGCATCTGGACGAAGTTGTCGCCGGCACGCAGATTTTTGCTACCTCGCAAATATTGCAGGGGACCGGCAAGAAGATGCAGCTGTTCCACCATCTTTATGCAGTCGTGCCGAACGGGCCTGACCGGCTGCTGGCAACGGGCGAACATATGCTGATCCATGTCGATATGACCACACGGTCGTCCTGCCTGCCGGGCGATGCTGTGGCCAGCCGCCTTATCGAGATTACGGAGGCACACGCCCGGCTGCCGCGTCCCGACGGGGCCGGCAGCGCCATCGGCTAAATGACAAGCTGGCCCAGAGGGCCACTGCAGAAACAGAATTCAGTCTGGGAGAGAGACATATGCAGTTTGGACTGACCGAAGAACAGGAGATGATCGTCTCGACAGTGCGCAGCTTTGTCGAAACCGAGATTTATCCGCTTGAAGACGAAGTTGAAAAGAGCGGTCATGTGCCAGCCGAAATGGGCAAGGCGATCCGCGACAAGGTTCTGGAAATGGGTTTTTACGCCCCAAACTTTCCCGAATCGGTTGGCGGCGGCGGACTGAACAATCTGGAATTCGCCTTGCTGGAGCGCGAGCTTGGTCGCGGGTCCATGGCGCTGACGCATTTCTTTGGCCGCCCCCAGAACATCCTGATGGCCTGTGAGGGTGATCAGGTTGAACGCTATCTGATGCCTGCTGTGCGCGGTGAGAAGATGGATGCGCTGGCGATGACAGAACCCGATGCCGGGTCTGATGTGCGCGGGATGAGCACGACCGCCCGCCGCACTGGTGGTGACTGGATCCTGAACGGCACAAAGCATTTCATTTCAGGCGGTGATCATGCCGACTTTTTCATCGTGTTTGTAGCAACCGGCGTTGATGATACCCCGCATGGCCCAAAGAAGCGGATCACCTGCTTCCTCGTTGATCGCGGACATCCGGGCTTCGAGGTGCTGCCCGGCTACGCCTCGGTCTCGCATGCCGGATATCACAATGTGATTCTGAAGTTTGAGGATTGCCGGTTGAGCGATGCCCATGTGCTTGGCGACGTTGATGGTGGTTTTGAGGTGATGAACACCTGGCTTTATGCCACTCGCATTACCGTAGCCACGATGTGCGTGGGCCGCGCGCGGCGGGCCTTTGACTATGCGCTGCACTATGCGGCCGAGCGCAAGCAGTTCGGCAAGCAAATCGGCAAGTTCCAGGGCGTCAGCTTCAAGATCGCCGACATGATTACCGAAATCGATGCTGCTGACTGGCTGACACTGGCGGCGGCGTGGCGTCTTGATCAGGGCCTGCCTGCCAATCGCGAGATTGCCTCGGCAAAACTGTATGCGTCGGAAATGCTGGCACGCGTAACGGACGAGGCTATTCAGGTCTATGGCGGTATGGGGCTGATGGATGATCTGCCGCTGGCGCGGTTCTGGCGAGATGCGCGGGTGGAACGTATCTGGGACGGCACTTCGGAAATCCAGCGGCATATCATCAGCCGCGATCTGTTGCGCCCGTTGGGGGGATAGGCATGGATGGCCGCCAGCCAGAAACCATACGCGACCTGTCGCGGCTGTTCCGGCCGCGATCGATCGTGGTGTTTGGGGGCTGGTGGGCGGAAAATGTCATCGCCCAATGCCGCAAGTCCGGTTTTGACGGTAATATCTGGCCTGTCCATCCCACCCGAACCAGCATCAGCGATGTTCCCTGCTTTGACAGTCTGGCCGCATTGCCGGGGGTGCCGGATGCGGCCTTTCTGGGGATCAATCGTCATGCGGTGATTGATATCGCCCGCGATCTTGCCGATATGGGGTGCGGCGGCGGGGTGTGTTTTGCCTCCGGCTTTGCCGAGACCGGCGATGATGACCTGCAGGCAGCGCTGGTCGAGGCAGCAGGCAATATGCCGCTGCTGGGTCCGAATTGTTACGGCTTTCTGAATTACCTTGATGGCGCGATGCTGTGGCCTGACCAGCATGGCGGCCAGCCAGTCGACAGCGGTATTGCCATCATCAGCCAGTCATCCAACATCGCGATCAATATCAGCATGCAGGCGCGCGGCCTGCCTGTCGCCTATATCGCCTGCGTTGGCAATCAGGCGCAGACAACCCTCAGCGATATGGCTCGCACCCTGCTGGCGGATGAACGGGTTACCGCCGCCGGTATCTATGTTGAGGGCTTTATCGATCCGGCTGATTTTGCTGCCATGGCCAGCGAGGCTGCGGCGCGCGGCAAATCGATTGTCGCCATCAAATCCGGCAAGACCGAGGCCTCGGCACAGGCCGCAAGCTCGCATACCGCCGCACTGGCCGGCAGCGCGGCAGCGTCCGCCGCCTTCCTTGCACAATGCGGGGTGATTGAAGCGAACGGTCCGGAAGACATGCTGGAGACATTGAAGATTCTGCATTGCCATGGCAGGATCGACGGCGCGCGTCTCAGCGCCATGTGCTGTTCCGGCGGTGAGGCTGGGCTGATCGCCGATCTGGCCGCCACCCCGGGCATTGGCGATACTGGCGCTATGGGCAGGGCGTTGTCCTGGCCGGATATACCCGCATCACATGCAACCGATCTGTCAGCCGTTCTGGGCCCGCTGGTTACCATTGCCAACCCGCTGGACTATCACACCTTCATCTGGGGCGATGAAGACAAGATGATGCAGACATTCGCGGCGATGATGGGCGACTGGGTCGACATGTCGGTGCTGGTGATCGATTTTCCGCGTGCCGACCGGTGCAGTGATGCAGCCTGGATGCCGGCTGTGGCGGCCATGCGCCGCGCTGGCGAGATGACCGGAACGCGCACCGCTATGCTTGGCACACTGGCCGAAGGCATCTCTGATGCGTGGGCGGGGCAGTTGATGGATCAGGGGATTGTACCGCTATGCGGCTTTGAACATGGTCTGCGCGCCATATCGCTGGCTGCGCGCCCTGTTCCGAATGCCGGCTGGACCCCCATGCCGGCACATCCCGCGCCGCTGAATCGCCAGCTTGTTGACGAGGCTGATGCCAAAACCATGCTGTCAGCAGCAGGCATAGCTGTTCCGGCTGGCCGAAAGGCCCGTGATAGCAGTGATCTGGCGACTGCCGCCGCCGGACTACAGACCCCGCTGGTGCTAAAGGGCTTGGGACATGCCCATAAAAGCGAGGCCGGCCTTGTGCGCCTGTCGCTGATGCCTGATGAGCTGGCCGATGCGGCTGCCAGCATGACAGCTGCGAGCGGGTTCCTTGTCGAGGAAATGGCCAGCCCGCCGGTAGCCGAGATGCTGATTGGTGTGCAGCGTGACCCGGTCTATGGCGCGACGCTGACCATCGGTGCAGGCGGCACAGCTGCCGAGCTGTTGCGCGATGTCGTCACACTGGTTCTGCCGGTTGATGCTGGCCAGATCAGAGCTGCCATTGACCGGCTGACACTGGCACCGCTGCTGCATGGGTATCGCGGCAGACCGGCCAGCGATATTGATGCGGCGGTTGATGTTGCTGTGCGCCTGACAGGCATACTGGACGAGATTCCCGATAGCGGTCCGGCGATTGACGAAATTGAAATCAACCCCCTCATGCTGGGGCAGGCCGGCGCCACCGCTGTCGACGCGGTGATCTGGATGCGTGATACTGCCCGGGATGAACCTGGCCAGGATAAGGCTGGCCCATAGGACGCCGTTATGGCTGGCACTTTTCCGGTTAGGAGAGACAGATGCCCATCAAGGAGAGACAAGATGACGAATACTGAAAACGCCGCTGCGGATGCGGTTGTCAAAACCCGCCGTGAGGGGCATGTCTTCGAGGTCACTCTTGACCGGCCAAAGGCCAATGCCATTGATCTGATCACCTCGCGCCTGATGGGCGAGACATTCAAATCCTTCCGCGATGATCCTGATCTGCGGGTCTGTATTGTGCGCACCGCAGGAGAGAAATTCTTTTCCGCCGGCTGGGATCTCAAGGCCGCGGCGGCCGGTGATTCAGTTGTCGGCGATTATGGTGTTGGCGGCTTTGCCGGATTGCAGGAACTGCGCGATCTGAACAAGCCGGTGATTGCCGCTGTTGAGGGTATGTGTGTCGGCGGCGGCTTCGAACTTGCACTGGCTTGCGATCTGATTCTGTCTACCGAGGCATCCAGCTTTGCCCTGCCTGAAATCAGAGCCGGCACCCTTGCCGACGCCGCCACGATCAAGCTGCCAAAGCGCATTCCCTATCATGTGGCCATGGATATGCTGCTGACCGGGCGCTGGATGGACAGCAGCGAGGCGCATCGCTGGGGGTTGGTGAACGAGGTTCTTGCCGACGGGCCAAAACTGTATGACCGGGTGTGGGAACTGGCAACGATGCTGGCCGCCGGGCCGCCGTTGGTCTTTGCCACAATCAAGGAAGTGGCGCGCGAGGCCGAGGCGATGAAATTTCAGGACATGATGAACCGGATCACCAAGATGCAGCTTGCCACGGTTGACCAGCTGTATAATTCGGAAGACGGACAGGAAGGGTTTCGCGCCTTTACCGAAAAGCGCGATCCGGTCTGGAAAGGCCGCTGATCCGTCTGCCGACAGTTTATAGTCAAATCAGGCTATGGCTAAATCAGGCCCCTGATCGTCTCGACAAGCGTGCTGTTGATAGCGCGCAGGCCGGTGTCGAGCCTGTTCTGATGACGCCGCGCGCCCGGAATACGCACGCCGTCGATCGCGGTCATCCGGTCCATAAATGCCTCGACATGGGATTCCCATCCATCACCGGCAATCAACGCGGGTGACAGGCCGATGACCATTTCGCCGCCGCGCGGCGGCCCGCCATCACCATTGTCAGTTTGCTTTGCTTCATAGCTGAACTGCTCGCCGGTCAGTCCGGCCGCCAGCAATTCAACCATCAGCGCAATCGCCGACCCCTTATAGCCGCCAAAGGGCAGCAACACCCCGGCAGCAATCTTCGCCGGATCAGTGGTCTCGTTACCCTCGGCATCAAGGCCGGTGCCCAGCGGTACCGTCTTGCCATCACGCGCGGCGATCTGCACATCGCCCATCGCCATGGCCGCGGTTGCCATATCATAACAGACCGGCGTTTTTCCCGGGCGCGGCCAGGCAAAGGAAATCGGGTTGGTTCCAAACAGTTTTTCGCGCGTACCGGACGGCGCCACCATTGGCATATAGGCAGTGCAGGCAATACCGACGAGGCCCCGATCAGCAAGAAACTCGGTCTCTGGCCACAAGGCCGCAAAGTGATGTATTCCGGTCAGCGACAGCGCCGCCACACCAATCTCGGCAGTGGCCTCGGCCAGCACTGGCAGACCTGCCGCCTGCGCCAGCGGGGCAAAACAGCCATGCCCGTCAACATGGATGATCGCCGGTGTCTTTTTGGTCACCGTTGGCGTGGCCTTGCCATCCACCTTGCCGCTGCGAAGCGCCTTTACATATCCCGGCACACGGAACAATCCGTGCGAATGTGACCCGTCTCGTTCGGCCCGCATCACGATATCGGCCAGCGCGCCGGCATTCGCATCATTACAGCCGTTTGCCGTCATGGCATCATGTGCCAGCGCATAAATCTCGTCAAGGCTCAGGCTTGTCTCGGACATGTTTAAACGCCTCCTAATGCCGGTAATCCGGCTCTTCTTCATCAAGAACAGCGCGAATGGCAGCCAGATGCTGTTCATTTGCATCGTCATAGCTTTCCCACTGGCGGGCTGTCTTCTCGGCCACATCATCGCCAAGAACCGACAGCGCCCGGCCCGTAGACAGGGCGGTGATATAGGTACGGCAACCGCGTTCGAAATGATAGGCCAGATCAAAAGCCAATGCCGGCGTCGGCCCCACCGTCAGGAACCCGTGATTGCCCATCATCATCATCATCTTGTTGCCCAGCAGGCGTGACAGGCGCTCGGCCTCATCGCCAACCCCCATACCGCCAAACCCGCTGTCAATCGCGATGCGATTGTGAAAGCGCGCTGTAGTCTGGTCGACAGCTGGCAGTTCGGGAGACTCAAGAACGCTCAGCGCGGTGGCATAATGCGTGTGCAGATGCACGATGCAGCCGGCCTGCGGATTGTTGCGATGCATGGCCCCATGGATGGACCAGGCGGTCGGATCCACCCGCGCGCGCGCCTCATCAGACAGCTCATGCGCATCAACCAGCAACAGATCGCTGGCCTTCAGCTTGGAAAAATGAATGCCGTATGGGTTAATCAGAAAGGTCTGGCCATCGTCCGATACCGCGCATGAAAAGTGATTGGCAATCCCTTCATGCATCCCTTCGCGGACCACCCAGCGGAATATTGCAGCCATATCGCGGCGTGCTTCATTTATATCTGTATTGATCTGTGACATAAATTCATCCCCCTTTTTTGCCAACGGGTTACCAGTTGGTTTCCAACGCGTTGCCAGACTGCCGCATAGAAAGGTTGCATGGCAACGTAAAATTGCTTGCCGATTTTTCACAGTTGCGCCAACGCAGCCAGCAGGGTGAAATGGCCACAGAAACCAACAAGGAGCGCGTTTCAATGGAACTTTGCAGATCGCTTGTCGGCGGCAAGCCTGTTGCCGGATCACGGCCACCTATCGACAAGCATTATCCCGCCACCGGCGAGGTGATCGCCCGCATCGAGCCAGCTGACGAGACTGTGCTTGATCAGGCCGTTGCGGTGGCTGCCGAGGCACAACGCGAATGGGGTGCCCGCAGCGGGGCCGAACGGTCTGTCATTCTGCAGGCAGCGGCTGACGGGTTGCGTGCGCGCAATGATGAGCTGTCGCGTCTTGAAGTGATGGATGTTGGCAAATGTTATGGCGAAGCGGTATCGGCAGATGTGCCGAGCGGCGCCGATGCGATGGCGTTTTTTGCCTCAATGGCGATGACGGAAACCGGCGACATGCACCGGTTTGGAGATGCTATCGCCTATTGTGAGCGCTTACCACTTGGCGTCTGCGCTGGTATCGGTGCGTGGAATTATCCGGTGCAGATCGCCTGCTGGAAAGCCGCCCCTGCACTGGCGGCGGGCAATGCCTTTATCCTGAAACCGTCCGAGCTGACCCCGCTGACAGCGCATCTTGTCGCCGAAATTCTGAGTGATGCCGGCCTGCCAGAAGGTCTGTTCCAGATCATTCACGGTGATCACAGCATCGGGCGGGCGATCTGTGCGCACCCCGGCATCGCCAAGATCTCGCTCACCGGCGGGGTTGATACTGGCCGCCTGATCATGGCGCAATCTGCCGAGACATTGAAAAAGGTCACGCTCGAACTTGGTGGCAAGTCACCCCTGATCATTTTCGCCGACGCCGATTTTGACACTGCCGTTGAAACCGCGCTGGCAGCAAATTTCTACACCGCTGGCGAAGTCTGCTCGAACGCCACCCGTGTCTATGTCGAGGAGTCCATTGCCGCCGATTTCGAGGCAGCGCTTGTTGAACGCGCGCGTGCCATGCGGGTTGGTGATCCGATGGCCGATGATGTGCAGATGGGCGCGCTGATTTCAGAGCCGCATCTGAACAAGGTGCTGGATTATGTTGCTGTCGGCACAGCAGAAGGTGCAACGCTTGCCACTGGCGGCAAGCGCATTCACCCGCAAGGCTTTGAAGCCGGTTACTTCATGGAGCCGACAATCCTGACGAAATGCCGGGATGATATGCGTGTGGTCCGTGAGGAAATTTTTGGTCCGGTGATGTCAGTTCTGACCTTCAGCGATGAGGATGATGCGATCCGCCGCGCCAACGCCACCGAATTCGGCCTGGGGGCGGGTGTCATGACGCGTGATCTGACACGAGCACACCGTATCGCCGGCGCGTTGCAGAGCGGTAATGTCTGGGTGAACACCTACAATCTTCTGCCGCCGGGGCTGCCGTTTGGTGGGGTCAAACAATCCGGCTTCGGGCGTGAAAACAGCACCTATACGCTGGACGCCTATAGCGAGATCAAGACAACCTATATCCAGCTTTAACGCACCGGCTGGCGCAGGCCGGCCACAGGAAAGGTGGCTGACGCCCAATGCTTCAACTGACAATCGCACTGCCAATGATAAATGCCCCACATCGAAGCCGATAACTGATGGCGATGGTTCTCTCGATCACAACCGACCGCAAACAAGGCGGCATCGCCACCGCGTTGCAATCCTATTCGCGGACGCTTGGCCAGCGCGGGCATCACCACACCATAGTGCTGCCTTCGGATTCAGTTGCCCTTGATGGCCTTGCCGGGATCGAGACAGTCACGCTCATCACCATGCCGGCAGCATTGATCCGGTTTCATCTGGCAACCCGTGCGCTATTCAGCCGGCAGCTGCGCCACACCTTCGCCGATGCTGATGCGCTGTTCCTTCATAATGCAAGGCTGGTTGCGTCTTCGCGCGCCTTCAATCGACCGGTAGTGCTGTTCAGTCATTCCGGAAAGCTGCGGCATATTGCAGATGCTGATCATGCCGTATTCCTGTCTCATGCGGCGGCGGGCCGGGCCGGTGATCATCTTACTGCCACCACCATGGGCGAGCATGCCAAGGCACCGGTCATCCATGTGATACCGCATGGGTTCCCCGCACAGCCGGCAACGCGCCGCGAATCAGATCCCGCCGCAGCGCTGCGGGTGGTTGCGGCTGGCCGGTTCGTCCAGAAAAAGGGGTTTTCAGTGCTGATCGATGCGGCACAGTTGCTGCATCAGCGCGGCATTTCTGTGCAAATCGCGGTATATGGTGACGGGCCGCTGGCCCCGGCGCTTGCCCGGCAGGCAGCTGATGCCGGCCTGACCAACTTTGCCCTTCATGGATGGACCGCCGATCTCGGCAGCGTCTTTGACAATAGCGATCTTTTCTGTCTGCCATCACGTGATGAACCGTTTGGTCTGGTGATTGGCGAGGCGATGGGCCGCGGCCTGCCGATGGTTGCCACCAAGACCGACGGGGCGCTGGATGTTCTGGGCCATGCCGGCCAGACAGCTGACAAGACGCTGCAGGCTGGCGGTATTCTTGTCCCACCAGACGATGCCGATGCCATGGCAGACGCCATCACCTTTTTTGCCACGGATCGCGCAGCGCTGCAGGCGGCGGGGACGGCTGCGCATCAGCGGATTGCCGACGACTTCGATATGGCGGCGCTGGCAGACAGGCTGGACAGGCTTATTGCGGCGGCGGGGCCGCGTTAATTGGCAGAGCCGTCGTGAATTTGATTTCCTCCATCGCAAAGGATGAGCTGACATCGGTCAGCTGAACTTCGCTGATCAGACGGCGATAGAAAGCATCATAGGCATTCATGTTGGCCACAACCACGCGCAACATGTAATCCACCTCGCCGCTCATCCGGTAGAATTCGACAACCTCCGGCATTGCCGAAATACTGTGCGCAAATTCGGCAAGCCATTCGGCATTGTGCTGGTTCGTGCGCAGCGCCACAAACACCGACATCGGAACCCCGACTTTCTTGCCATCAAGAAGGGCAACCCTCTTGCGGATAACCCCGGTTTCCTCAAGCCGCTGAATGCGCCGCCAGCATGGTGTGACCGACAGACCGACCTTGCGGGCAATCTCTGCCACCGGTTGCGCGGCATTTTCCTGAAGTCGCGCAAGGATGTTCCTGTCAATTGCATCCATCGCCGCCATGACATCTTTCCTTTCTGTGTCAGACCCTGTGACTGGTGCGCGCCGCATGGCAGGCCAGCAGGCTCTTTCCTTTCTGAAACGTGCCGATAACGAAAACAATTTCTACAAAACGCGGCTATATGTGCCTCATTTGAAAAGAATTGGCGCGGTTAGGGTTTTTTTACAAGTATTTGCGCCATGCTTGATTTTGCTGATGTGACAGCGCATGGTCCGGGCATGACAGACTATCTCTACAGATTGTCCGGCCCCAGCCTGCTGTGTGTCGATGACTGGACAGATTACGCGCTGATTGACAGCGGCGACGGGCGCAAGCTGGAACGGTTCGGACGATACAGATTCATCCGGCCCGAACCGCAGGCAATGTGGGCCGCGCGCCTTGACAGCACAGCATGGGCTGCTGACGGCACCTTTGTGGCCAGTCAGGGGCGCGGTGAGGATGACGAGGATTCGGGCGGCTGGTCGTTGTCTCCATCGCTGCCTGAACAATGGGAAGTCGGATATGACGGGCTGCGATTCATCGCACGGCCGACACCGTTCCGGCATCTGGGTTTCTTTCCTGAACAGGCACCACACTGGCGGTGGTGTGCCGACCTGATCGACAGATTCCTTGCCACCCACAAGCGCCCGCCGCGTATCCTGAACCTGTTCGCCTATTCAGGTGTTGCCTCAATCCATGCCGCGCGGGCTGGTGCTGAAGTCACGCATGTTGATGCCAGCCGCAAAGCCATCGCACAGGCGTTCGAAAACCGTGATACCGCTGAGCTGCAGGATGCGCCAATCCGCTTTATCACCGAAGACGCCATGCGCTTTGTCGAGCGTGAGGCGCGGCGCGGACGGCACTATGACGGCATTCTGCTGGACCCGCCAAAATATGGGCGCGGACCAAAGGGCGAGCGATGGCGCATCGAAAGCGATCTTGTGCCGATGATGCAGGCCTGCCGCGGCCTGCTGTCCGAAACACCGCTGTTTTTGCTGCTGACAATCTATGCCATCCGCGCATCATCACAGGCAGCACATTTTGCCATGGCCGACATTGTTGCGGCGCTTGGCGGCGAAGTTACATCAGGCGAACTTGTCATTGCTGAAGACCCGCCCGTCAGGACCCGGACTGTTAAGACCCAGGCTGATGAAGCGATCTCGCCGCGGGTCATTTCTCAGGCCAATTTCGCCCGCTGGACGCCATTCTGACAGCCCCGCTTTCGGACGATCCACCATCCGGGCGACCCTCAATCAGCCCGGTCAATCAGCCCGGTCAATCAGGCCGGGTGCCGGTGACGTAGCGCCTCATATAGCGTAACCCCGGTGGCGACTGCCAGATTAAGTGAGTCCGAGCGCCCCAGCATCGGCATCCGGATCACCGTATCACAGGCCTCAACCAGCTGGTCCGGCAAACCGGATTGTTCGTTCCCCATCAACAGGATCAACGGCCCCTGATAGTCAGCGTCGCGGTAGTCACTGCTTGCCGGCAAGGCTGTGCCGATGGTGCGCCCTGGCCAGGTCGCCGCAAAATCGACAAAAGCATCAGCACCCATCATGGCAATACCAACATTGAACACCGCCCCCATCGAGGCGCGCACGGCCTCCACCGAATAGGGGTCAGTGCAATCACCAACCAGAATCACCCCTTCAGCGCCCGTAGCATCGGCTGTTCGCATGATGGTCCCCAGATTGCCCGGATCCCGCACCCGGTCCAGCGCGACCCACAGGGGCGATCCGCTGCCTGACCTTGCGTCGGGGGTTGTCAGATGCTGTTCAAAGGCACCAAGAACCATTTGCGGGTTATCTTTGCGGCTGATCCGTCCCAGCAGGGATTCTGTCATCGGCAGGGCCCGGCCACCATCGCGTTCCAGCGCTTCCAGCAGCGGACGGACATGCCGGTCATTCTCGCGCCCGGCAAGGAAGGCCAGACGATGCAGCCGCCAGCCAAGCGACACGGCTTCGGTACAGATTCGCGTTCCCTCGGCCAGAAACCAGCCAGTCTGGCGACGATATTTTCGCTCATGCAACGCACGCAGGCGTTTCACCTCGGCATTCGCGGCGCTGGTGATCGGATCGGGCAGGTTCAAGGCCAATATTTCCTGTCACAACAAAACGATTGGCAAACCAATTTTTTGTTTTGATTGCGACCCTTTCCTTCGTACATAGTCAGACAGGGAATGTGGATCGCCTTACAGCCAAGACCGAAAACAGGGGCAATGGCGCGGGCAGATGAGGGGACTATTGGCCATGAGTGCGCCTACAATCAAGTCACTTTTGCAAGATGACGGCAATGAAACCGCGCAAAGAATCGGGTTTCTGCTGCTGAACGAGTTTTCGCTGCTTGCCTTTGCCTCGGCGATTGAACCCTTGCGCTCGGCAAACAGGCAGAGCGGGCGCGAACTTTATCAATGGGTGATCGCCAGCACCGACGGCACACCCGCCGCTGCCAGTAACGGTGTTGAGGTTGCCTCGGACGGCGATCCGTCGGTGCTGCAGGACTGCCGCATGGTATTTGTCTGCGCCGGGGTAAATGTGCGCGGCAACACCGATCGCAACACGCTGAATCTTGTCCGGCGGCTTGATCGTAACGGCGCGGTGATCGGCGCGATTTGCACGGGCACCTATGTCATGGCCGCCGCCGGTCTGCTGGATGACCGGCGTTGCACCATCCATTGGGAGAATATCGACGGGCTGAGCGAGGAATTCCCCGAGCTTGAAATCACCAATGATTTGTTTGAGGTCGATGGCACGCGCGTGACCTGTTCCGGCGGGACGGCATCGCTGGACATGATGCTGAACCTGATTGCACAGGCGCATGGGTCAAACCTTGCCGCCGAGGTATCCGACCAGTTCATTCATGACCGTATCCGCGAGCCTACCGACCGCCAGCGGATGGAGCTGCGCTCGCGCCTTGGTGTCAGCCACCCCAAGCTGCTGGCAGTGGTCAAGACGATGGAAGACAATCTGGAAGAACCGCTGGCGCAAACCGATATTGCGCGCATGACGAACCTGTCGACCCGTCAGCTTGAACGTCTGTTCCGTAAATATCTGAACACCACGCCAACCCGCTATTACCTGAATTTGCGGCTGGCGCGCGCCCGCCATCTGCTGCGTCAGACATCAATGTCGATTCTGTCTGTTGCACTTGCATGCGGTTTTGTATCAGCATCGCATTTCTCGAAATGCTATCGCGAATGCTATGGCCGCACGCCAAGGGCTGAACGCGCGCCCGGCTGACGCATATCCGCTATTCTCGGCGAAACCCTGATTGCCGCAAAAAGTTATCCGGCGCTGGCCTTGATCGCTGACATCATGCTGGCAAGGCCGGTCTTGCGCGTCGCCGATAAATGCGAATCAAGTCCGATCTCGGCCAGAAACTGTGCATCCGTTGACAGGATTTCATCCGGCGTGCGCTGCGAATAGACGCGGATCAGCAGGGCGATCAGGCCCTGCACGATCGCGGCGTCCGAACCGGCATGAAAGCGGATTTCATCGCCTTCGCGCTCGGCTGCAAAATGCACCACCGACTGACAGCCCCGCAACTGATATTCATCCTTGTGATAGATATCGGGCAGCGGCGGCAGCTGACGTCCAAGGTCGATCAGCAGCTGATAGCGGTCTTCCCAATCATCCAGAAAGCTGAATTCATCTACGATTTCGGCGGCGGCGGCGGCGGCTCGGTTCATCAGGCACTCTCTTTGCGGGTCAATTCAGCAGCAGAAACAGCATAGTGTTCACGCCAGCTCAGCTGCGGAAAACAGGCTGACTGGCGCGTGTCATCCATGCACGGGGATATTGCGACGCCGCGCCAAAAGGTCAAGAAGGCGTCCTGCCGCATCCGTGGATTTGGTACCCGGCGGAAAGACTGCCGCCGCACCTGCCGCTGTCAGCGCTGGCACATCCCCCGGCGGAATGACGCCGCCCACAACCAGTTCGATATGACGCCCTTCACCCGCATCAAGACGCCGGCGCAGCGCTGGAACCTGGCTCAGATGGGCTGCGGCAAGGGTTGAAATGCCCACCGCGTCGACATCGCTTTCAATGGCAAGGTCATACACCTCGTCAGGGCTCTGGAACAAAGGGCCAATGGTGACATCAAAGCCGATATCGGCAAAGGCCGAGGCGATCACCTTCTGGCCGCGATCATGGCCATCCTGACCAAGCTTGGCCACCAGCAAACGCGGGGCGCGTCCTGTGGCAGCAGCAAACGCATCCACCCGGTCCTTCAGGATGTCGATGTCAGCACTGATATCCGGATTGGCTTTCATGCGGGCCTTCCAGACACCGCGCACCATCTTGATCTCGGCCTTGTGGCGACCAAAATGACGTGCCATGGCCGCCGACATCTCACCAACTGTCGCCCGCGCCCGCGCCGCCTCGATGGCAAAGGGCATCAGATTGTCACTGCCGGCGGCCGCGTTGGCCAGCGCATCAAGTGCAGCTGCCACCCGCCCGCTGTCACGGCTGGCGCGAATGGTTTTCAGGCCGGCAATCTGCTGCGCGCGCACCTCGCTATTGTCGATCCGCCGCACCTGTACTTCTTCGCTGCCATCACTGCGCTGGGCGGGCGGAAAGCTGTTCACGCCGATGATCTGGCGTATGCCTGAATCAATCTCGGCCTGGGTGGCGGTGGCCACCTCTTCGATCCGCAATTTCGGAATACCGGCCTCTATCGCAGCCGCCATGCCGCCCAGTTCCTCAACCTCGGCTATGTGATGGCGCGCCCGCGTGATCAGCCCCTGCGTCAGCTCCTCGACCAGATGCGACCCGCCAAACGGATCGATCACATGCGCCATATTGGCTTCGCTTTGCAGATGAAGCTGCGTATTGCGCGCGATGCGGGCGGCGTGGTCGGTCGGCAGCCCCAGCGCCTCATCCAGCGAATTCGTATGCAGCGATTGCGTATGACCGGCAACTGCCGCACTGGCCTCGATACAGGTGCGCGCCACATTGTTGAACACATCCTGTGCCGCCAGCGACCATCCCGATGTCTGGCAATGGGTCCGCAACATCAGGGATTTCGGGTCCTTCGGGTCAAAATTCTTCTTCATGATCTCGGCCCACAGCACCCGCGCGGCGCGCAGCTTGGCAATCTCCATGAAGTAATGCATGCCGGTGGCAAAGAAGAACGACAGGCGCGGGGCAAAAGCATCCACATCAAGACCGGCAGCCACCCCGGCCCGCACATATTCCAGACCGTCAGCCAGCGTGTAGGCCAGTTCCAGATCGTTCGAGGCACCTGCTTCCTGCATGTGATAGCCAGAGACCGAAATGAAGTTGAATTTCGGCATGTGGTCGGCGCAATAGCCGAAAATATCCGAGATGATCCGCATCGACGGGGTCGGCGGATAGATATAGGTGTTGCGCACCATGAATTCTTTCAGCACGTCATTCTGGATCGTGCCGGCCAGTGCCTCTGGCGGAACACCCTGTTCCTCTGCGGCGGTAATGAACAATGCCAGAACCGGCAGAACCGCCCCGTTCATCGTCATGGAAACCGACATCCGGTCCAGCGGAATATCACGGAACAGAAGGTTCATATCGGCGATCGAATCAATCGCCACACCCGCCATCCCGACATCATCGGCAACCAGATCATCATCCGAATCATAACCGCGATGCGTTGGCAGATCGAATGCCACCGACAGCCCCATCTGCCCGGCCTCCAGATTGCGGCGGTAAAAGGCGTTTGATTCCTCGGCCGTTGAAAATCCGGCATATTGACGAATGGTCCAGGGGCGCGTGGCATACATCGTCGGATAGGGACCGCGCAGGAAGGGTGCGATGCCCGGCAGCCCGTCAATTACCGGCTGGCGGTTCGCCTGATCACGTGCCGGCAGACCCGGCAGCGAGATGCCTTCAGGCGTCATCTGTGATGGCAGCGTGTTTGTGCTGACACCTGCGGGATTGCCAACTGGCAGATCGGTATCTGGCAAATCGATATCTGGCAAATCGATTCTGGTAAAATCAGGAATACGGGTCATGCGCTGCCTCCCTCTGGCAGCAATGATGCCAAAAGGCCAAGCTTGTCATCACTTGTAGCCAGCGCATCAGCTGCCACCATGCGCACGCTGCCCATTGCTGTTCCCATCACGTCAGACTCATCAAGTCCGCAGGTGATGATCCCGTCGGGGCGGGCAGTGGCAATCGCCGCATCATCATCATGCGCCAGCATGACCGCCTGCATGCCGGCAACATCCAGCCAACGGCGCGCCATTTTTTCCTGTGCGCCAGCAGTATCAGCCGGGCCACGCAGAAGCAAAATCCGTGGCGATTGCTGTGATACGCTGCGGCGCAGCGCTTCGACCGGCGCTGCCGGGCGGCGCAGATGGCCAAAGGCGGGCAGTACTGGTGGCACTGTCTCGCCGCGAGGTTGCAGGGTCACACCAACCAGATCAGTCTGACCGCTGCGTATGGCGGTTTCCCGGTCATCTGCCGCGCGCGTTGCAAGATCGTCGATGACGCCGTCCGCCAGTGCTGCCAGAAGGCCGCCACCGCGTTCGATATCCTGAAAAGCAGCCCAGCTCGCCGCGGCCAGATCATCACTTCGCTGTTCAATGAAAGGGGCGCCGGCCGCCGGGTCCAGCGTTGTTGCGAGTTGTGATTCGGCAATCATCATCGCTTGTGTCATGCGCACAAGCCGCATCGATGCTGGCGTTTCACCGGTCAGCAGATCATGCCCGAACCCGGCCAGCGCGTCTGCCCCGCCAATGGCCCCGCCCAGCAAAGCGGTTGTGGTGCGCAGCATATTCACTTCGGCGTCCAGCACAGACATCATCCGCAACCCGCCAAATCCCTGCAGATACAGCGCCGGCATGTCGCTGCGCGACACCCCGCAGGCCGCCAGCATCCCGGCATGGAGGCTGCGCATGGCCCGGCATTTGGCGATGGCTTCGAACATATCTCCGGTCAAGGCCACACGGGCTGACATATGGCTGGCAACAGAGGTGACCTCGGCCCCGCTGGCCACCCCTTCGCGCAGGATTTCAGCCATGCCGGCGAGAATGAATCCCAGCTCCTGTGCTGCGGTAAGCCCCTGATTGTGGCGCGCCCATCCATCGACCCGCATCAGGCGGTGCGTTGGCGCTGCCTGATGGACAAGGCCCAGACCGGTGGTGATGCGCGCACGATGCCCGCTGCCGGCAAAGGGATCGATGCCCAGATCAATCTGCACATCTTCCGGGCGCATATCCTCCGGCGCATCCTCGCCAGACTCACCGCAGCGCAGCAAAGCCACATACAGATCGCTATATCGGTTGGCATGATCATCAGCAGCCCCGAAGCCACCTTCAAAGCCGATGGTGATGGCTGACAGGACAACCGATTGCAGCCGCGCCGAAATTGTCTGCGGGTCGGTATCTGCAAGCGACAGCGCTGTTGCGCCGCTGGCAAGCACGTCCAGAATGTCATCATTGCTGCTGCCATGCGCCAGTGGCTGGCAGATGTCCCAGCCACCTGTCAGGCGTGATGCAGGTGATGCCGGCAACAAAGGTGCCGCATCGGCATCATCACCCGTGGCCGGATAGAAAGCGTGCGTGACCAGCCCGTCTTCATCACGGCGTGCAAGGCTGTCCGCTGACGCCCCTTTCAGCACTTTTTCCACCATCGCCGACCAGTCAGACGGATTGGCAGCTGTGAAGTATGTTGATGTCTCGGTCATGCCGACGGGTTTCTTTCTTGTACAGGCCGGGCTATCGTGCGTCAGCACTGCCGGGCAGGTCGCTGACGGCACTGCATGTTTTATTAACGGGCCATCTTTGACCAAAGGGCAATGCTCTACCACCGGGTCGGGCATCGCCACCAGGCCAAGAATAGCCAATAGGCCGAGGATAGCCAATGGCCACGCCCAATGCCACTCCCTATTCCCTAGATGATAGCAAGGATACCGGCATGTGGGCGAATGGTGATCCGCGCGATATCAGCACCAATCTGCGGGCTGACCGCTGGGTCTTTTTCATATTGCTTGCCATCACCTGTCTGCGCAGCCTTTCCATTCTGGCCAGCCCGCTGGAGCTTGGCGTTGACGAGGCGCAATACTGGTTGTGGAGCCAGACATTCGATTTCGGCTATTTCACCAAACCGCCACTGACAAGCTGGATCATCGGCCTGTCGCACGCGGCATTCGGTCATCATCAATGGGCCGTGCGCCTGCCAGCGCCATGGCTGCATCTGCTGACAGCGCTTGTGTTGTGGCGCGGGGCGGTCTGGCTTGCCAGCCCGGCAGCCGGCCGACGTGCAGCCCTGTTGTGGATCACCCTGCCAGCAGTCGGACTTGGCAGCTTCCTGATGTCGACAGACACACCGCTGCTGCTGTTCTGGTCTGCCGGTCTGCTGGCGATCATCGGCGTGATGGGCAACCGGATTGGCATCGAACGCGGCATGCTGCTGGCCGGGGCGGCGTTCGGCATCGCCTTTCTGGCAAAATATGCCGCCATCTATGCATTCCCGGCGCTGGTTCTGCTGATAGTCATCACCCGCGTCTGGCACGCTGAAACCCGACTGCCACTGAAGGCGCTGATCTGGTTTGGCGGGGGATTTCTGCTGCTGGCCAGCCCGAATCTGATCTGGAACCTGTCGCATGATTTTGCCACGGTGCGCCATCTTGGCGATAACGCAAATCTTGCCCGTCAAAGCTATGATATCGGCAACAGCATCCGCTTTATCGGTGCGCAATTCCTGACCGCGGGTCCGCTGGTCTTTGCCCTGATGCTGGGTGTCTTCAGCCTGCGCACCGCCGCAGCCACGCATGTTTTGCTGTTTGCGTTTTCGGCACCGCCATTACTGATCATCACACTGCAGGCCTTTCTCAGCGAGGCGAATGCCAACTGGGTGCTGACAGCGATGCCGGCATTGGTGCTGTGGCTGGCCATCTGGCCATCACAGGTGTCAGGCCTGTCACAGGGGCCTGAATCAACACCGCCACACACGCGATGTCTGACACGCCGTCGCCTTGTTGGCATGGCCGCCGGTGTGAATGCGCTGTTGGCGGCGGTGCTGGTTGCCATTTGCTGGGCCGGCAGCATGGGGCCGATAACGCCCGAATCTGACCCGTTGCGCCGTCTGCGCGGATGGCATGATCTGGCAGTCGATACGCGCGCAGTGCTGACAACGCATGACGCGCGCACGGTGATTGCCGACCGACGGGCCAGCGCGGCACTGCTGCACTGGCATTTTTATGACAGCGACATCACTGTGCTGGTGCATGATGATGATGGCTATCCGTCAAACCATTTTGAGGCGAACCACCCGTGGGCCCCAACCCCTGGCCGGCGCATCGTTGCGCTGCATGCCAATGAGACACCGCCCGCCATCGGCACTGTTCTGTGGAATGGCGAGACCGCGCTGTCAGATACAAAGATCGCGCAGAACAGGTCACGCCGCCTCTATCTGTTCAGCGGCATCGAATAGGACCGAGCATACGAATCTGGGCCGCCTGCCATATCTGAACTGGGGTCGAAGGCTGGCGGCTAGACGGTTCCACGCTTGGTAATATCAGCAAACACCCGCAAGGTTTCCTCGCTGACATGATGCTCGACACCTTCGGCATCTTCCTCGGCAATGCTGGCCGGCACGCCGATGGTAACCAGAAAATCACGTACAATCTGATGCCGCGCCTGACTGGCCTCGGCAAGTGCCTTGCCCTTGTCGGTCAGAAAGATCGACCGGTAAGGCCGCGTCTCGACAAGGTCTTCACGCTGCAAACGCTGGATGATGGCATTGACCGTCGGGCTGGTCACCCCGAAGCGTGCGGCAAGATCAACCGTTCGCGCCTCGCCGGTGGTGGCGATCAGCTCGGAGATCATCTCAACATAATCTTCGGCAACTTCGGACTGGTGCGCACGGCGAATCCGATCGAATTTCGCGGCGCTGTCAGCAACCTGTTCATTGGTCTGTTTGTCTGTCATGTCTTTGATTTCTGGCGATGGCACGGAGACGTTATAAAGAAAGACAAGAAATTTAGCCACACCAAAATTTTTGAAATCATTTTAATTTAGATGCGTATTCCACGCAGGTGCGTGGTTGCGCGGCGTCATCTTGTTGGATATTGTCCGCCCCGCAGTGGCCGTTCGGTGTGACCGGACAGCCCGTTTCGACTGCCGGAGATATCACCCATGACCGACACCACAAGAACCGAGCTTGAAGCCGCCGCATTCCGCCGCCTTGTCAGCCACCTTCAGAACCGCACCGACGTGCAGAATATCGACATGATGAACCTGGCGGGTTTTTGTCGTAACTGTCTGTCTCGCTGGTATCGGGAAGAGGCCGCAGACAAGGGAATCACAATCGAGGACAGCGCCGCGCGGAAGATTGTCTATGGTATGGATTATGCCGACTGGAAGGCACAATACCAGACCGAGGCAAGCTCCGAGGCGCGCGCCACTTACGACAAGACCCACAAACACGACAATTGACCGGCATACCGACCGGCAGGAAAAGGATCAGGGCATCATGGCCATCATTCCAGGCACCGGCGCGGGCGCCGAACAGCTGACCCAGTTCATCGAACGTATCGAACGTCTCGAGGAAGAGAAACGCGCCCTCATGGCGGATATTCGCGATGTCTATAGCGAGGCCAAGGCCACGGGCTTTGAGCCAAAAATCATGCGCCAGCTCGTCAAGATGCGCGCCATGGACCGTGATATCCTGCAGGAGCAGGACGAGTTGCTGACAACCTATCGCAATGCTGTCGGCCTTGTCTGAGGCAGCTGGCCGATGACCCTTGATCCGTTCGGCACACGGCTGACAGAAGCGATGCGACGCACCGGCACACCGCTCTGTATGGGGATCGACCCGCATGCGGCGATGATTCCGCCCTTGTTTGGTGATGCCAGTGTCGCGGGCAGCCCGGCTGCTCTTCGGGCGGTTGGTGACTTTGTCATGGCCTGTCTTGACGCGGCGAAGGGCAAAGTGCCAGCGATCAAGCCGCAAGCTGCGTTCTTTGAAGCGCAAGGACCGGATGGGTTGAAAATCCTTGCAGCTCTGCAACGCGAAGCTATCGACGCCGGATTGTTGGTGATCATCGATGCCAAACGCGGTGATATCGGCAGCACCTCGACCGCCTATGCCACTGCATGGATTGGTCATGATGCGCCCTTTCCGTCTGATGCGCTGACGGTCAATCCGTATCTGGGCATCGACACGCTGGACCCGTTTCTGACACACGCCGATTCGCAGTCAGCCGGGCTGTTTGTTCTGGTGCGCACCAGCAATCCCGGCGCTGGTGACCTGCAGGATCTCACCGCTGACGGAAAACCTGTTTTTATGCAGCTGGCTGAACGTCTGGCGCCGCTGGCGGCCGCACGTATCGGATCGCACAGCTGGTCATCACTGGGGATTGTGGCCGGTGCCACCTGGCCGGATGAAGCCATCAACCTGCGTTATACCCTGCCCTCAGCACCGTTTCTGGTGCCTGGTTTCGGTGCGCAGGGGGGCAGTGCCGCCGCCGCGCTTGCCGGGTTGAAAAAGGTAAACGGGATCTGGGAAGGCGGTCTTGTGAACAGCACGCGCGGACTGATTTTCCCGAAAACAGCCGCCAGCGCGTCCACAAAGGCAGACTGGCGCGCTGCCATCGATGCCGTCATAAGTGACAGCAGCAGCGCCCTTGCTGCCGTGAACTGACGCGCCGCCAATCCTGCGCACGAGTTCAGTCTGCCCGGGCTCGGCTTCCGATCCTGATTCAGGTCCTGTTTCTGGCCCCGTTCTAAACGAAAAAATCGCTGTAAATATTCACAAAATATTTCCGCCACTTCACGTGCTCGTTACCACGCTGTTTTGCGCTTTTTGAGGCCTCTTAACGCCGTCCATCATCACCCTGAATGAATGGCTATACATGACAGTTGTCCCGGTCTGCGTTCGTGTGCGCTTACCTTTACTTGTCACGCAGATAGCCAGTGAAATGCGGGTGACAGACATGACAGATACCAGTGTAACAGAGATCGTTGGGCCAGACGAAGTGACAGGACCTGACGAAGTTACAGGACCTGACGAAGTTACAGGACCAGACGAAATTGCCGAACATGAAGACGCGGCAAGCGCCGCCATCTCGGACACCACCATCTCGGACGCCACCATCTCGGACGCCACCATCTCGGACGCCACCATCTCGGACGCTGATGAACCAGAAGCTGACGATATGGAAACTGGCGATGAAGAGGCATAAGAGGCTGCTGCCAAACCAAAGCGCCGGAAGGCCAGTTCTGATGCCCCAAAATCTGCAGCCAAAGCGGCCACTAAATCTTCGGCAAAATCTGCAACCAAAGCAGCAGCAAAATCCGCAGGCAAGTCTTCGGCAAAATCGGCAAGCCCCGAAGATGATATGCCGGCGACACCGGACATAAATGTGTCATCTGCCGGCACCGGCAACGATGAAATGTGTGAGGGTGAACTCGTCTGGTATAATGAGCGCAAGGGATACGGCTTCGTGCGCATTGGCGAGGACGAGGTGTTTCTGCACCGCTCAACCCTTGATCGATTCGGCCTTGTGCGTCTTCTCACCGGCGACATCGTGGCGGTTTCGCTCAGTACCAATGAACATGGACAGGTGATCAAGGACCTGCTGTCGGTCAAACGTCCGCTAAGCCCGACACCGCCGGCAGCGCATGAACCCGAAGAGGGCGAACTGCGCGCCGTGGTCAAGTTCTTCAACGATCTTCGCGGCTATGGTTTTGTGACCGCCGACAGTCTGGAAGATGATGTGTTTGTGCATTCACGCGTGTTGAATGATTGCGGATTCAGCTCGCTGATTCAGGGCCAGAAATTACTGGTAAAGGTAGATGATTCGGGCCGCGGCCTGCAGGTGAACTCGGTCAGATTGTTGGCAGATTAATCACTGGCAGATTAACCACTGGCAGATTAACCAGCTGAAGCGGCTCAACAGGCCCGCTCGGCTGACAATCCTTGATATCTGGCCACACCAGAGACCTGTATCCCGCTAATGCTGTTCGCCAAGCCAGCGTTCAGCATCAAGTGCCGCCATGCAGCCCATACCTGCCGCCGTCACCGCCTGCCGGTAGATTTTGTCCACACAGTCACCGGCAGCAAACACGCCCTCGACAGAGGTACGCGTTCCGCCCTGTTCGGCAAGGATATATCCCTCATCATCCAGCGTCAGCGCACCCGCAAAAGCGGCCGTGGCCGGGTCATGCCCGATGGCCACAAACATGCCATGTACGTCAATCTGCTTGGCGTCCTCGCCAGTCGTGGACTCCAGCCGCAAGCCGGTCACACCGCTGTCATCGCCGATCACCTCGGTCACGGTCCTGTTCCATTCGACGCTGATTTTCTCATGCCGCAACAGCCGGTCCTGCATGATCTGTTCGGCACGCAGCGAATCGCGGCGGTGTACCAGCGTCACCGACTTGCAGATATTGGCGAGATACAGCGCTTCTTCCACTGCCGTGTTGCCGCCGCCGATAACAGCCACATCACGATCCTTGTAGAAAAACCCGTCACATGTTGCGCAAGCCGACACGCCGCGCCCGTTAAACGCCTGCTCAGACTCAAGGCCAAGCCAGCGCGCCTGCGCGCCGGTGGCCACAATCACCGCATCGGCTGTGATGGTATCACCAGAATCCATCGTCAGACTGAAAGGACGGCTGCTGGCATCAAGAGATGTCACAATGTCATAGAGCACGCGCGCACCAACATTTTCCGCCTGCTGCTGCATTTCTGTCATCAACCACGGCCCCTGAATGACATCGGCAAATCCGGGATAGTTTTCGACATCGGTGGTAATTGTCATCTGTCCGCCAGGCTGCAGGCCGGCGATGATCACAGGTGAAAGATTAGCGCGTGCTGTATAGATGGCAGCAGTAAGACCGGCGGCGCCTGCGCCTATGATGACAACATTTTCGTGGGTGGTACTGGACATGATGCTTTCCGAGCGTCGCCGCGGCTATGATGCTGGACACGCCCCTTCTTGATGAAACTGGACAGGCGCTGCCACAAAGGCATCACCTCTCATTTTTATGTGTGGAATATATAGCCTTTGGACGTGCCAAATTCCATCCCAAATGCTAGCGTCCACCCATGTTGTTTCCAAGCCTGTTCGCCGCCATCGGCAGCTGTTTTGCGCAATTTATTCTGGCAATGCTGATCTGCCTTGCCAGCACCCTTCCGGTATCCGCCCTGCAGCTGAACGGGGCAAACCTGCTCGCCGGTGAAGCCGTTGAGGGCGGGGTGATCATTGCCGCAGTGCCTGCCGGTGCGCAGGTCACCCTTGATGATATGTCGGTGGCGACTGATGCAGATGGCAGGTTCATGATCGGCTTTCACCGCGACAGCCCCGATATCATGATCCTGCGCGTGACCGGGGCCGACGGCGTTACGCAGCAGACAACCCTTGGCGCACGACAGCGCCTCTATGATATCCAGCGCATCGACGGGTTGAAGTCAGCCTATGTCTCGCCACCTGATGATGTGCTGGCCCGCATTGCAGCCGATGCCGATGATGTGAAGCGCGCCCGCACCCGGCATGATGCTGGCGGTCAGGCTGGCGATTTTCTGCGCGGATTTGATATGCCTGTTACCGGCCGGATCACTGGCATCTATGGCAGCCAGCGTATTCTGAACGGGGCACCGCGGGCACCGCATTACGGCATTGATATCGCCGCCGCCAAAGGCACGCCCGTGCTGGCCCCGGCTGGCGGCCGGGTCACCCTTGTCAAGGATTTGTATTTTTCCGGCTGGACTGTCCTGATCACCCATGGCTTCGGCCTGAACGCGGCCTTTCTTCATATGGACAGCGTCAGCGTGGCCAGCGGTGATGTGGTCCGGCGCGGCACGCAAATCGGTACTGTCGGATCAACTGGCAGGTCAACCGGGCCACATCTGGACTGGCGGCTGGACTGGCAGGGACGCCGGCTCGATGCTGCATTGGTGCGCCAACAGATTGCCGTCAGCCGGATAAGTGGCTAAATCAGACCAGGGCAACTCACAGGAACAGCATGTCGCGCACAATCTTCATCTTTGGCCTTGGCTATGTCGGACGGCCTCTTGGCCATCTTCTGGCCCGTAAAGGCTGGACCATCCGCGGTACAACGCGCACTCCCGAACGCCTGCAGGCCGAGGCGGCCGATGGCTGGCAGATACTGCCCTTTTCTGACAGCCAGCCATTGCGCGACCCGGCTGCGGCACTGCATGGCGTGGATGCCTTGCTGACAACCATCACCGCGATTGGTGGCAGTGATCCGGTGCTGGATGCGCATGGCGATCTGATTGCGCGCTTCACCGGCTGGACCGGCTATGTCTCGGCGACCTCGGTCTATCCCGACAAGCCCGACGGGTTCTGCTATGAGGACACGCCTGTCGACCCGGCAACGAATCGGGGCCGCGCGCGGGTCATCGCCGAACAGCGCTGGCAGGACCTTCTTGGCACCGAATTGTTTCGCACTGCCGGCATTTATGGCCCCGGCCGCAGCCCGTTCGACAGTTTGCGCGATGGCACGGCGCGGATTATCGAAAATGAAGGCCAGCTGTTCAACCGCATCCATGTTGATGATATCTGCCGCATCATCGATGCCGCCATTGAATCGCCGCGGCGCGGGCGGATCATCAATCTTGCAGATGAAAAGCCGGCAGCACAGGGCGATGTGGTGCGCCATGCTGCCCGCCTTCTGGGCGTTGAACCGCCGGCCGCGCAAACTCTGGAAGAGGCTGATCTGTCACCGATGGCGCGCAGCTTCTATGTCTCGCGGCGCAAGGTGGGCTCAAAGGTGATCGGGCCGGAGCTGGGAATCACCCTGCGTTATCCCGATTATGAAAGTGGCCTCGCAGCCGTTCTGCAGGCCGAGCAGGGCGATCACGCCTCGCCACGATAATGCGCCTCAAGCCGGCGCACCTCTGCTGCCGCACCAAACACCAGCGGCACGCGCTGATGCAATTCGCCCGGAATGACATCAAGAATGGGCATCCTGCCATCGCTGGCAAGACCGCCCGCCTGTTCGACCAGCATGGCAACAGGGGCAGCTTCATAGACCAGGCGCAGGCGGCCCGTCTCATACCCGGGGCGTGCATCATCCATATATAGAAACACCCCGCCGCGGCATGTCACACGCCAGGTTTCAGCCACCAGAGAGGCCACCCACCGCATGTTGAAATCATGATCGCGATTGCCCTCACTGCCAGCCAGGCATTCGTCGATATACCGCTGCACAGCGGCTGGCCAATGCCGCTGGTTCGAGGCATTGACGGCGAATTCGGTTGCTGTTTCGGGAATGCTGATCTGTCCGTCAATCAGGTGAAAAACACCGTCCGCATCCATCCGGAAGGACGCGGTGCCAGCGCCGACGCTGATCAGCAATGTCGTCTGCGGGCCATAGACGAAAAATCCGGCGGCCAGCTGCGCGCGGCCCGGCTGCAATTCACCGCCCGCCGCCGGCAGAACGGAAAAGATCGTCCCGACCGACACATTGACACCGATATTCGATGATCCGTCCAGCGGGTCACAGGCGACGATCAGCCCGCCATCACCCAATGCCACCGCTTGTTCCCGCTCTTCGGACAGATAGGACATTGCTGCGGTATCGCGCAATGCATCCTCAATGATGAAATCAGCAATAACATCCAGCTTTTTCTGCGTATCGCCATCGGCATTGATATCGCCAGCTGCTGCATCCAGCGCGGTTTGGGGGTGGCGGATCTGCTCGGCGATCTGCGCCGCTGCACCAGCCAGCGCCATAACAATGCCGGCAACATCATCTGAAGTCGCATCGTCAAGATAGGGCCCAAGGGACGGTGTATCTGCCATTTATGTCACCTGTTTCCAGTCAGACACCAAAAGACGATAAAAAAATACCCGGCCCCAAAATTGGGAGCCGGGCACCAGATTGTCTTTCATGCACGCTGTTCGTCTATTCGCGGTTGCCGAACAGATGCAGGATGAACATGAACATGTTGATGAAATCCAGATACAGCATCAGCGCACCAAAGATTGACTTCTTGGTCATCTCTGACTGGCTGTCACCAGCCATATACATCAGCTTGATCTTTTGTGTGTCCCATGCCGTCAGGCCGGCGAAAATCAGCACACCGGCGACCGAAATCATGAAGTCGAGCTGTGTCGATGCCAGGAAGATGTTCACAACGGATGCGATGATCAGGCCAATCAGGCCAACGACCATGAATGAGCCCATCGCCGACAGGCTGCGCTTGGTCGTGTAGCCATAAATGCTGAGCCCGGCAAACGCCCCGGCCGTGATGAAGAAGGCCCGTGCCACGCTGCCGCCTGTATACAGAAGCAGGATCGATGACAGCGAAACACCCATCAGGGCGGCATAGACGTAAAAGAGGTTACGCGCCTTGGTCGCCGACATTGATTGAATGCGCGCCGACAGCCAGAACACCATGCCCAGCGGTGCCAGCATCACAACCCACTTCAGCGGGGAGCCATAGACCAGCTGGCCTAAACCAGGCACATTCAGCACCATCCACTTCATCGCATAGGCGAAAAAGCCGGTCATCAGCAATGCTGTCGTCATGTGGTTGTAGACGCCAAGCATGTAAGACCGCAATCCGAGGTCGATTTGCGATGCCTCGGCAGCAGCCGTATTCATAAATCGGTTATCAGCCATGTGTACCCCCTGGGAGATGATCAGTTACTGTAGAATGTAATTGGCGCGCCGCAGATTTTCAAGGTAAAGCGACGCTGCCTCCTGTCGCATCGCCCATGCCCCGACGCGCCTTCCTTTTGGTGGTACCCCTCAATTTCAGGGGGCCACCACGTCAACCATCAAAATAAGTCCATAATAATAATCAGCCCGAAGAATTAACTGGCCAGATCAGCCCGCGCCTTGCCCGTGCCGGTACGCTGGCCGCGCTGCCGCTCGGATGCAGATTTCAGCTGTCCGCATGCTGCCAGAATATCTCGCCCACGCGGTGTGCGGACAGGCGAGGCATATCCTGCCTTCAGCACCTTTGCAGCAAACGCCTCGATCCGGTCATCGCTGGAACATGCATACGGGCTTCCCGGCCACGGATTAAACGGGATCAGGTTCAGTTTCGACGGGATCCCCTTGATCAGCTTCAACAGCGCGGCGCAATCCTCATCACTGTCATTGACCCCGTCCAGCATCACATATTCCCAGGTGATGCGGCGCGCATTCGACAGGCCGGGATAATTGCGGCACGCCTCAATCAGTTCGGCAAGCGGATATTTACGGTTGATCGGCACCAGCTCGTCACGCAGGTCATCGCGTACCGCATGCAGTGAAATCGCCAGATTAACCCCGAGATCGGCACCGGCACGGGCAATTTCCGGCACCACACCCGAGGTCGACAGCGTGATTCGCCGCTTTGACAGGCCGACACCTTCGCCGCTCATCACGATCCGCATGGCCTTGGCCACATTATCGTAATTGAACAGCGGTTCGCCCATGCCCATCAGCACGATATTGGTCAAGCGGCGCTCAGGCTTGCCTGCAGGCCAGTCACCCAGCTCATCCATCGCCAGCAACACCTGTCCGCAGATTTCACCAGCTGTCAGGTTACGCACCAGCTTTTGCGTGCCCGTATGGCAAAAGCTGCATGTCAATGTGCAGCCGACCTGCGAGGAAATACACAAGGTGCCGCGATGTCTGTCGGGGATATAGACGGTTTCAGCCTCGCTGCCATCAGCAAAGCGCAGCAGCCATTTGATGGTGCCGTCACTTGATTTCAGTCGCTGCGTTACTGCCGGACGGCCAAGGCTGAACATGTCGGCAAACTGCGCGCGGACCGGCTTGCCAAGGTCACTCATCTCATCAAAGGATGTCAAACCATGCCGCCAGACCCAGCGCCACAGCTGACGAGCGCGGAATTTCGGCAATCCGGCTTCGGTGACCGCCTCTTCCAGCTCGCGCGCGCTCATCTCCAGAACTGAACGGCGCGCCGGCTCTCCGGCAGTGTCTGTCGGCGCGGCACTGATCTGCGATAGTTCGTCCAAATTGGCTTCGGGTCCGCCTTTCGGCAGCCCGCCTCGTTCATGCCAGCCGGTGCATTCGCGTCTGGCTATTTACAGGTCTTGTCGATCAGGTTCTTGGTCTTTGTGAAGCCTGAAAGGGAATAGCTGTCGGTTGTCACCGTGCCGCGCGATGATGTGCCAACCACGGTCATTTTGCGGCCCCGCTTCATGGCGCGAACCATGGCGACGTCATCTTCTTCGCTTTCGGCATAGGCGCGCCCCTCAATGGTGAAGAGCTTGAATTTCTTGCCGTCAATCGAGACATCGACTGCCGAATGTTTCTTGTGTTTGTAACCGGCAAGGAACTGGACCACGTTGCGCACACCCTTGTCCGGACCGTGCGATACGAATACGCGAATTTCACCGCGATTGGCCGGATCATATTTGCCGCTCGATTTGGTCGGCACCGAGGTGATGTAGCAGGTGCGCCCCGTGTCCGCTTCGAACGTGTAGGCTTCCCAGTCTTTTTCGCTGAGGATCCGCTTGGACTCTGCAGCGGCTGTACCGCCCGAATAGACTGCCATAACAAGTCCCGCCACAAGCACTGCAAGAAATGTCCTGAACGTTTTCATCGCCTGATCAATGCCTCATTCTTCGCCCACAGGAACTATGGGCATTTTCACTGTCTTTTCGCGTCAAAACCGGCTTGAAAGCATGGCGTTCATGCCTGTTTTCATGCCCTTTTGCATAGCCGCCGACGCATCGCAGATTGCTGTATTATCATGGCAAGATTTAGGCTTGGCGATGATGCCTTGCAACCATCGGCGGCAATGTACGGCAGGAAGCCTGTCGATGCAAAGAAAATTGCCGGTTGCCGGTGCGGATCATCACCCTTGCAGACCCGCCAGCATTTCGGTCACCACCGGCAGGATACGGCGGGTGATTTCGTCAATGCCAGCCTTGTTGGGATGCAGGCCATCCGGCAGGTTCAGCGCGGCATCCATGGCAACCCCGTCCAGAAAGAAGGGATAAAAGCCTGTTTCGTGCCGTGCCGCCAGCGCCGGATAGAGGGAATCAAATTCGGCAACATAATCTGCCCCCAGATTGCGCGGGGCCAGCATACCGGCCAGCAACACGGTCACACCCTGCGCGCGCAGCCGGGTGATCATCGCATCTAGATTGGCGCGTGTGGCAGCCGGATCGAGCCCGCGCAGCATGTCATTACCGCCCATGACAATGATCACCATGTCCGGATCATCGGCAAGCGACCAGTCAAGCCGCGCCAGCCCGCCAGCCGTGGTATCGCCCGAAACGCCCGCATTCACCACCTCGACCTTGAAACCGGCGGCAGAAAGCGCACTATCCAGCGCATCGGGGAATGAGGTGCCTGGTGGCAATCCGTATCCGGCAACCAGCGAATCCCCCAGAACGGTGATGCGCACAACCTCTGCATCACCGCCAATATTACGGCCGGCATCACCACTGGTATCAGCGCGCGCTGCGGTCATAACATTTGTGAAAAGCAGTGTCAGAAGCACAACACGGCAAAAGCGCAACGGGCGCGCAGATCCGGCCTTCGCAGAATCGGCATTCCAAAACCTGGCACTCGAAAATACGGCACTCGAAAATACGGCATTCGAAGATATGGCGTTGATTGTATTCATGTTGGTTACCATATGCCCAAAACCGGACGGGCTGCTATCCGGCATGCCGTCCCGAAACCCGTTGGCGAAGCGGAAAAAATAGAAAACAAGACCGATCTCATCTAGAAGACAAACCCGACTGCGTCCAGACATGATACGCCAGCCCGCCAAGACCACACAGCCATCACATCAGTCATCCCCCCAAAGATATAAGAACAGGTTCCGTATATGCACACCCCTGACCCCGACATTGGCAGCACATCTTCGGCCAGCACCGCCGTGATCGATTTGTCGGAAGCCCGCCTGTCGCTGTCCAGCGCCGATGGCATGGTTGAAATTCTGCGTGGTATCTCGCTGGCGATCGGGGCTGGCGAAACGGTCGGCGTTCTGGGCCCCAGCGGCGCCGGAAAGACCAGCCTTCTGATGATCATGGCCGGCCTTGAAAGCCTGACAACTGGCCGGATCGACCTTGCCGGATTTGATATCACCCGCATGCCGGAGGATTCGCTGGCAGCGCTGCGGCGTGACCATGTTGGCATCGTGTTTCAGGCGTTTCGTCTGATCCCGTCCATGACAGCCGTGCAGAATGTCGCCGTACCGCTGGAACTTGCCGGTCGGCAGGATGCGCAGGAACGCGCCGCCGCCGCGCTGGCATCAGTCGGGCTTGACCACCGGATGACCCATCTGCCGGATCAGCTGTCCGGCGGTGAACAGCAACGCGTGGCCATCGCGCGTGCCATCGCACCGCGCCCGCGCATTCTGCTCGCTGATGAGCCAACCGGAAATCTGGACAGTGGCACCAGCGAAAAAGTGATCGCCACCCTGTTTGATGCCACCCGTGCGGCCGGCGCCGCACTTGTCCTTGTAACGCACGATGCCGCGCTTGCCGAACGGTGCGGGCGTGTTCTGACAATCGAGGACGGGCAGATCACCGATGACCGTGTTACCGCTGCGGGCGCTGCACACCAATGACATCGCAATCCGGCACACATAACAGCACACCGCTGCCAGCTGGCGATTCCGGCTGGGGCCTTGCCTGGCGTCTGGCCCGCCGTGAAATTCGCGGATCACTGTCTCGTTTCCGGGTGTTTCTTGGCGCATTGATGCTGGGCGTTGCCGCGATCGGCACTGTCGGTTCGGTTGCCGAGGCGATGCGCGATGGCATTTCCGGCAATGCCCGCCTGCTGCTTGGCGGCGATATCGAGATGCGCACCCTTTATGCAGAACCACCCGCCGAGATGGTCAGTCTTGCCCGCCAGTATGGCACGCTGGCGCGCACGCGCGAAATGCGGGCGATGCTGCAGAATGCCGATGAACGCAAGCTTGTCGCCCTCAAGGCTGTTGATGACAGCTGGCCCCTTGTTGGCACACCGGAGATTGTTGGCACACCGGAAATTGTTGGCACACCGGAAATTGAGGGCGGTGCCAGTTTGCCATTGGCCCCCGGCACCATCCTGATTGATCCGGCTTTGACCCGCGCCATGGGTTTGCAGGTCGGCGATACCGCACGGATCGGCAGCTATGAGGTTACTGTTGCCGGTATTCTGGCCTATGAGCCGGACAGGTCGGTCAGCTTTATCACCTTTGGTCCGCGCGTTCTGATGTCGATGGAGACGCTGGCCGCCACCGGCCTTGACCAGCCCGGCGCGATGATCACCCATCGGCTGCGCCTGCTGCTGGATGACCAGACTGAACGCGTGGCCGCCACCGCCGCCCTGAAAGCTACGACTGCCGACGGGTTCGTGCGGCTGCGCGATCTGCTGGATGCGGCCCCCGGCTTTGATGTCTTCATCGACCGCACCGAGGTGTTTCTGGTTCTTGTTGGCCTGACCGCCTTGCTGATTGGCGGCCTTGGTGTGGCCGGGGCCGTGCGTGCCTGGCTGTCCAGCCGGATGCCGGTGATTGCCACCCTGAAATGCCTTGGCGCACCGGCACGCCTGATTTTTCGCACCTATCTGTTGCAGGTGATGCTGATTGCCGGCGCCGGGGTTGCTGCCGGGGTTGTCGTGGCCGCTATTGCCCCGATATTTGCCATTGATCTGCTGTCATCCTACGTCACCGTTCCGATCACAATGGCCATCTATCCGCTGCCGCTTGCCATTGCCGCCGGATTTGGCGTCGTCACTTCATTCCTGTTTGCCCTGTGGCCGCTTGCCAAGGCCGAGGAAGTGCGCGCTGCCAATCTGTTCCGTCAGCTGAACAGCATGCCCGCCGGCCGGCCGCGCGGCATCTATCTTGGTATCGCGGCGGTGACACTGATGGTCCTCGCCGGTCTTGCCTTTGCCGCCACCCGTGATCTGATGCTGACCGCCAGCTTTATCGGCGGATCACTGGCAGCCATTGCGCTGCTGGCCGGATTGGGAGAGATATTGGTCCGCGGTTTGGGCCGTCTGCCAGCACCGCGCTATGTGCCGGCCCGTCTTGCGCTGTCGGCGATTACCCGCCCCGGATCACCGGTGCGGTCGGTGATCATCGCCTTTGGCCTTGGCTTGTCAGTGCTGGTTACGGTCGCCTTGTCGCAGACGAATATCAGCCGGCAGATCGATACGCGCGTGTCCGAGGATGCACCCGCCTGGTTCTTCATCGATATTCAGCCAACGCAGATTGACAGCTTCATGCAGATCGCCGAGGGCACGCCCGGCATCAACGATGTGGGCCGCACGCCGATGTTGCGCGGGCGTATTTCCGAACTTGGTGGCAGGTCATCCGACAGTTTCGACATGAAAAACGGGTCGGCCTGGGTATTGCGCGGGGATCGGGCGCTGACATGGTCGGCCACCCCGCCCGAAACGGGTGAGATTATTGCTGGCAGCTGGTGGCAGAGTGATTACAGCGGTCCACCACTGGCATCAATGACCGCGGAAGAGGCGCTCGATCTTGGTGTGTGGGTTGGCGATACCGTTGTCTTCAATGTTCTTGGGCGGCGCATCAAGGCAGAAATCGTCAATATCCGCGACGTTGAGTGGGAAAGCTTCAGCATCAATTTCGTTTTCGTGCTGTCCCCCGGGGTGCTGGAGGCAGCGCCGCACAGCTGGATGGCAACAACCTATGCCAATGATGATGCAGCTGCCACCGCGGTAGAGCGCAATGTCGCCACTGAATTTGCCAATATCTCGGCGATTTCGGTGCGTGAAGCCGTGGACACGGCACAGCGCGTCATCGGCTTGCTGGGCGCGGCAGTGCAACTGACAGCCGCTGTCACGCTGGTTGCCGGGCTTGCTGTTCTGGCTGGCACGGTGGCCAGCACCGAGGCGCAGCGCCTTGCCGATTCAGTCATTCTGAAAGTTCTGGGGGCAACGCGCATCGCCATCACCATCGCCTGGCTTCTGGAATATGCGCTGCTGGGCGTACTGGCTGCTGCTGCCGCGACGATTATCGGCACGATTGCCAGCTGGGCAATGATCGAGACATTATTGCAGAGCGACTTCGAGATGGATTTCGGGCTTGTTCTGATCACCACAATGGCAGGCGCCGCCGGCACAGCTGTCCTGGGGTTGATCGGCGCGGCCCGCACGCTTGGGCGGAAACCGGCACCATTGCTTCGCGAAATCTGACCGGCGACAATAATATTCCCTAAAACAGGCCTTCGATGTCGCCGTCGTCATTCAGCCGGATTGATTCAGCAGCCGGCACGCTTGGCAGGCCCGGCATGGTCATGATCTCGCCGCAGATGGCAACGATGAAACCGGCCCCTGCCGACAGGCGCACTTCGCGGACCGGCACTGAATGGCCGGTTGGCGCGCCGCGCTGTGTGGGGTCGGTGCTGAAGCTGTATTGGGTCTTGGCCATACAGACAGGCAGATGCCCGTATCCCTGCTCTTCCCACTGGGCAAGCTGGTCGCGAATCTTTTTGTCGGCCAACACCTCGTCAGCGCGGTAGATACGCTTGGCAATTGTTTCAATCTTCTCGAACAGCGGCATGTCATCAGGATAGATCGGGGCAAAATTGCTGCTATCCGAATCGGCAATTTCAGCCACCCGTGTCGCCAGCTCTGCCGACCCTTTGGACCCCAGCTCCCAATGGCGCGATATAATGGCTTCGCTGCCCTGCGCACTGACATAGTCCTGAAGCGCCGCCACCTCGGCATCCGTATCGCCGAGGAAATGGTTAACAGCCACCACAACCGGCACGCCAAAGCTTTTCAGATTTTCAATATGGCGGCCAAGATTTGCACAGCCGGCCTTTACTGCATCCACATTTTCAGTGCCCAGATCGGCCCGCGCCACGCCGCCATTCATTTTCATCGCACGGACAGTTGCCACCAGCACGACAACACTTGGCGACAGGCCGGCCTTGCGGCATTTGATGTTCAGGAATTTTTCGGCACCAAGATCGGCACCAAATCCGGCTTCGGTCACCACATAATCGGACAATTTCAGCGCTGTCTGTGTGGCAATGACCGAATTGCACCCATGCGCGATATTGGCAAACGGGCCGCCATGCACAAAGGCCGGATTGTTTTCCAGCGTCTGCACCAGATTGGGCTGCAATGCCTGCGCCAGCAGTACCGTCATCGCGCCATCAGCCTTGATATCGCGGCAAAAGACAGGGGTCCGGTCCCGCCGATACGCGACAATGATATCGCCAAGGCGTTGCTGCAAATCTTCAAGATCATTTGCCAGACACAGGATCGCCATGACCTCGGATGCAACCGTGATATCAAATCCGGCTTGCCGCGGAAATCCGTTCGATACACCGCCAAGGCTGGTGACAATATCACGCAAGGCGCGGTCATTCATATCGACAACACGCCGCCATGATACGCGGCGCTGGTCAATATCCAGCTTGTTGCCCCAGTAAATATGGTTGTCGATCATCGCCGACAACAGATTATGCGCCGAGGTGATGGCGTGGAAGTCACCGGTGAAATGAAGGTTCATATCCTCCATCGGGACAACCTGCGCATAGCCGCCGCCCGCCGCGCCACCCTTCATGCCGAAACACGGACCAAGAGATGCCTCGCGGATACAGACGGTCGCCTGTTTGCCGACGGCGTTCAGCCCGTCGACCAGCCCGACAGTGGTCGTTGTCTTGCCTTCGCCTGCCGGTGTCGGGTTGATCGCCGTCACCAGTATCAGTTTGCCATCTTCTCGACCCGCCTGCGCAGCGATGAATTCTGCCGACACCTTGGCCTTGTCATGTCCGAAGGGGACAAGGTCATTGGCTGAAATGCCCAATTTTGCGCCAATGTCCTGAATGGGCATTTTGCTGGCCGCGCGCGCAATTTCAATGTCCGTGGGATGGCTCATCGGTTGAATCCTTCTGAAAAATACTGACACCGTGTGCTGACTTAGCGTCACCGGATGCGGCGGGCTGTAACGGCCTCGCCACAAAACGTCACATAAACGTCCAGCCAGCTAAAAGGCAGCGCAATGCTGGAAAGAGACATTTCTGCTTTGCCGCCGCCGAAAAACTGCGATCGAAAAATCTGCGTTGCGGGGGGCCACATGATCGGCTATCACAGCGGCCATGAAACAGGATCACGTCAAAAAAGTCGTTCTCGCCTATTCGGGCGGGCTCGACACCTCGGTCATTCTGCGCTGGCTGCAGGATGAGTACAATGCCGAAGTTGTAACCTTCACCGCCGATATCGGCCAGGGTGAAGAGGTTGAACCGGCGCGCGCGAAAGCTGAGATGCTGGGCATCAAGGAGATTTTCATCGAAGATCTGCGCGAAGAATTTGTGCGCGACTATGTATTCCCGATGTTCCGCGCCAACCCGCTCTATGAGGGCATGTATCTTCTTGGCACCTCGATCGCACGGCCATTGATTGCCAAACGCCAGATCGAAATTGCCCGCGAAGTGGGTGCTGACGCTGTTTCGCACGGTGCCACCGGCAAGGGCAATGATCAGGTTCGTTTCGAACTCGCCTATTACGCGCAGCAGCCCGATATCAGGGTCATCGCCCCATGGCGGGAATGGGATCTGGGATCGCGCACCAAGCTGATCACCTATGCCGAGCAGAACCAGATTCCGATCCCGCGCGACAAACGCGGTGAAGCGCCGTTCAGCGTCGATGCCAACCTGCTGCATATCTCTGCCGAGGGCAAAGTGCTCGAAGACCCATGGGTCGCGCCCGAAGAATATGTCTTCTCGCGCAGCGTGTCGCCCGAGGATGCGCCAGACAGCCCAACCGAAATCGAGATCACGTTTGAGGCTGGTGATCCGGTGGCCATCGATGGTGTGGCCATGTCGCCGGCCACAATCCTTGCAAAGCTCAACGAGCTTGGCGGGGCAAACGGCATCGGGCGTCTTGATCTGGTGGAAAACCGCTTTGTCGGAATGAAATCACGCGGCGTCTATGAAACCCCGGGTGGTACAATCCTGCTGACCGCACGCCGGGCGATGGAATCGATCACGCTTGATCGCGGCGCAGCGCATCAGAAGGATGAATTGATGCCGCGCTATGCAGAGCTTGTCTATAACGGGTTCTGGTTCGCACCAGAGCGCGAAATGCTGCAGGCCGCCATTGACAGCTGTCGTGATGCGGTGCGCGGTGTGGTGCGGGTCAAACTCTATAAGGGCAATGTGATTGTCACCGGCCGCAAGTCACCCAATTCGCTGTATAACGCTGATCTGGTGACCTTTGAGGAAGGTGCGGTGGATTATGATCACGCCGATGCGCATGGCTTTATCCGGCTGAACGCCTTGCGGCTGCGCGTCAGTCGCATGGTCAGTGACGCTGACTGACACGCCAATCATGCCGGCCATGGCAGGCTTTTGACCTGCCACCCCGTCAGTAAAAACATATTTGTCAGTCTGAACAGATTTCGCCGACAGTATCGTCAAGATTGACCTGCTTCAGCACAATTCCGCCAAACGGGGCATAGGCAAAGCCGCTGTCGCGAATGCCGGTATCGCAATCACCGACAACGCTGATGACATATTTCGGGTTGCCGTTGCTGTTTTCACGAAACGTCTGCATCGACTCACTCGTGAACACACCAAGGCCGATCAATACGAGAAGTGCTGCACCCATCTCGGGCCTCCTTTGAATGGACATTTCCGACTGGTTGGATGTCTAGCCGGCAAACAGGTGCGCATTTTGTCGGCTTCATGGTTAAAAAAAGGCACCGGCACTTGCATGAACAGACCAAAAACAACCCCGGCCCGCCTGAAACGGACCAGGGTCATTGATGATCACACCTGAATTGAAATGGCCCGGATTCAAATGGCATCAATTCAGGCTATAAAGGCCATAATCCGGCGTGTCCGCCTAGAGACGGCTTGCCACATTCTCCCAATTCACCAGATTATCGAGGAAGTTCGCCAGATAGTCAGGCCGCTTGTTGCGGAAATCAATGTAGTAGGAATGCTCCCACACATCACAGCCCAGAAGCGCCGTCTGACCAAAGCATAGCGGGTTCACGCCGTTTTCGGTCTTGGTAACCTTCAGCCCGCCATCCGCAGCCTTTACCAGCCAGCACCAGCCTGAACCGAACTGGCCAGCGCCAGCAGCCTTGAATTCATCCATGAATGCCGACACGCTGCCAAAACTGTCGGTGAGTGCTGATTCCAGCTCGGACGGCATGCCGGTCTTGCCGGGACCCATCATTTCCCAGAACTGCATGTGGTTCCAGTGCTGTGAGGCGTTGTTGAAAATGCCGTTCTGCGCTACCGCCGATTTATCATAGGTACCGGTGATGATATCTTCGAGTGGCTTGCCTTCCCACTCGGTGCCAGAAACAAGCTTGTTGCCGTTGACGACATAGGCATTGTGATGCAGATCATGATGATATTCGAGCGTTTCGGCGCTCATGCCCAACTCTGCCAGCGCGTCATGTGAATAGGGTAGGTCCGGAAGAGTGAATGCCATGTCAGCCTCCATAGGGTTAAGATTTAAGGTGTATCTTGTACCACCGCGTTTCGTTTTCAATAAAGCCGGAAGTTAAAAATAAAACAGGCCGATGCGCGATATCGCATCAGCACCAAACCGGAAAGGACAGAAAATGACTTATGATCCGACCGAAAACGGCCCGTCCGGGGCCCATATCCGGCGTGCCTATATAGCCGCTTTCATGGATCTTGTCCCCGAAATTGACAGCACCGCATTCGTCGCCCCGACCGCCGCGATCATTGGTGCGGTCCGCATTGGTGCCAACAGCAGCGTCTGGCATCAGGTCACGATGCGCGGCGACAACAATTATATCACTGTCGGCAAGAACACCAATATTCAGGACAATACCTGTGTCCATATCGACAGTGTGAAGCTGCCAACCATCATCGGCGACAATGTCACCATCGGCCACAGCGCCATCATTCACGCCTGTACCATTGGTGATGGCGGCTTTGTCGGCATGGGATCGATTGTCATGGATGGCGCGGTGATCGAGCCGGGCGGCATGCTGGCAGCCGGTGCCATGCTGACCCCCAGCAAAACAGTTCCCGAAGGTGAATTATGGGCTGGCCGCCCGGCGGTGAAAATGCGCAATCTGGGTGACAGGGATATCGCCGTCAATCTTCGCTCGGCTGCTCATTATGTCGAGGTGGCACGCGCCCACAGGCTGGGTGATGCCGGCGGCCCGTTCGAACATATGACCTGGCGCCAGCTGCCACCAAAAAACTAGTCCCTCGTATTGCACAGGAGACCAGACCTGACACCGTGCCACCTTGACAGGCGGCCCCCTGCTCAGCCACATCTGTCAGGGCTGGTTCTGAACATCAGGGCGAGCACCAGATAAACAGGCGGGCCGTTTTGACATGGCCGTGCCATCGTGAGATTAGCTTTGATAAATCGGGAGACCTTGACGCCATGAACCTGAACGATCCTTCGCTGCTTCGTGTCGATTCCTACGTAAACGGTGCCTGGACCACGGCCGCCGGTGACAAGCGCTTTGCCGTCACCAATCCGGCCACTGGCGACATTGTGGCCGAGGTTGCCGATCTTGGTGCCAGTGATGTTACCGCCGCCATTGATGCGGCTGTTCCAGCACAAAAGGAATGGGCCGCCCGCACGGCCAAAGATCGCGCCATGGTGATGCGCAAATGGTATGATCTGATCATGGCGAATGCCGATGATCTGGCGATTATCCTGACCACCGAAATGGGCAAGCCACTGGCCGAGGCGCGCGGCGAAATTGTCTATGGTGCCAGCTTTATCGACTGGTTTGCCGAAGAGGCGCGCCGCGTCTGCGGCGATGTGATGGAAAGCCCGATCCCCGACAAGAGGTTTCTGACCTTCAAACAGCCGATCGGCGTGTTCGGCGCGATTACCCCGTGGAACTTCCCGATCGCGATGATCACCCGCAAGGTGGCACCGGGCATTGCCGCGGGCTGTTCCTGCGTGCTGAAGCCGGCCGAACAAACACCGCTGTCGGCGCTGGCCCTTGCTGAACTGGCCCACCGGGCCGGACTGCCTGCCGGTGTGATGAATATCGTGACCGGTATGGATGCACCGGCCATGGGCAGCGCGCTGTGCGATGATGACCGTATCCGCAAGATGACCTTTACCGGTTCAACCGAAGTCGGCCGCATCCTCATGCGTCAGAGTGCAGACACACTCAAGAAGATGAGCCTGGAGCTGGGCGGCAACGCACCGCTGATCGTGTTTGATGATGCCGATATGGATATAGCCATTGCCGGTGCTATGGCGTCGAAATATCGCAATGCCGGCCAGACCTGTGTCTGTGCCAACCGGATGTTCGTGCAGGATGGTATCTATGACGAGTTTGCTCGCCGTCTTGCTGAAACATCTGCCGCCATGAAGGTTGGCAGCGGCTTTGAAGAGGGCGTTGAACAGGGCCCGATTATTGATGATCAGGGCTTTGCCAAGGTTGAACGCCATGTTGCCGATGCCATCGCCAAGGGTGCCAAGGTGCAAACCGGCGGCAAGCCGCATGCGCGTGGTGGCACCTTCTACGAGCCGACCGTGCTGACCGACATGTCATCCGACATGCAGATGTTCACCGAAGAGACGTTCGGCCCGGTTGCCGGCCTGTTCCGCTTTTCCAGTGATGATGAGGCGGTGGCCATGGCGAATGATACCGAGTTTGGCTTGGCTGCCTACATCTTTACCAACAACACATCGCGTCTGTTCCGCGTCAGCGAGGCGCTGGAATATGGCATGGTTTCAGCCAATACCGGCATTTTCTCGTCAGAAGTCGGCCCGTTTGGCGGGGTGAAAAGTTCCGGCCTCGGACGTGAGGGATCAAAATACGGCATCGACGAATTTCTGGAGATAAAATTCGTCTGCGTCGGCATCTGACCGGCCGAGACGTCGTGCGATAAAGTGAAAGGGGCGTGCAGACAGACTGCATGCCCTTTTTTGATGATTTTCCCGGATCAGCATGATGACGTTATTCGGGCCCGGCGTGATCTGAGTGGCCATGCTGGTTGCAATACTGGTTGTCACCAACACACCCAGCGGGCTGGCATGTGTGTGCAGAGATTCCATCATACCCGAATCTCGTACAAGTCTGTTGGCCTTCGCGGTCATGTGTCAGAGCCTGCATGCCATTAACCACTTTCTACACAAATTGTTGAAGGGGCTGTCCTAGATAACTAGCCCATATGTTTTTTAACCCATTGTTTCATCTGTGATAATTGCTGTTTTGGGTTAGGTGTATTAAAACGCCATTCACACTCCTTCAAATATAACCCAAAATGTGTCCTTGGGACCCC
>JADHLH010000006.1 GCA_016780765.1 Alphaproteobacteria bacterium | reverse complement strand
TATGCCGGATGGCGCCCATTGCTTTGCCATGGATGCCACCGTGTCCGAGGCGGTCATGGCAGTGATGGGGCCAGAAACACGCGACTTTCTGCAGCCTCTGATACCGCAAAGTCTGGCGAATGATGACTTTGCCTTCGGCACGGCGAAGACCATCGAGATTGGCCATGGCATCGCCCGCGCGCATCGGGTCACCTATGTTGGTGAGCTGGGGTGGGAGTTGTATGTATCCTGCGATATGGCGAACCATGTCTTTGATACGCTGATGACGCGGGCTGAGGATCATCCGCTGCATCTGTGTGGTCTTCATGCGCTGGACAGCTGCCGGATCGAAAAAGCCTTCCGCCATTTTGGCCATGACATCTCGAATGAAGATCACGTGATCGAGGCGGGCCTCGGCTTTGCGGTGAAGGAAAACAAGCCTGACACGCGCTTTGGAGGCATGATCGGGGCGGATGCGGTAAAGGCGAAACGCAATGATGGCCTGTCTCAGCGTCTGATGCAGTTCCGGCTCGCCGACCCGCAGCCGCTTCTCTATCACAATGAGGCGATCCTGCGTGATGGCGAGATTGTCGGCTATCTGACAAGTGGAAATTACGGCCATCATCTGGGCGGTGCTATCGGTCTTGGCTATGTGGCGTGCCGCAATGATGGTGAAAGTGCCGATGAGCAGTTGCGATCAACCTACAGCATTGATGTCGCCGGCAGCATCATCCCAGCCGAGGTTAGTCTTAAACCCATGTATGATCCGAAGGCCGCTCAGGTCCGGCTCTGACAATAGAGGAACAATCAGATGATCAGACAGCTTCTTCGTCCTCTGCCACAATCAGCCCGGCGGGCTGGCGGGCGCGCAGCGCGGCGTATGGAACGGGCTGCTCCGCTTGCTGAAGAATTGCGGCCGGTACGCGCTGGCCTTATCGGCGGCCAGTACAGGCCTCTGGATGCGGCGGCAGTTCAGGCCATTGATTCGGCGGTCTACCAGATCCTTGAGGAAATCGGTCTCAGCCAGGCGCCTGAAACCGGTATTGGTTATATGACAGCGGCTGGTGCCATCGCCGGTGATGATGGCCGGATCCGCTTTCCGCGGGCGCTGGTCGATGACATGTTGGCCAAGGCGGCGCGGAACATCACGTTGCATGGTCAGGACCCGAAGCATGATTTGCTGCTGTCCGGCAGCCGGGTACATTACGGCACTGCCGGAGCGGCTGTTCACGTCGTTGATGTCGAGGCGAACGATTATCGCGAGTCGTGGCTGTCCGATATTTATGATGCCGCGCGCATTGTCGAGAAGATGGACAATATCCACTTCTTTCAGCGTCCGATGGTGGCGCGGGACATAGTTGATCCGGCAGCGCTTGATCTGAATACGGTCTATGCGGCTGTCAAAGGCACAACCAAACATGTGGGCGCCAGCTTTACCGAGGCACCGTTTTTGGCACCGACAATCTCGATGCTGCATGAGATTGCTGGTGGTGAAGATCAATGGCGCGCCCGTCCGTTTGTTTCGAACAGCAATTGCTTTGTCGTGCCGCCGCTGCGATTTGCCACCGAAAGCTGTCAGGTAATGGAAGCGGCCGTGCATGCCGGCATGCCGGTGTTGCTGCTATCCGCCGGGCAGGCCGGTGCCACAGCGCCAGCCGCTATCGCCGGGGCTGTGGCGCAGGCATTGTCCGAAGTCATCGCCGGGCTGATTTATGTGAACGCGATGGTGCCGGGGCATCCTTGCATCGCTGGCACCTGGCCATTTGTATCGGATTTGCGGACCGGGGCCATGTCTGGCGGGTCAGGCGAACAGGGGTTGCTGACGGCCTGTTGTGCCCAGATGTTGCAGCATTACGGGCTTCCGGGCGGAGCCGCTGCCGGCATGTCTGATTCCAAGATGCCGGATGCACAGTCTGGTTATGAAAAGGGCAGCACCCTTGTGATGGCGGGGCTGTCCGGCCTGAACATGGTCTACGAGGCGGCGGGCATGCATGCCTCGCTTCTGGGCTTCTGTCTTGAAAGCCTGATCATCGACAATGACATGCTTGGCCAGTGTCTGCGTTGTGTGCGCGGCATCGAGGTAAGCGAGGAGTCGATCGGCATCGATGTCATGCGCGATGTCTGTATTGACGGGCCGGGGCATTATCTGGGGCATAGCCAGACAATAGGCCTGATGCAGACAGAATATGTCTATCCGGCAATTGGCGATCGCTCCAGCCCCAAGGAATGGGCGGAACTCGGCAAACCGAACCTTGTCGCGGCTGCGGTGAAGGCAAAGCAGGATATCCTGCAGAACTTCCACCCGTCGCATATATCGCCTGAACTGGATACTGCACTGCGTGCCAACTACGATATCCGTCTCGATTAATCCGGATCATCTGTTTGGTCGCCAAGCTTCCGGCTGGCTGGTGATGGCTGGCTGGTGATGGCGGGCTGGTGATGAGGGCTGTGATTAGGGCTGTGATTAGGGCTGTGATTAGGGCTTTAGCGGGCGCGATTGCCGCGATATGCTGATGACGTGTGACAAAAGGCGACGGTGTGGGCTTTGCCGGATTCGGCGACACTGCGCCACTGGGATTATGGTAGCTGCAGCTTAGGATAGAGATATGTATCAGGCACCTGTCGAAGACATGAAATTCGTGCTCCGCAACCTTGTGGGGCTGGACGAAGTGGCGGCGTTGAACGGTATGGACATGGTGTCCGATGATCTGGTTGAAGCCGTTCTTGAAGAGGCATCGAAACTTGCCGGTGATATCATCGCACCGCTGAATCATGCCGGCGACATGGCCGGATCCGTGCGCCATGAAGACGGTACCGTGACGACCCCGGCAGGGTTTGCCGATGCGTGGAAGGCAATGTCCGACGGGGGCTGGATCGGGCTGAACGCTGATCCGGAGCATGGCGGGCAGGGCCTGCCGCAATGTGTCAGCGCAGCCGTCAACGAAATGTGGAACAGCGCCAATCTGGGTTTTGCGCTATGTCAGCTTTTGACGCAGGGCGCGATCCATGCGCTGGAGGTTGTTGGTGACGCTGAACAGAAAGCCACATTTCTGCCAAAGCTGAACAGCGGCGAATGGTCGGGGACGATGAACCTGACAGAACCGCAGGCGGGCACCGATCTTGCTGCCCTGCGCACCACCGCCACACCTGAAGGCGATCACTATCGCATTCGCGGGCAGAAGATTTACATCACCTACGGTGAACATGACATGAGCGAGAATATCATTCATCTCGTTCTGGCGCGTCTGCCTGATGCGCCAGCAGGTGTGAAGGGTATCTCGCTGTTCATCGTGCCGAAATATCTGGTCAATGAAGATGGCAGCCTTGGTGACCGTAACGAGGTGCATTGCCTTTCAATCGAGAAAAAGCTGGGGATCAAGTCGTCGCCCACCGCGGTGCTCCAATATGGCCAGGATGAAGGGGCGATCGGCTATCTGATCGGTGAGGAAAACCGCGGTCTGGATTGCATGTTCCTGATGATGAACAGCGCCCGCTTTGATGTTGGATTGCAGGGTCTGTCGATTTCCGAGCGGGCCTATCAGCAGGCTGTCGGCTATGCGCGCGATCGGGTGCAGGGCACCCCGCTGGAAGGCGAAAAGGGTCAGTCGATTGTCCATCACCCTGATGTGCTGCGCCTGTTGACTGCAATGCGGGCCGAAATTGAGGCGATGCGTGCGGTGCTGCTGGTTGGCGGGGTCAGCCTCGACAGGGCGCATCACCTGTCAGGCGATGAAGGTGATTTCTGGCAGGAGCGGGCAAATCTTCTGATTCCTGTTATCAAGGGCTGGATGACCGAACGTTCGCTGCAATTGACATCTGATGCGGTGCAGGTACATGGCGGCATGGGCTTCATTGAGGAAACCGGCGCGGCGCAACATTATCGCGATGCCCGTATCCTGCCGATCTATGAAGGCACAACCGCCATTCAGGCAAATGATCTGGTGTTCCGCAAGACCCTGCGCGATGGCGGGGCAGCGGTGCGCGCATTGATGTCTGAAATTCGCAGCGACATGGACGGAATCAAGGCAGGCGGTAATGGCGTTGGCACACTTGGCACGCATGTTGCGGCGGCCTGCGATACGGCTGAAGGCGCGCTTGATACCTTGCTGGCGCGGGCCAATTCACCGCGTGATGCCGCTGCATCGGGGGCCGATTTCCTGATGATGCTGGGCTTCCTGAGCGGTGGGTGGCAGCTGGCGCGTGCGGCATCCGCTGCGGCGCGTGCCGAGGCAGCCGGCGAGGGCGACCCTGCCTTCATGAAGGCAAAGAAAGCCACCGCCGGGGCCTATATGGCCTATGCACTGCCCGAGGTTGACAAGCTGGCGGCGAAGATTTCAGAAGGGCCTGACGCCCTGTTCGAAATGGACCCTGACTGGCTGTAGCGCGATCAAAACGCCAGGCGGACTTTCGGCCAGGCAGTGTCAAACGCACAAAGCAGGGTGCGGGGGCGATTTGCGAGCTAGTTCCGGATCGCCGCACCATCATCCAGCATGCTGGCCATACGCGCATGCGTTTCAGGGGTCTGGCACAGATTGATAAAAGCCCGCCGTTCACGCGCATACAGATCATGCTCGCTGGCGGTCTCACCATCACCATCTCCGCGCAGAACGATGCCGGCAATTTCCATTGCAACCGTCCGGTCATGCGGCATGAAGTCACCGCGGCTGACACCGTCCTGCATAAAGCTGTCCATCTTTGCGTGCAGGTCGGGACTGGCCAGCGTTGCCACGGGCTCCGCTGGTGCCGCATAGCCGTCCTGAAGTTCACCAACAAGGGCGATAGCGCGCGGCAGCAGGCGGTCGCGGTTCATCACCGTTTCATCATGACCGTCGCGGAAATACTGCATACGTGCCGACAGCTGTGGCGATGATCCGGTGGCCGCATAGCCAAGATTCATCCATGTCTGCCACGCCGCATCATCCCAGTTCCCCTTTGCCGCATGCCAGCGGAAATAGGTGTCTTTTACCCCGCCGCCGCCCGGCACAACGCCGACCGCTGCCTCGACAAGGCCCATCACTGAGTTGGTGTGTACCACCAGCTTGTCACAATGCGTCAGCACTTCATATCCGCCGCCAGCAGCAAGGCCAGAGGGCGCGCCCACGACCGGCACAGGTGTGTATTTCAGCTTGAAAACCGCATCCTGAAAGCGTTTCAGAAAGTCATCGATCCCGGTCCAGTCCTGTGCCTCGATCAAGGTACGGAAGGCGTTCAGATCAACGCCAGCCGAAAAATGCTGGGCGTCATTATGGATGATGATGCCCTTGCCGTGATCTTCAGCTGCGGCGCCAACAATCTCCATCGATTCATCCGTCAGCGCGTTGGCCTTGGAATGGAACTCCACCAGGCGCAAGTCACCTTCCAGCGCAAACAGGCTGGCAGCATTATTGCTGGTGATCGGGGTCAGCGTCTGGCGCGTCATGTGAAAGCGCATGACCCCTTCGGGCAGGCTGACGGCAGCAAATTTGCCATCTGACTGGCGCACGGTCAGCACATCACCGTCGGCACGATAGAAGGCGTCGCTGCTACCCAGAACGGCTGGCGTTTCAAGCCCGGCCTCGTCCAGCAATGCAGCCATGCGTGAGGTGCCAATGGCATCAATCATTTCAAACGGACCGCGCTGCCAGTTGAAACCCAGCTTCATCGCGTCATCGATATCCTGCGGCGAGGTGGTGACATCAGGCACAAGACTGGCGGCATAGGCCAGTACGCGGCCCAGAACCCGCCGTGAAAAACGGGCGCAGTCATCATTGCCATCGATAATTTCCAGCAATGGTTCGCGCCGTGTCGCGGCAGCATCGGCAGCCCGAATGGCCGAATCAGGAAGCGCATTGCTGGCCGGTCGCCAGTCGGCAAGCGGCTCACCGTCGCCACTCAACGGACGGGCAAGCGGTATACCGTCATCTCCGGTCATGTAGAAACCGCCGCTACCCTTGTTGCCGGTAAAGCCGTCAGCGATCATTGCGGTGATCATGGCGTTCTCACCACCCACTGCGTGAAAGGCATCGCCTTCGGGCAGGATAGAGCGCAGCGAGGCCACAACATCGACCATCAGATCGATACCAATCAGATCATAGAGACCAAAAACACCGGTTTTCGGAATGCCCATCGGGCGCCCCATCAGCGCATCTGCCTGTTCAATGGTCAGCCCGCACCGCATCGCTTCATCAATGCCAACCTGCAAGGCAAACACGCCAACCCGGTTGCCAAGGAAGCCGGGAGTATCGGCGCAGCGGACAACACCCTTGCCCAGCACCCGGTCATTGAAGTCGGCAAGACGGTCAATCACATCGCTGCGTGTTTCGGTGCCACGGACCAGTTCCAGCAAACGCATATAACGCACCGGATTGAAGTAATGCGTGATCGCAAAACGCTGGCGAAAGGCCGGCGGCATATCTTCCACCAGCAGGCTGATCGGAATGGTGGATGTGTTGGAGCTGACAATACAGTCAGGGCCAATGGTTGCATCAAGCCGGCGATACAGGTCCTTCTTGATATCAAGGCGCTCGACAACCGCCTCGATAATCCAGTCGCAATCGGCCAGCGCGTCAAAGTCATCGTTGATTGTGCCGGTCGTGATGCGCTCGGCATTGCGCTTGTGCATCAATTGTGGCGGGTCTGACACCATCAGGCGGTCGATGGCCAGTTCCGCTGGTGACTTGTCATCACCGTCACGCGCCGGCAGATCAAACAGCATCACATCATGCCCGGCATTTGCAATTTGTGCAGCGATGCCGCTACCCATGGTGCCGGCACCGATGACGGCGATTTTCTGGAATACTGTGTTGGACATGTCTTACCTCTTGATCTGTCCGGTCACGCGTCAGCGCGACAGAAACCCTGATAATGCGTTATTGACCTCTACGGGGAATTCAGCTGGCAGGAAATGCCCGGCATCCTCAAAGGTGACGGCTGTGGCATCGGCGATGCTCTCTGCCATTTTGTGCCCGAACTTGGCTGGTGTCATCTTGTCCTTGGCGGCAAGCAGACACAAGGTGGGCTGACTGATGCTGGCGGCAGCGTCCTTGCCCCGCACATAGCTGTTGCAGGCAACAAGATCGGCATGCAACGCCGCCGGATCATTCATTTCCATGACCCGCCGTCCAAAGCCCAGAAAGGCATGGCCCGGCAGGGTGTTGTCGAACTTGTGGGCAGCAGGTCCGTGACCCCAGCTGGTCATTATCCGCGCTGCCTTGGCCGGCTTTGCAAGCGCGGTTTCCACCAGCATGTCATTGACCGGGATCGCCAGTGCTCCGGCGATCAGCGCCAGCGCGTCGATCCTGCCCGTATAGCGCGATGCGGCCTCTATGGCCACCAGCACACCTTGCGAATGGCCGACAAGTGTGGCGCTGCCAACACCAAGCTGGTCCAGCAGCGCAATCAGCCAGTCAGCATGAGCTTCGATGCTGGTCAAGGGGGTGCCGCCTGACAGGCCATGGCCGGGAAAATCAGGGGCAAGAACGGCATAGCCGCGATGGGCAAAAAACCGGCTCTGAAGTACCCATGTCAGATGGTTCTGGCCACTGCCATGCAAAAAGACAAGGACCTGTCCTTGCGGGTCAAAATCCACCCCACCAGTCGCGATATGTATGGAAACACCGTCTTGTTCATGCTTCATGCGGCTGATCCCTGTCCCCGAAATCTGTTACCTGCGGTCATGCGTATTGTTCCACATGTTGCCGTGCAGCCGGTTATTCGGCTGCCTGTGCCGCCACGCGTGCCGCAGCTCGCATGCCCAGCTCGAAATCAGCGGTGATATCCGCGATATCTTCCAGGCCGACCGACAGCCGGATCATGTCATCCGACAGGCCGCCTTCGCGCATCGCCTCAGCAGAAATATGCGAATGGGTGGTGCTGGCCGGATGAATGACCAGTGTTTTTGCATCCCCGACATTGGCCAGATGTGATGACAACTGGACCGCTTCGATAAAGGCCTGACCGGCAGCACGGCCCCCTTTCAACCCGAAGACGATAATCGACCCGGCCCCCCTCGGCAGCATGCGCTGAACCAGTTCATGGCTTGGATGGGTTGGCAATGTGGGATGTTTCACCCAGGCCACCTGGTCATGTTCCGTCAGAAATGTCAGCATGGCAGCGGTGTTGTCCATATGCCTTTGCATCCGCAGTGGCAAAGTCTCGATACCCTGAAGAATATGAAAGGCATTGGTTGGCGACATGGACGGGCCAAAATTATACATGCCCTCGGCACGGAGTTTCGCCGTAAAGGCGGCCGGGCCGAATTCCTCATGGAAATTGATTTCGTTCATCGCGTAGTGCGGACCGGCAATGGTCGGAAAGCGGTCATCCTTGCCCCAATCGAAATTGCCGCCATCAACAACCGCGCCGCCAATCGCAACGCCGTGCCCGCCCATCCATTTTGTCAGCGAATGAATGAGGATATTGGCACCAAGCGACACTGGCTTCAGCAGCCATGGGGTGTTGAACGTGCAATCCAGCATCAGCGGGACATGCGCGTCGCGGGCAACCGCGGCGACAGCCTCGACATCCATGACATCGAGGCCCGGATTGCCGATCACCTCACCAAAGATGATCTTGGTGTTCGGCTGAATGGCATCGCGAATGGCGTCCACATCATCGGGGGCAACAAAACTGGTGGTGATGCCAAAGCGTGGCAACGTATTTTCCAGCAGATTGATATTGGCACCATACATGCGCGATGAGGCGACGATATGATCACCTGACGAACAAATCGTCATCACGGCTGTGGTCAGCGCTGCCATCCCCGAGGCAGTGGCAGTAGCGGCGACCCCGCCATCAAGCGCGGCAACCCGCTGTTCCAGAACGGCCACGGTGGGATTGGAAATCCGCGTATAGAGATGGCCGCCAAGCTCCATATTGTAGAGCGCTGCAGCGTGGTCGGTATCACGGAACACATAGGATGTTGTCTGATGGATCGGGACGGCGCGCGATCCATGCTGCGCATCAGGCACATGGCCGGCATGCAGGCTCAGCGTATCGAATTTGTAGTCATCGCTCATTGTCGCGCTCCACAAGGTGACGTGAAGGGTTTCTTGTGCCGGACTGAGGTTTGTTAGTCAATTACCGCAGCCAGCAGCAAGGTGTGTCTGAATGCCGCCAGCCCAAACGTACGCCACACGAGATCACACCCTATGAATTCAGGCCGGGCTGAAGACAGCGACACCGTCCTGCATGTCACGCACCAGATCACCGCGCGACACCAGATGGTTCAGATGTGCCCGCGCTTCACAGCTGGCAAAGAATATCTCGTGGTCGGTCAGTTCCATCCGGAACAGGGTATTCATCGCATCGGATGTGGTCTGCGGTGTGCCGATCACGCGTAATTCATCGAGCCGTTTGTCATGATGCGCAACCAGCTGGGCGGCACGGGCCGCGCCATCATGATAGTGCCAGTCATGTCCGCAGATGATCTGCCAATCGGCACCAAGATTGGCAACGCTGGTAAGATATTCATAATATTGTGCCAGTACATCGCGGTCCGGATCGCGCAGGCTGACTGAAATATTCGGTGAAATCCGGCCAAGCAGGAAATCAACCGCAATATAGAGACGACGCACCTCGTCATAAAGCCCGAGATGGCCGGGCGCATGACCTGCATCAAATCGCACCTTCCAGTTGCCTGAAACGGTCTCGATCACGGTGTCAGGTGTTATGATCCTGGCCTCGGGGAAATCGCCAACCAGCTTGCGGTAATAGTTGCCGACCGAGGTTGTGCGTGTCACCAGCGCCTCGGGTAGTCCGAAATTGGCATAGGTGGCCGCGGCGACGGCGGCAAAACTGTCCTCGCTCTGGGACAGCGCCCACCGCGCCATACTATGTTCCACATCACCGATATGGATCGGTGCCCCGGTGCGCGCGGCAAGCGCACCCGCATAGCCGATGTGATCAGCATGATGATGCGTGACGATGATCCCGGCGACAGGTTTGCGCCCTTCCAGTTGCGGCAGGATGACATCCCATTGCGCACCGATATCATCACTGTTGATGCCGCAATCGATCAGCATCCAGCCCTGATCGGTGTCCAGCGCGAACAGATTGATATGATTCAGCCGGAACGGAAGATGAAAGCGAAACCACAGCAGATCATCGGCAATGCTGACCATCTCGCCATCACCCGGCGTTGGAACATTCAGTTTCTGAAGAGTGGCAGTGTCAGCAGGTACGGGCATCGGGTCACACAAGATCGGGGTTGGCGGGAAGCGGCACCATACCGGCAAAATCACAGCGGCGCCACGCCTCGTAAAGAACGATGGAAACGGCGTTTGACAGATTCAGGCTGCGATTGCCGTCAGCCATCGGCAGCGCCAGCTTGTGATCATCATCGATGCGGTCATGCAGCGCGGCTGGAAGCCCAGATGTCTCGGTGCCAAACAGCAGCGCATCATCGCGCTGATAGGCAACGCTGTCATAGCGCCTGGTGGCAAATTTGGTGACCGCGAAAAGGCGGGGGGTCTGCAACGCATCAAGGCATTGCTGCACGTCGTCATGCTGATGCACATCTGACAGCGCGTGATAGTCCAGCCCGGCACGGCGGCAGGATTTTTCATCCAGCCTGAAACCAAGGGGATGAATCAGATGCAGGCTGGCACCGGTGTTGGCACAAAGCCGGATGATGTTTCCGGTATTGGGCGGTATTTGCGGGTTGAACAGGATGATATGAAACATCAGGAGGGCGCGTTGTTCACCGCTTCGGGAGCGGCTGCGGCAAAGGCTGGCAGATCGCGACACACCGCATCGATGGCCGTCAATCGCGGCATGTCATCAAGCGACACCTCCCAGCGGCGCGCGTTATAGAGCTGCGGTACAAGCACGATATCGGCAAGGCCAGGGCTGTCACCATGAAGAAAGCGGCCGCTGGCCGGATGATCTGCCAGTGCCTCGACAGCGCGCAATCCCTTGTCGATGAAATGCTGCATCCAGATCTTACGATCATCATTGCTGCCGTCAAAGGCGGCTGCATGATGCGCGACAACACTGGGGTTGCAGATCGGGTGTATCTCCATCGCAATGGCATAGGCGATGGCGCGCAGACGCGCTGCCTCGGCCGGATCGGCTGGCAACAGGGCAGGGGCCGGGTTGCGACTGTCCAGATATTCAATGATCGCCAGCGACTGTGTCATCATGCGACCGTCAATATCCAGCGCCGGCACAAAGCCCTGCGGGTTGCGTGCCTTGTGTTCCACACCAACATGTTGCTGCGTCTGCAGATCGATGGTCACCGCCTGATAGGCAATATCTTTCAGGTTCAGAGTGATGCGCACACGGTAACTTGCCGAGGAACGCCAGTAATCATAAAGGACGGGTGTGGTCATGATGTGCTGTCCTGCTGTCAGTTGGGGAATGCGCCATTTTTCTCATAGATCAATTCGGTCAGGCGTCGAGGGCAGCGCGGGCGCGCGCTATCGCATCGCGGATCACCGCCGGATCGCCAATATGGTTCATCAGCAACAGGATCATGGCAGCATTCATCTGGCTCGACTGATCTAAACTCAGACCTTGATGCGCATCCAGCAATTCATTGAACAGGCTGTCGCTTTGCGTGCCCAGATTGAATTCGGTGTTCAGGGTCATCGCACCCCTCCGTTGCATGTCGTTTCGACCTTGTGACCAAGGCCATCATCAGGCGGCAATACGGGCACAGCGCGCCAGCGCCGATGTAATATCGCCCGGCGTTGGTGCGACCCAGCGCGCGGCCAGATGCTGGTCAGGGCGGATCAGGTGAACGCCGCGCCCGTAACGCGCCGCCACAAGGCCCTCGGTATCTTCAAGGCTGCCGTCACGCCCGCTGCCGATCTCAAGCACGGTGATGCCATCTGGCAGTGTTGCCGGATCGATTGTGGCCCCGCCAGTTGCAAGCAGGCAAAAGCCCCCACCAATCTGGCGCATCAGCCAGTCATCGCGGCCATCAGCATGGCGCACTGGCGCATCAAGGCACACCATGCCGGTCTGCATCGCAACATCGAATTCATCTGAGTCATGACTGTTCAGATCACTGCTATCCAGCTGGCACGGCACGGATAGCCGGCCGGCATTAACCATGCGGCGGGCAAACGGCGTGTCGACAGCAAGGCTGAGAACGGCATTGCGGAACGACATCTCGATTCCCGGTTCCGGTGACATAAAGCGCGAGGTCCAGCTGGAATTGCGAATATTCTCATCAGCCCCATGCACGCGCTCGGCATCATAGCTGTCCAGCAGGCTGGCATCGGACGTCCCGTTGATGATGTGTGCCAGCTTCCAGCACAGGTTATCAACATCATGCATGCCGCCATTGCCGCCGCGGGCACCAAAGGGTGAGACCACGTGCGCTGAATCACCGATAAAGATCACCCGGTCATGGACAAATCTGTCAATCCGCCGGCAGTTGAAACTGTAGACCGATACCCAATCCAGCTTGAAGGGTCGCCCGCCAACCACCTTTTCAATCCGCGGAATAACGTTCTCCGGCTTCTTTTCTTCTTCCGGGTCGGCATCAGGGCCCAGCTGCAAGTCGATGCGGTAGATATTGTCGGGTTGCTTGTGCAGCAGCGCCGACTGACCGGGGTGAAATGTCGGGGTGAACCAGAACCACCGTTCGGACGGAAAGTCAGCCTGCATCTCGACATCGGCGATCAGGAAGCGTTCCTCAAAATACCGCCCGCCGAAGTCAAGGCCGAACTGTCGGCGCAAGCGGCTGTTCGCCCCGTCACAGGCCAGCAGAAAATCGCCGTCCAGGCGGTAACTGCCGTCAGGCGTTTCGATATCGGCCCAGACGCCTGTTTCATCCTGTCCGACCGACTGAACACGGTTCTTGAAGCGCAAGTCGATCAAATCTGGAAAGTCGGTGCAGCGCTCGACAAGATATTGCTCCACATAATATTGCTGCAGATTGATGAAGGCCGGGAACTTGTGGCCATCATCTGGCAACAGGTCGAAATTATAGACCTCCTGATCGCCGCGAAAAACCCGCCCCAGCTTCCAGGTCACGCCTTTTTCCAGCATCCTGTCGCCGATGCCCAGCCTGTCAAATATCTCGAGACTGCGCTTGGCCCAGCAGATTGCACGACTGCCGACTGACACAACATTATTGTCATCAACGACAACGCTGGCGATGCCGTGGGTCGCAAGATCGACTGCGGCGCCAAGGCCGATTGGCCCGGCACCAACAATAATGACAGGCGCACGTGTACCAGCCTGTCCGGTCAGTTCGGGCGGCGTTACATAATCAAAGGGCTCATACTGATATCGTGCCATTATCCTGTCCGTCTGTCATATTGCCAGTTATGGGGCCAAGCCGTTAATGCCTATCCGTTCTGCAGAGCGTTCCACATGTCGATGTCGCGCTCGGCTGTCCAGATGCGGGGCGTGTCGATGCCTTTTGCCTCGTCAAAGGCGCGTGCCACATTGAATGGCAGGCAATGTTCATAGATCGCGTAGTCGGCGAATTTCGGATCGCATTCGGCGCGTACCGCATCCCACGCATCTTTCAGACTGCCGCCGCGTGCTGCCACCATGGCTGCCGGACGATAGGTGCTTTCCACAAAATCACGTGTATTGGTAATTGCAGCCCCGACCATTGCATCACCCACCAGCGCGTCGCCGCGCCCGGGTGCAATCGCGGCTGGCCGGAAGGCAGCAATGTTGTCCAGCGTGTTGCCCCAGTCATTGAAATGTCCGTCACCGCAATAACAGGCCGAGTGATATTCAACGATATCGCCGGTAAACATCACCTGTTCATCCGGCACAAACGCTACGATATCCCCGGCGGTGTGCGCGCGGCCCATAAACATCAGCTCAACCCGCCTCTTGCCAAGATGGATGGTCAGCCGGTCATTGAATGTCAGGGTGGGCCAGGTCAGCCCGGGAATGCTTTCATGCCCCTCGAACAGGCGTGGGAAACGGGCAAACTCACTGTCCCAGTCTTCCTGCCCGCGTTCGTGGATCATCGCCAGGCACTTGTCCGATGCCACGATCTCCGATGCGTCATAGGCAGAGGCACCAAGCACACGGACAGCGTGATAATGCGACAGCACAACATGCTTGATCGGCTTGTCGGTCACGCTGCGGATTTTCTCGACAACAATGTTGGCAAGGCGCGGCGTGGCCTGCGCGTCGATCACCATCACCGAGTCATCGCCGATGATCACACCTGTGTTGGGGTCACCCTCGGCAGTGAAAGCCCACAAATCGCGTCCGATCTCGGTAAAGCTGATGGTCTTTTCTGAAAGGTCGCCTTGAGAGGCAAAGGATTTAGACATCAAATTTTTCCACTGTCTGGTCAATGCGTCCGAAAATGCTGGCACCGTCATCATCATGCATTTCGATTCCCACCCGATCACCAAATTGCATGAAGGGTGTTGCCGGCTTGCCATCGCGTATCGTCTCCACCATACGGATTTCGGCAAGGCAGGAATAGCCCCGTCCGCCTGCGTCAACTGGTCGTCCCGGCCCGCCATCTGCATCGCGGTTGGATATGGTGCCCGACCCGATGATGGCACCAGCCCCCAGGTTTCGTGACTTGGCGGCATGCGCGACAAGCTGTGCCAGACTGAATGTTGCATCGGTGCCCGCATTGGCGCGGCCAAGCGGCTGGCCATTCAGATCAACCTCCATTACGCGGTGCAGCACGCAATCCTGCCATGCGGTGCCAAATTCGTCCGGTGTGACGGCAACCGGCGAAAAGGCCGTCGATGGCTTTGACTGGAAGAAGCCAAAGCCCTTGCCAAGTTCGGCGGGGATCAGATTGCGCAGCGAGACATCATTGACTAGCATCACCAGCTTGATATGGCTGGCGGCATCGGCTGATGATACGCCCATTCGCACATCATCTGTAATCACAGCGATTTCGGCCTCCATATCGATACCCCAGCTTGCATCCGGAATTTCGATCGGCGCACGGGGCGGCATAAAATCATCTGACCCGCCCTGATACATCAGCGGGTCGCTCCAGAAACTGTCAGGCATTTCAGCCCCGCGGGCCTGCCGGACAAGTGCCACATGGTTCACATAAGCCGATCCGTCAGCCCATTGATAGGCGCGGGGCAGGGGGGAATGCGCTGCAGCCTGTTCAAACGGGTCACCGGCAACCCCGCCATCTTGCAGATCATTGAACAGCTTTGTCAGTGCCGGTTCTGTCTTCGCCCAGTCATCCAGCGCGGCCTGCAGGGTGGGTGCAATGGCATCGGCCCCGGCGCAACGCGACAGATTGCGCGAGACAACGACCAGTCTGCCGTCACGCGTGCCGTCATTCAGGGTAGCCAGTTTCATCGATGCATCCTTTCACGATAATCATGTTTGCGGCATGTGCGGCCATATTGTCTGGTGGCATCTGCCGGTTGTTACGGGGTGCCATCGAACTGCTTTTGCAGGCCTGACCAGCAATCCACATAGGAATCCTGAAGCTGGTCGGTCTCGGCGGCAAATTTGCTTACCTGCTGGGGGAACCTTGTCTCGAACATAAAGGCCATTGTATTGGTCAGTTTCACCGGCTTCAGATCGGCTGCTGATGCTTTGCTAAAGGCATCAAGATCGGGTCCGTGTGGTAGCATCATGTTATGCAGGCTGGCTCCACCGGGCACAAAACCCTCTTCCTTGGCATCATACTGGCCGGTGATCAGCCCCATGAATTCAGACATGATATTGCGATGGTACCAGGGTGGGCGGAAGGTGTTTTCGGCAACCAGCCAGCGTTCTGGAAAGATCACAAAGTCTATGTTGGCAGTGCCGGCTGTCTCTGAAGGGGCGGTCAAAACGGTAAAGATCGACGGGTCAGGATGGTCGAAACTGATCGCACCAACCGGCGAGAATGTTGCCAGATCATAACAATAAGGCGTGTAGTTGCCATGCCAGGCCACCACGTCCAGCGGTGAATGATCAAGCGTCGTGGTATGAAAGCCGCCACACCATTTGATCACCAGCTGATGCGGGCTGTCATCATCTTCAAAGGCGGCAACCGGTGTTTTGAAATCACGCGGATTGGCAAGACAGTTGGCACCGATGGGCCCCCGATCAGGCAAGGTAAATTTGGCACCGTAATTCTCGCAGATATACCCGCGTGCCAGTGTGGCATCGGTGCGAATCTTTGCCATCATCCCGCGCGGCAGGACGGCAATATGTCCGGACGGCACAATCATCCGGCCCATTTCGGTAAAGATGTCCAGCGTGCCCTGTTCAGGTACGATCAGCATTTCTGCATCGGCATTCAGCAGCACCTTGTCGGTCATGCTTTCGCTGAAGGCATAAAGACTGGCGGCCATACCAAGATGCTGGCGGGCATCGCCGGTGCTGGTCATGGTGCGGATGCCGTCAATAAAGTCACAGGCGGCGTTTGGCGCGGGCAGCGGGTCCCAGCGATACTGACCAAGCGGCAGATCGTGCGGGTCACCATCTGGGGCCGTTTTCCAATGCGCCAGTTCAAGGCGGGCAAACCGACCAGTATGACGCACCGACGGGCGGATCCGATATAACCAGGACCGTTCATTCGTTGCGCGTGGTGCCGTGAAGGGGGATCCGCTCAGCTGTTCTGCATAGAGGCCGTAAGCGCATTTCTGCGGCGAGTTGCGGCCCTGCGGCAAAGCACCTTCCAGCGCCTCGGTTTCAAAATCATTGCCAAAGCCGGGCATCATGTCCTGCGAAATCATGCGCCTCTCCTGTCCTGCAATTGCTGCGATAATCAGCGATTGACAATCATTTCAAATGAAATGATTGTCAATCCTGTTTCCAGTGACCAACGCGCTTTGATCATGGTCGGTGTATCAGGTGATGCCGGGATAACAGGTGGGAATTACCTGACTGGACCATTGGCCGGGATCATAAACAATCCGTGAACGACATGCCGAAAGAAAACCTGCCGAAAGAAGATATACCCGTGACTCAAGGACCCGTGAACCAAGGACCAGAAGATCAGGGGCCAGAAGATCAGGGGCCTTTGGATCAGACGCCTCTGGATCAGGGGCCTTTGGATCAGGGATTCGTTGAGGGTCGGGCGGCAAAGGCCATGCCCGGCAGTGACATGCCGCCATTGCTCCTCGACGGGTTTCTGCCCTACCGGGCCGCACGGCTTGCCAACGCGCTCAGCCGTCGTCTTGCCGAGCGATACGAGGCACGATTTGAAATTTCAGTTGCTGAATGGCGGATCATCATCCATTTGACGCAGGAATCGGAAATTTCGATTCGTGACATCTACACCCGCGTTGATATGGACCGGGCGCGCGTTACACGGGCGGTTCAGCGGCTGCAGGCGCGGGGCCTTGTCTCAAAACTGGTCAATGAAAGTGACCGCAGGTTGATCCGCCTCGCGCTGAGCGATTCGGGACGCCAGATGGCGAATGAAATCGCCGGTATAGCCGCGCGCTTCGAAGCCGAGCTGCTGGCGGCAGTGCCGGCAACTGCGGGTGAGGCATTGCTGACGCACTTTGATGCGCTGGAAACAGCGCTGGCAGATATGCCTGCCAAGCTGGATGCCAATCGCTGAGACATCATCTTTGTTAAAGCCAGCTTTCTGCGTCACTGAATACTCAACATCGTCTGAATTCAATTCGGCTGATGTTGAATGTTAACAAATCCTTTGATTAGCGATTTCTTAACTGAGTTCACGTGAAAGAGAAGATAAATCAGGGTTGTGTGTTCTTTTAGCCCGGGTTCTTTACGAAAAATTAGCTGATTGCAGCCTATTCTCGCCTTTGTGATGTGACCATTAACGAATGCGGGGCCACGAAGCATGCGAAGATTACTCCGGCAAACCACCGGGCGTGTTCACACGCCAGACAATATCCCAGAAAAACGATCCGGTGTCCCAGAAAAACGATCGGGTTTGACCCTCATGTCGGGACGGCTGTGCCTGGCGATGCGGGCAGCTGACCGCGTGCCATGTTCGGGCCGTTCGCGGATCGTATCCTGGCGTCATCTGGTGATAGCGATGCCAACATCGATGCTATCGCAGTTGAAGGCGGTGAAGGTGCGGGGTGCCGTGCTGATGACAGCCTTGCTGACAGGTGCTGCCCTGCCGGCCCTGCCAGTAATGGCACAATCCGGGGCCAGCGATACGGCTTCAACCGAGACGAGTGCCACTGTCCAGCAGGACAGGCTGGCCCCGGCTGTGCGCCAGGCTGTGCTGCTCGACCCGCAGGTCACCGAGGCGACAGCCCGTGCCTGTCAGATGGCGCACCGGCTGGGTCTGACGCGCGCCGAGGGGCGCCCGAAACTGACCGCCACAATCAGTGGCAGCAAAGAAGTTCTCAGCCGGATCAAGCGATCGCCCCCAACGCCGGGCATTTTGTCAAGGCCGCACACCGCGGCCCAGCGGGAGATTTATAAAACCGGCGCGCATACCCGTGATTTCGATCATGATGAAAAGAACAATATCTATGATGCGAAGCTGACACTGCGATACACGCTGTTCGACTTTGGACAGCGACGCAATCAGACCGACGCCAGTGTGATCGCTTTTGAAGTTGCGCAGATTGACGCGCGTGATGTGATGCGCACGCGCAGCCATGACATGTTGCGTCTGGCGCTCAGCCTTCGGCAACTGGATCAAATGGTCAGTCTGCAGCGCATGACACTCGATCAGGTGAATGAGCATGTTGCCAATGTACGGGCGCGGGTTGAAGCGGGCGCCGGCCGCGTGGTCGATCTGCGTGAGGCGCAACTTGTCTCCCTTGATCAGGAAATCGCCCTTAACCGTGCTGTTGCCGAACGCGACCAGCTGCGTGAGATATTCCGCAGCGAGTTCGAGCTGGAAGTCGAGGATGCATCTGCGCTGGCGCAGACCTTTATCCAGTATCGTCCTGATACGCTGCCAGTAATTTTGGCCGATCGCACTGACAAGGCGCACGCCCTGCGGCTTCGCCAGAGTCAGGTTGGACATGAGGCCGAGAGTATTCGCGGTTCGCGCCTTCCGAAGCTGGATGGCGTTCTGGACGGCACCATCTTTGATGTAACCGACTATGAGGACGAATACGAGGTTGTTGGCCGTATCGAGGTGACGATGCCGCTTTATGATGGCGGGACAGCGCGTGCGCGCCTTCGCGAGACCGACTGGCGCAAGCGTGAACTGAAATCAAGCCTTGATGCACTGCACCGGGGGCATGCGCGTGAGAGCGAGTCACTTGCGCAGCGTTCGCAGCAGCTCATCCGTGAGGAAAATGAAGCCATCGCGCGCCGTGATGAGCTGAACGCCCGGATGCGCGCCCAGCAGGAACGTCAGGGAAAGACCATCAGCGCTCCGTTGGCGCTGGCCCGACTGCGCGCTGAAATCGGGGCTGCCGAAGCGCGGCTGCTGGAAATCTCGAATGAGGCTGAACTTGTACGCGCCAGGGCTTCTCTGGTCGCAGAACAACTTGATTCAATTCTTGGACTTACCTTAGGAGACGCTGCATGTTGACTGCCCCTCGTTCCAGTGATGGCCATTGGTTTTTCGGCCCGGTCTTTGCCAGCAAAGCAATTTACTTTCAGGTCATGTGGGCGTCTGTCCTGATCAACATCTTTGCACTTGCTTCATCTGTTTACATCATGACGGTCTATGACCGGGTGGTGCCCAATAACGCCATTCAGTCGCTGTGGTGGCTGACCAGCATCATCGCCTTTGTGATCATGTTCGATCTGACCATGAAGATTTTGCGCGGCATTTTTGTCGACCGTGCCAGCGCGCGCGTTGATACCAAGGTGTCGGCCGCATTGTTCGAACGGATTGCCAGGCATGATGCCACGCTGACCAATACGGCAACGGGTTTGCTTGCCGGCACGGTGCGCAACTTCGACATGCTGAAAGATGCCATTGGGTCGGCCAGCTTTACCGTGCTTGTCTACATGCCTTTCATCTTTCTGTTCATCTATGTGCTGTATCTGATCGGTGGTTCGATTGCCTTTGTGCCGATGGTGATCGTGCCCACGGTGATTATCTTCGCCCTGATCCTGCAACCGATCATCAAGCGGATGACCGAACTCAGCCAGGCGCAGGGAAAGTCGAAACAGGCGGTGATTGTCGAGATGATCGCGGCGCTGGAGACAGTGAAGACAGTGCGGGGCATCTCGATGCTGCGTAACCGATGGATGAATTCCGTCCTGCATCAGGCCAAATCCACCATGAAGACCAAGGTGACCAGCCAGCTGGCAGCGCAGTTCGCACAGTTCGGCCAACAGGTCAGCCAGGTGGTGATGGTTGTCTATGGTGTATTCCTGATCGCCGATGGCAGCCTGACCATGGGTCAGCTGATCGCCTGTGTGATCCTGTCGGGACGCACAATGGCACCGCTGGCACAGCTGACCGGTCTGCTTGGCCGGATGAATTCGGCTTTGTCTGCCTATCGGGCACTGGATGAACTTCTTGGTGGCACCTCGGATGAAGAGGCGCGGGCCGATGCGGTTGAACGCAAGACGATCAACGGCGATGTGGAGTTCCGGAATGTCAGCTTCACTTACGAAGCCCAACCCGAGCCTATTTTGAACGAAATCAACTTCAAGATCGACGCTGGTGAGCGGCTTGCCGTTGTCGGGCGTATCGGATCGGGCAAGACCACGCTGTTGCGCCTGTTGTGCGGTCTGAACCCGCCAGATAAGGGCGCGGTGCTGGTCGATAATGCCGACATTCGCCATATCAGGCCGGATGATGTGCGCCGCAATATCGGTGTGGTGATGCAGAACCCGGTGCTGTTCTCGGGCAGCATTCGCGACAATATTCTGATGGGCAACCCTGATGCCAGTGATGAAGACCTCGTCGAAGTGGCAAGGCTGTCGGGTGTTGAGGGGTTTGTCGGCATGCTGCCGGGTGGCTTTGATTTTCCGCTGTCCGAGCGGGGGCGTGAATTGTCGGTTGGCATGCGCCAGTCGGTGGCAATCGCCCGTGCCCTGATTGGCAAGCCCAATATCCTGCTTATGGATGAACCGACGGCGGCGCTCGATGCGCAGGCGGAAGCGAACATGGTGAATAGCCTTGATCTTGCTACCAAGGGCATCACCACGATTTTCGTGACCCATCGCGGGGCGCTATTGCAGATCGCCGACAAGGTTCTGGCCCTTGAAAGCGGGCGTGTAGCCACATTTGGTCCGCGCGACGAAGTCATGAAACCGACGCCTGTTGCCGCCGCCGCCCCACAAGCCTGATTGTCATTACTTGAGAAATGGAGTTGTTACCTTGTCTTATATCAAAGCGGTACTTCTTGCCCCCTTTCGTCTTCTGTTCCTGATCCTGAGGATCATCACCTGGCCGTTTCGTGCATTGTTTGGAAAGCTGTTTGGTCCACCACCGATGATGATGGGTGGCCCGCCTGTTGATCATTCCACGCCGGAACCGCTGCCCGAAAAGGGCGGCATCAAGGGGCAGGTTCTCTATATCCTGATTTCGATCTTTGTGATCATCGCCATTTCATGGGCGACGGTTGCGGAAATTGACGAGCAGGTGCGGGCCGAAGGGGTGATCTTTACCCCGTCAGAAGTGCAGTATGTGCAAAGCCGCCTGCCGGGATCGGTTGTCGATATCAATGTCAGCCTTGGCAGCAAGGTGAATGCGGGTGATGTGCTGTTTCGCCTTGAGGATGAGGATGTCACCGCCAATTTTGCAGATAATGAAATTGCTCTGAATGCCGCGCGTGCTGCCGAAATCAGATTGTCAGCCGAGGCTGACGGGCTGACCCAGCTGCGCTTCCCATCTGATCTGATGGCCGATGCTCCAGAAATCGTGGCCAAAGAATCCTCACTTTTCGAGATGCGGAACGAAGCGTTGCGCCAGCGTCTTCTGGTGCTGGAGGAATCTATTGAAACCTTGAACAGGATGATTGTTGAAAAGCAGGCCGAGCATCGCATCTCAACGGCCAGAGCAGCGCTGGTTGGCGAGGAAATTTCCCTGCTGGCCCCGTTGGTGGAGGCCGGGCATGAACCTCGTGCCATGCTCCTGGCAGCAAAATCTCGTCATCAGGAGGCATTGGGTGCCGCCGAATTGGCCCTGCTGTCGGCATCAGCGCGCGAAGCGGATCTTGATGGCAAGCGGCGCGAGATGGATTCAACGGTGGTCGGCTTTCGAGCCGCGGCAGGTGAGGCGCTGATCACCGAACAGACCAAGGCGGCGCAGCTGTGGGCGCGGCAGGATGCGCTGCGCGGCAAGGGGCGTCATGCTGATGTGCGCGCGCCGCTTGCCGGCACCGTATCGGCGGTACATGTGAAAACCGTTGGCGCGGTGGTGTAGGCAGGTACCATGCTGGTCGAAATTGTGCCGGGCGAGGCTGAATATCTGGTCCGCGCGCAGATCTTGCCGCAGGACATCGCCGATGTGAAGGTTGGCCAGACAGCCCGCATTTCGCTGTCTGCCTATGACCCGTCACGATATGGGGTGTTGATGGGTACGGTGCGCAAGGTTTCCACCAATACTACGCAGCCTGAAAACGCCATGCCGTTCTATGAGACGATCATCGGTATTCCCGATATAGCTTTCACCAAGTCCAGCGAAACGCCGGTTGTGACAGCTGGCATGCCGCTGCAGATTGATATCCTTGGCGGCAAGCGGACGATCATGGAATATATCATGACACCAATCCAGAAATCCCTCGCAACGGCGTTCCGTGAGACCTAAAGCTCAAACAGGAACAACCAGCCATAGGCCAGGATCAATGCTGGCACCGCAGAATAGAGGGTGGCGACGACCGCCACCCTTGGTGCGATGGCAATGGCCGGGAACAGCGCGTCACCATCATTGCTGAGGGCATTGCCGATCTGCGCTGACAGCGGAATTATACCAGACAGATACATGGTGGTGACAAGCACCTGAGGACCGCAGCCCGGCAAAAAGCCCAGAAGAATGGACATCAACGGGGTCAGCAGCACCCATCCATCAAACACAGATTTCAGATCCAGTTCGAGGAAATAGATGGACAGCTCGAAAATCAGATAGGCGACGATCACCCAGACAGTCACGAAATTGGTGTCGGAAATGGTACGTCTTACCAGCCCGCCACCTTCTGAAAACACACTGTCACCCTTGAAGCCGAAGCGCGGTGCAAGCCGCATGCTGATGGCCAGCGTACCGCCAATCACCCCGAGCAAGGTGGCCGGACGTTCGATGCCATCCATTGCGAACATCGCATCGACATCCACCTGAAACGCCACCAGTCCAGCCAGCAAAATGCCCGGTATCAGGATCAACATCCATAGCCGGTCGAGAGCAGGTGTCGAGGCGTCGTCATGACTGGATTCGACCGTCGCCTCGGGTCTGGTCTTCGTGTCGCGCAGAAAATCACCGCCATGGATCGCATTGATCACCCAGCCGCTGAGCGTGCCAACGGTGAAGCCAATGACAATCATCGCAAGGCCGGTCAGTGGTTCCTGGGCAATCAGCAGGAAGGCGGCATCACCCATGGTCGCTGTCAGTGCGGCCACAACGCCGCCAAATGACAGCCGACCTGTTACATACTGGGTAACAACGATAATCGCGCCACCACACCCAGGCAGGGCACCAAGTGCAGCTGCCACCGGCACCTGCCAGATGGTATCGCGGCGCAACATGGCGGTCGCGTCGATCTTCAGCGCGCGCTCGGCCCCGTAAATAATCAGAAATGTGGCAGCAACAAACGTACTGACCTGAAGATAGGCATCGGCGATTGCCCCGAAAATGATGTCCAGCAGCTCGCCCTGCGCGGTCAGCATCAGCGCGGCCGCGACAACTGGCAGTATCAAAATCATCAATGTGGCGCGCAACCGCAACGCTGTTACGCCACCACCTCTTGCAACAGGTGAATCCGGGATGGTGACAGGCTCCGGCGGAACAATCACGCTGTCCGGTTTTTGTGTCAGGTCTCGCTGCATCGCCTATATTTAGCCCTGCCTAACTTTAATCACAACCCCTAATGAGTGCAATGCCTGTTATATTTTTGTGACATGGTGACATAAATGTTGGTTTGCACCCGGTTCCACACCAGTTTCCACACCAGTTTCCACACTGGCAGACGCGGCGACCTGCAAGCTGTTTCCCATTTGCCGGTCGGGGATTGCAAGGCGCAGGTGATTTCGGCACAACAGACAGATGACAGATGCGGCGATAGAAGAACTGCAATGGGACCGTCCGGTTTTACTGATTGGCGCGTCTCCCGACCTTGATCCTGATATGGTGGGCGGGATTGATCCGCACTGGCCGCTGATTGCTGTGGATGGGGGGCTGGATACCGCGCATGCAGCCGGCTTGCGTCCGTCTTTGGTGCTTGGTGATATGGATTCTGTTCGCCGTGTGCCTGACGATGTACCGGCCTTGCAGCTTGATGGTCAGGATGACACCGATCTTGAAAAGGCGTTGCAGCGCATATCGGCACCGCTGATTATCGGCTTTGGCTTTCTTGATGGCAGGCTGGACCATGTGTTGGCCAGCATGCATGCGATCACCCGATTGCAGCGAGATATTCCGCTCATCCTTGTTGGTCGTCGTGATGTGTTGCTGCGCCCTGTTGGCGATGTGGCCCTGTCGCTGGTGCCGGGGACGCGCTTTTCTGTCTGGCCACTTGGCAAGCAGCATTTTGCAGGATCATCGGGTCTGCAATGGCCGCTAGACGAGTTGACCATGACGCAGGGTGGCACCATCGGCACGTCCAACCGCGTTGCCAGTGCATCGGTGACCATCAATGCCGGTGATGGCGAGGGGTATGCTGTCATCCTGCCCGTGGCCGCCTATGATGCGGTGCTGCAGTCAGTGTTGCCCTGATTTGGTGCAAAGTGGCCCGGCAAAGCCAATGGCAGGCTTGCAGTCAAGCCAGGCCAAACCCCACTGCCGCGAAAACCGTCCTTTTTCTTTATCCTTGCGACGCCTATAGTCGGCATGGTCCACGACATACCCAGGCAAAAAACCGAGGAATAAATGCTGTCTACAACACGCAAAGACACGCTGCTGGATGCATTGCTACCGGCAGCCCGTGCCATATCCAACTCTGGCATCGATTCAGGCACCCACTCTGGCATCGATTCAGGCACCCACTCTGGCATCGATTCAGGCACCCACTCTGGCACCCACTCTGGCACCCACTCTGGAACTCACTCTGGTACCGACCCCGCCAAGGCCCGTCTTCTTCGGTTGGCGGCGCAGCTTGTACTTGTGGTTGCCGGCAGCATGCTGCTTGCCGCTTCGGCGCAGTTCAAGCTGCTGATCCCGCCCAGCCCTGTGCCGGTGACCGGGCAGACGCTGGTAGTGCTGATGATCGGGCTTGCCTATGGACCGCGCCTTGGTGCGATGACGGTGCTGGCTTACATCCTTGCCGGGCTGCGCGGCCTGCCGGTATTTGCGGGTGGCACATCCGGATGGGCTGTTATGGCCGGTCCGTCAGGCGGCTATATTGTTGGCTTTCTGGCGGCTGTTTTTGTGATGGGATTGCTGGCCGAACGCGGAATGGGACGCAGCATGCTGTCGACCGCGCTGGCTATGCTTGCCGGTAATTTGGTGATCTATCTGTTCGGTTATGCCTGGCTGGCCAGCCTGATTGGCCCGGGCAAGGCCTTTGTTTTTGGTGTTCAGCCATTCCTGTGGGAGGATGCGATGAAGCTGGTCGTTGCCGCATGTCTGATGCCTGTTGCCTGGCGTGCTGTGAAGGCAATGACCGGTACATCTTTCAGTGATCGGGGCCAGTTTCAGTGACCGGGGCTAGTTTCAGTGACCGGGGTTAGCGCCGGTCAGAAACAGTGCTGCCTGTGCCGCTTGCGGATGGGCTCATGCTGACAGCGATTGTTGTTACGCTGGCCATTGTCATGCTCGGTTACGGGTTGCGACAGGTCGGGCTCGTGCCGGATGAGGCATGGGGCTATCTCAGCCGCCTGTGTTACTGGGTGCTGTTTCCGGGACTGCTCTTCAATCTGATGTCGACAGCGACATTGGGTGCCGATTTCATCAGCAGCTTTGTGCTGACGCTGGCTGCCGGCAGTGTGCTGATCGTTCTCTATGCACTGGTGATGGTGCGCGTGGCCCGCCTCGACGGTCCGGCGGCAGGATCGCTCATCCAGGGCAGCTTGCGCCATAACGGCTTCGTTGTTCTGTCGATTGTGCAGGGTGCCTATGGGAACGCGGCGCTGGAGATAGTGGCGGTCGCCATTGCCTTTCTGGTGCCGGTGTCAAACATTGTGTCGATCTCGGCGCTGATCAGCTACAAGCCGAAAGATGCCAATACCAGCCTGCGCCGCGCCATCATCAAGGAAACGCTGCGAAATCCGCTATTGGCCGCGATTCTGGCTGGTGTGGTGGTCAATCTGTTTGCCATTCCTGTCCCGGAAGTGGTGTCTTCAACCTGCGCGGTGCTTGGCGATGGCGCGCTGCCGCTTTTGCTTCTTGGGGTCGGGGCCTCATTGCGGTTTTCGGCCATCCGCAGCAGTGCATTGCCGCTCAGTCTGGCAATCATGGCCAAGCTTGCTGTCTTCCCGATGTGTCTGGTGCTGATCGGCATCCAGCTAGGCCTTGCCCCCTTGCCATTGGCAGTCATCGCGGCGGTAGGGGCCGCGCCGACAGCAACGTCCAGTTTTACGCTGGCCAGTGAACTTGGCGGTGATACCCGCCTGATGGCTGAAATTATTTCCGTGCAGACATTGGTGGCAGCAGTCTCCATGCCGCTATGGATCTGGCTGTCTGTCGTTCTTGCAGGTCTTTAACCAAACTTGCCTTTTGTCATGACCGCGACGAGTCAGCCTGCAGCCGCAACACCATGGTGCGAAGGCGAGACCGTAACTGCTAGCGCACCGCCATCAATGCGTTGTCATTTGCCGGGATCCAGTCCGGATGGGCAGAACTGGCAGCCAGTTCATCCATTGCATCATCGGCATCAAGAACTTCAACATCACCACTCTGTTCAAGGATATCCAGCAAACGGTCCTCGGGGGATTCATCTGCGGAATGCAGGATTGTCACAGCGATAACGGCGGCAATGCTGGTGGCAGCCACCTCCTGTGACGGGGTGTTCGGACGGTGAAACGGAATGACGTCGCATTCCGGCCGATGCTCTCGGTCGGTCAGTCGCATTCTGAGGCTCCTATGACGATGTCGAAGGAAAAGCATGTGCTGGTGAATGTATGTGACAGATTTGTCAGCTGGTCCTGCAGGAAGATGGTGTAACGCTCCCCACCGGCGCTGTTGCGCAGCTGATCAACACTTAGGTGCATTAGCTGTTGTTCCATACAAGATAGAGTGTGGCTCGTTTAGGATTCTCTGAAAAGAAAAAAGTGGTTTGCGCGCAGAAAAAAAGCAGACTGCACAAAAAAGAGGCCCCGCAAAGGGCCTCTTGAAACAAAACCGTTATGAATTGGCACATCCCCGTTCAGGTCAGTGCCGACGGGGTGTCCGCCAACCCGTATCACCCGCCAACGCGGCGAACGAATATGGTGCCGGCCGGCTTGTTGTTGATGTTGCGCACCGTATTGGTGGCCTGACTGAAGATCACGGTTTCAACGCCAAAGCTGTCAACCACGGCAACACGCGCCCTGATCTGCTTGTTCACCAGCGCCTGCGATAACGCAAGCTGGGTTGAACCGCCGGTTTCAATCGCCCGCCAGTTCCGCCCGTCGGTTGAGGCTTCCCACCCGATAGACATGCTGGCAATACCGTCTTCGTCAGTCACACCGTTTGTGCTGACAAGCATGACTTCGCCTTCGGTCGCCTTGCCGATGATCAGAACTTCACCCTGAACCGGGTCGTCAACATTGCTGACGGTTTCTGATGGGCTGGTAACCAGAAGTTCCTTTGTGCCATGTCCATCAACATAGGACACGACGGCGCGATAGGAATAACCGACATGGCGCTGTGAAAGCGGTAATACCTCGCCAGCAATCTCAGGAAAGGCCTGCCATTCTGTTTTTGTGCTGGACCGCTGCCAGACAATCGAAAAATTGCCGAGCCCGTCATCATCCGAAATCATGCTTGTATCAACAACAAGCGCATCTTCTTCCATGGCGGCACCAACGAGCTGTGGTGCGCCGTTAGGCTTGTCATTTACATTCTGGACCGGGCTTGAAGGCGGGCTGAGAATTGTTTCCAGATTGCCCTGGCCGTCAACATATGACAGCTGGACACGCAGCCGGCGTCCGACATGGCGTTCGCGCGGTGTAAAAGACTGGCGAATCTCACCTGACAGGTTGGACCAGACAGCCCCATCTTCAGAAATCTGCCACTGTACCTGCATGCTGCCGACACCATCACCGTCAACAACGGATGAGGCGTCGATGATCAGCGGATCGTCTTCAATCGCGATGAATGAACCCGCGTCGGCACTGCCCTGGTCAACGCCGCCATCCGCACTGCCGGCATCTGCCGTTTGCGTATCTGCGGTTTGACTGCCAGCAGCCTGACTGTCGGTGACCTGACTGTCTGTTGTGCTGCCAGATGACCCGGCGGCACTGGTGCCGCCAGACGCTGTTGACGAAGATCCCGCGCTTGTGGTGGCAGCGGTGTCTGTAGCCGAGACATTTGACTGTGTAGTGGATGAAGTGTCGCTGCTGCTGTCATCACCAGATGTCGGCAGCCCGCCTGCGTGAGCGGCGGTGCCAATGGCAACGATCGACCCCGCGAGCATATAGGTCCAAAGCCGGCGCATTACTCATGACCCCCTAAAAATCATCAGTCCAGGTCGGTTTCGTCCGCGCTGATCCTGTATCCCGGTCAAAGGATTGTCGCCCGCGCGCACGACACTAAAAAAACTCATGGCAAGATATTCCGCCACAATCACAAGAAAATCGCCCAAATTGAGGCAGATGTCTAGCACTTTAATATGTTGAAGATAAACGGCCGCACAAGCTTTGCGGTTGGCGGCACAGCCGATTGTGACCAATCAGGCCCCCGGCTGGCCGCATATGGTTGGGTTAGCTGGCCTGTTCGTCAAGCACCTTTCGCGCCGCGCGAAAGCATTCAAGGGCCTGTGGAACGCCGCAATAAATACCGATGACATGGATAATCGCGCGAATTTCCTCAAAGGTAACGCCGTTCTTGATGGCGCCACGGCAATGCAGTTCCCATTCATGCATTTTACCAAGCGCACCAATCATCGCGAGATTCATCATCGAGCGTGTTTTGGCATCAATAGCATCATCGCCCCATCCAAACCCCCAGCACCAGGCTGTCATCGCCTCTTGGAACGGTCTGGTGAAATCGTCGGCAGCTTCCATCGTGCGCTCTACATAAGCGTCGCCAAGAGTTGATTTGCGCTGGGCGAGCCCGGTATCGAACATGTTGTCCATGGCATTGTCTTCCCTTTTTGTTCAGATGGTTTTGCCGGGCAACCCGCCCGGTACGTATCGTCAGATCAACAGTGGCGAATGATAATCATCGGGTCAAGAGATCAGGGGCATGATATGAAACGTCAAAAATTCAATTAGTTATAAGGATTTGTTCAAATCATTTATTGTGCTAATTTTTGATTAATCTGATCTTGAGTTTAACAGGCCGGTTAAAGTTACGATGTATAAGGTGAATGTGATCGACGCGGTGCCGGGCGAGGTGGAAGTCCTGCGCCTGATGACCGGATATCTGGGTGACCGGCTGTTTACGCCGCGCCAGCGCGCATCGCTCGACATCACCATCAATGCGACACGCCGGCCAATCCGTGTGCCCATTTCACGCGACATGCTGTTGCCCCAGAAAGCCGGTTTCGGGCTGGGGCCGCCAACTGCGTTCGAGATGACGGTTTCAACGGCGGCCGGTATCCGCGATGCCGGACAGGTGATTGCTCATGAACTGCTGCATGTCTCGCAGGTGACAAATGGCAGGCTTGTCTTCAATCGCAAGACCAAAAAGATTGATCGGCAGCGGAAAAAGGTCGAACTGGCCCGCTGGATGGGTGGAAAGCCGGTGATTATTGACCAGCTGCCATGGCACACCCGCCCATGGGAGATTGAAGCGTGTCATTGGCAGGTTTTGCTTGTTGACGAATTCCTGACGCTCGCTTCAGGCAGTCAGCCGTTTCTGCAATTGCAAAAACCGGGAAAGCAGCGGCTTGCATTATTGGCAGCCAGTCTGCCGGCGGTGGCGGTCGCGAACGGGCATGACAAAGGCGCAGGTGAGCCGATTCTGGTAGATGATGTCGTGTCCAGTCCGGTGAATGGTATGTCTAACGGTGTTGCCAATGGTGATGCTGGCAACGGTAATGCTGGTAATGGCCATAATAACAGCAACGGTTTCGAGATCGGCAGCTATGGCCTCAACGGGCATAATGGCAACGGACATAATGGCAACGGTCATGCGCCAAACGGACATGACATCAACGGGTATAATGGCAACGGACATGCGGGTCCGGGGGTGGCACCGAATGGCCACTCACCTGCGCGCAAGGCGGTTGAGTTAATCGATGGTGTGCTGCAGATCACTGTACCGGGATTGGAAACGCCGCGCGCGTTGGAACAGGGTGCCCTCATCGCCAAGCGGCAGGATCTGCAGAACCGTGGCCTTCTGCGCAGCGCTGTCTGACAGTTCTCAGCCCGCCACTGCACCGAAAATTCAAGTGACGATTCCACTGGTGATCAGGCTGATGATCCCGCGACAATCGATTTACAGGTGACCTTTTTGGCGTAACCGGCTAGTTTGTCGCGCCTGACGAGGCCTGACGGGTCTGGGCGGCGTGTAGCTGGCCGTTCCCGCCTGTACCGTTACCGGATCATATGATCCCACAACCTTTTGATTCACTGAACTGGCGATTCTGACCGTATGAACATCTATAAAGCCATCACCGAGGAAGTACTTGTGCCCATCCATCCTGCTGGTTGGCCGTTTATCTTTCTGTTCGTGCTTGCCAGCATCTTGATTACGGTATTCTGGTCTCCTTTCGCTGTGGCGGGCACGCTGTTGTCGCTGTGGTGTGTGTATTTCTTTCGCAATCCGCGCCGCACCACGCCGGTCACGGAAAATCTGGTGATTGCACCGGCGGATGGCCGTGTGCTGTCAACAGGGCCTGCCGACCCGCCAGCAGATCTTGATCTGCCTGCAGGTGACTGGCGACGTGTAGCGATTTTCATGAATGTCTTTGATGTGCATGTGAATCGCGCGCCGGTCAGCGGCATGGTGACAGCGACAAGCTATCACAAAGGGGCGTTTGTGAATGCCAGCCTCGACAAGGCGGCAGAGGCAAATGAGCGGCAAAATATCTGTATGGAAACGGATGCCGGCCAGACAATCGGCATTGTCCAGATTGCCGGTCTGGTCGCACGCCGTATCCTTCTGGAAGCCGGCGTGGGAGACAGGCTGCTGGTTGGTCAGCAATTCGGGATCATCAGGTTTGGCAGCCGTGTCGATTTGTGGCTGCCGGCAAGCACGTCTGTCACTGTATTGCCCGGTCAGCGGACCATTGCTGGCGAGACCGTGATCGCCGACCTTGATGCCGTCATGCGTGAGACATCTGACAAGCGGGTTGCCTGATCATGCCGGCAAAGGGACCGCAACGCCGTTTTCAATCGGTTTCCATTTTCTGGCTGCTGCCAAATGTGCTGACTGTTGCCGGGCTTGTGTCCGGGCTGACAGCCCTGCGCTTTGCACTGGATGGTCGCTGGTCGGGTGTTATCGGTCTGATTGTGCTGGCGGCGGTATTTGATGCGCTGGACGGACGCACGGCACGCCGTTTCAAGACAGCTTCTGCCTTTGGTGCAGCCCTCGACAGTCTGAGCGATCTTGTGGTGTTTGGCGTTGTGCCGGCCTTGTGCCTGTATTTGTGGGCGCTGCAGGATTCCGGCCGCATCGCCTGGTGGGCCACCATGTTCTATGCGGTGGCCATCGCCCTGCGACTGGCGCGTTTCGATTCCGAATTGCGCGATCCGCCTGGCCATTCCAAGGATTATTTCACCGGTGTGCCAGCGCCGGCATCGGCGTTTCTGTTGCTTGTGCCGATCTGTGTCGATCTGGAATTCGGCATAGGCTGGGCGCGTGAACCACAATATGTCTGCATCTGGCTTGTTACCATTGGCGGGCTTGCCGTGTCGGCGCTGCCAACATTCGCAGGCAAGCGGATCAAGCTTCCGGTCGGATCGGTGCTGCCGGTGTTGGCGACCGGGTCATTATTGATCGCCGGCGCTTTTGTCCAGCCGTGGCTGACCTATGTTGTGTTGGCCGGGGCCTATGTTGTCAGCCTGCCATTATCTGTATTGCACTATCACCGCACGCGCCCGTCATTGCCGGATGACAGCGCCTGACACTGGCATCATCTGACACTGGCATCATCTGACACTGGCATCATCTGACACTGGCATCATCTGACACTGGCATCATCTGACACTTGTATCGACTAACGCTGGTATCTGGCCCAAGCGGTTTACAGACGCACCAAATTCATCAATTCACCATGTTCACCGTGTTAGCAAGGCTCAGCCGTGCCTGTGTCCTGCAGCCGTTCGCGGTGAAACAGATACAGGCCGCTGGCAATGATGATGGCAACACCAGCAAATGTGGTGTTGGCCGGCACATCGCCAAACACCAGAAAGCCTAGCGTGCTGGCCCCGATAATTTCAACATACTGAAAAGGTGCCAACAGGTTTGCAGGCGCATTCTGCGCTGCCATGACAATCAGCGCATGGCCGATTGTGGCGGCAAGCCCCATGCCGATTACCCAGCTGATCTGTGTCAGTGACAGGGGTGTCATACCGCCACCAACCAGCCCGCCCCATGTAAAAGCGACTGTCAGCACCGCCAGAACAACTGTCGAGGCAAGGCTGCCCAGAAACTGCATCTGAGTTGCCCCGACCTCATCGGCAAGCCGGCGGGTGATAATCATATACAGCGCCATGCTCAGTGCTGATATCAGGGGCAGGCCAGCGGCCCAGCCAAATACAAGCACTGACGGCTGCAGAATGATCAGTGTGCCGGCAAATCCGGCCATGATAGCGGTGATTCGCCGGATGCGCAGACGCTCGCCAAGAAGCACTGCCGACAGCACTGTGAGAATCAGTGGCTGGGCAAAGAAAATCGCTATGGCCTCTGCCATGGGAAGATGCTTCAGGGCGGCAAAGAAAAAGACGGTGGCGGTGGCCAGCAACAGCCCGCGTATCATCTGAAGAATCAGGGTGCCTTTTGGCACAGACCAGGCACCAGCCATGATGACAAAGGGCAGCATCAGCACCGTTTGAATGAAAAAGCGCCAGAAAGTAACCTCCAGCGGGCCAGCTGCCTGGCCAAGAAGTTTGGCAAACACATCAAGACACGGCAGAACAAGCATCCCCATGCTGAGCAACGCCATGCCGCGTCCCGGATGCTGTATTCTGTGGGCAATCTCATTCATAGGCGCATCCTGCGCATTGTTAGCATGCGCCGTCAATCAGTGCGTTTTTGCGTCATCGTGCATGGTCAGCTTGAAGTTTGCGTGCGGACGTTGCAGACTGTGCTCACTCACAACACCGGCAGCTGCTGCCGCCAACACTCAGGTTTTGAATGTCCAACAACTTGCTATCGCGATGCCTTGAAAAGGGCATTCGCATGACCAGCCAAAGACAGGTCATAGTTGGTGTTATAGGTGATGCGGAAGATCATCCCGATGTGGATGAGCTTTATCGGCGTGCTGTCCAGCAGGACAACACCATTTCTATCGCCACTGTCTATCGCACGGTCAAGCTTCTGGAAGAGGCCGGGGTCATTGAACGCCTGGAATTCGGCGACGGGCGGGCGCGTTATGAAGAAGCTGGTGAGCATCACGAGCATCTGGTCGATGTTGAAACCGGCGAGGTTATTGAATTCTATCATGCGGAACTGGAAGCGCTGAAAGAACAGATTGCCCGTGAAATGGGGTATGAGCTGGTTGATCACCGGCTTGAACTGTTCGGTCGAAAGCTGCCAACGGATTCCGGATAGACCTGCAATCCGTCTGCATCTGCTGCCCGGTGAAAGCGGTGGTAGGGGCCGACGCCGTCAGGCTGCGCAACCGGGTCCCAATCTTGAAATGATCATCATGCAGACCAAACAGCAAAAATCGAATGTCGTCCGGCTGGCCATTGCCCAGGCCCTTTCGATGACATCAATGAATGTGAACATCATCAATACGGCGCTTGTCGGCTATCTTCTCGCGCCCGCCCCGTGGCTGGCCACCTTGCCGCTGTCGTTGCAGTTTGTCAGCGTCATGATGATTACCTTGCCGGCCTCATTGCTGATGGCCCGCATTGGCAGACGGCCGGTTTTTATCGCGGGAGTGCTGATCAGCTGCATCTCGTCACTGTTGCTGGGCATGGCGATCATTGTGCAGAGTTTCCCCCTGTTCTGCGGTGCCTCGATGGGGCTCGGCGTATCAATGGGGATATCTGCCTATTACAGATACGCTGCGGCAGACGGGCTGGCGGAAAAGGACCGGGCAAAGGCGATATCCTATGTCCTCGCCGGCGGGCTTGCTGCCGCTGTCATGGGGCCTGAAATCGCCCGCAACACTGTCGATCTGGTGCCCGGTATCATGTATGCGGGGTGTTTTTTCGTTGTCGCCATTGTGCAGCTTGTCTCGTTGTTTGCACTGGCCGGTGTGAAGATTGAAAAGCCAAAACCCCAGCAGGGGGCTGCCGGACGCCCGATTGGTGCTTTTTTCCGGATGCCGGTCTATATCGTCGGGATTGTGTGCGCCGCCATCGGCTATGCGCTGATGAGCTATCTGATGACGGCAACGCCGTTGCAAGTGGTGAATGTTGCCAAGCTTGGCACCTCGGCGAACGCAACCATCATCCAGTGGCATGTCGTGGCGATGTTTCTGCCGTCATTCTTTACGGGCAATCTGATTGCAAGATTTGGCACAGCACGGGTGTTGTGGGCAGGTGTTCTGTTTTATCTGGCGACGATCATCCTGGCGCTGGCGGCTGACGGGTTCTGGCTGTATTGGTTCGCGCTTGTAACGCTGGGGCTTGGCTGGAACTTCCTTTACATTGGTGGCAGTTCGCTGATCGCGCGTGTTGCCGAGCCGATCGAGCGCGGACGGGTACAAGGATTTGGTGATCTGATGACAACCACAACTGTTGCCATTGCTTCGCTGACAGCAGGAGCTGTGCATAGCCAATATGGCTGGGAGATGATGAGCCAGGTGGCCATACTGCCGGTCGGTGTTGTGGTTCTGGCATTGCTGTGGCTGGCGATCACGCAGCGCAGCCGTGGTACGGTGACCCCGTAATGCTGATGACAGCAGCGTTAACGCCTGATCAGCCGCCGGTTACATTCATATGGCGGCTTACAGCAGGATCGCTATGCCGCCGGTCGATGATAAAATCATGACCTTTCGGCTTGCGGCCGATGGCTTCTACAATGGCCGCGTCCAGCCCGTCACTGCCGCCTTCGCGCAGCGCGCGTCGCAGGTCGGCATTATCATCCTGTCCCAGGCACATATATAGCTGGCCGGTGCAGGTCACCCGCACCCGGTTGCAGCTTTCACAGAAATTATGGGTCAGCGGGGTGATGAAACCCAACTTCTGTCCCGTTTCCTCAATCTTGACATAGCGCGCCGGACCGCCGGTGCGGAACGGAATATCGGTCAGGGTAAATCGTTTGGCCAGATCGGCGCGGACAGTCGACAGCGGCAGATACTGATCCAGCCGGTTTTCGCTTCCGATATCGCCCATGGGCATGACTTCGATGATGGTCATATCGAACCCCTGGTCGCCGCACCAGGGCAGCATATCGCCCAGTTCACCATCATTCACGCCGCGCAACGCAACAGCATTGATCTTGATCTGCAGACCGGCCGCCCGGGCAGCGCGCAGCCCGGCAAGTACCTTGGACAGATCGCCCCAGCGGGTAATCGCCCGGAACCTGTCTTCATCCAGCGTATCGAGCGAGATATTGACACGGCGAACCCCGGCAGCGAACAGATCATCCGCCATCTTGCCAAGCTGGCTGCCATTGGTCGTTATGGTCAACTCATCAAGATTGCCGGCCTTGACCTCGCTGCCAAGGGCCGAGATCAGTTGCATGATATTGCGGCGCACCAGCGGTTCACCGCCTGTCAGCCTTATCTTGCGGATGCCGGCAGCCATGAAACGGCGGCACAGCACCTCCAGTTCTTCAAGGCTGAGAAGTTCTGCTTTCGGCAGGAATGTCATTTCCTCTGCCATGCAATAGACGCAACGGAAATCACAGCGGTCGGTCACCGATACACGCAGGTAGTCCACCCGCCTGCCATAAGGGTCGATCAGGCCGCTGGCGGCACTGTTATGCTTTGCGCTGGCCTGGTCTGCGCTATCTGGGATGGCGCTTTCTGGAATGGCATTGTCTGGTGTCATGATCCGGTGTTCTGCTGCATTTTCAGGGCATGGAAACAACATCGTAGACGCTGGGGCGCGCCCATTGCAACTGTGGCATGCCCGCCAGGCCACGGCATCTTGTCACGTCTGCACTTGCCCCATCCGGCAACAAATGCGCCCGCTCTTTGCTGCCAGCCTGTTTTTCGCCCCGTAATAGATCCCCGAAAGAGGGCATTTGGACGGCAGACTGGCGGCAAAAAAAAAGACCGTGAGATGACTCACGGCCGAGTTTAAGGAGGAAACGCACAGCCAATGGCTGCACACCGCGTATGTGCGCCTCCGGCAGTGCCACGTCAAGACCGTACAGGCCATTTTTTGCAAAAATAGGTCAGATAGTCTGACTTATAAAAAATGATATAAAACAATTACTTAAAATGAAAAACTGTCTTCACCTCAACGAAAAGATGGTAGCGGTGGCATTTGTGCAACAAGATTATCCACAGTCATTCCGTGCGCCCGCAAACTGGCCAGACTGGTGGCATGATCGCGTTTGGCAAGGCGTTTGCCGGTATCACCGGAAACCAGATCGTGATGCAGATAGGCAGGGCCCGGCAAGTCCAGCAGCCCCTGCAGCAACCGGTGTACATGCGTGCTGTCAGCCAGATCAGCACCGCGGGTAACAAGGGTGACACCATCCAGTGCATCATCAATGACCACTGACAGATGATAGGATGTGCCGATATCACGGCGCGCCACAACCACATCGCCATGCGCCGACAAATCAACCGGCACCATCTGTCCGGTGCGGGCATCAAACCAGTGCAGCGGTCCGGTATGGGCCAGCGCGGCATCGGTACGCAACCGCCAGGCGGCCCCGCTGCCATCAGCGGCGCGGCGTGCCATCTCGACAGCAGGCAGAACCATGTCCGTTGCATGTGGCGCAGTGCTGCCATGCGGGGCGCTCAACACGGCCGACAGCTCTTTTCGTGACAGATAGCAGGGATAGACCAATTCCATTTTCTGCAGACGTGCCAGCGCATCGGCATAGGCGTCTCTGCGCTGGCTTTGAAAGACCGGATCGCCTGTCCATGGCAGTCCAAGCCAGCACAGATCCTCCAGAATGCCGGTGGTGAAATGATCGCGGCAGCGTGTATGGTCGATATCATCGATGCGCAGGACATAGCCGTTGCCCAGATGATGCGCCACCATTGCCGAATAGGCGTGCCCCAGATGCAATTCGCCCGTCGGGCTGGGGGCAAATCGCGTGACTTGATGTGCGGTATTTTCTGTATTCATTGGTGGCTCACGTGTGAAGTGCCCCGCTCGTTCGATTCTCAAACCTGCCACAGTCTAGCGGGTGCGGGCAGCTTTTGTGAATATCGGCAACACAGCATCTGGACCAGTATGTGCCAGCACGTGTAGCGTTTCTGCCTGTTGTGATATTCTGGCGACAATCTGATCCGTGATTATGAAAGGCAGGTAAGGGCGATGATGAAGGAATTCGGACAGCTGAGCGGGCATTTCACCGCGCCGGCACGCGGTGGTGACCCGTCCAGCCTGATCGTGATCATGCATGGCTGGGGCGCTGATGCCAGCGATCTGGCCGATCTGGCCTATCCGATCTCGCTGCGTTTTCCCGGGGCGGCTTTCTTTGTGCCGAATGCCCCTGATGTATGCAGCATGAACCCGATGGGCCGCCAATGGTTCGATCTGGGTGACATGACCGAAGGGCCGCAAGTGGCAGCCGCTGTTATTCTGCCGTCGGTACAGGCGGCCTGTGATGAATTGGGACTTGATCACACAGCAGTGGCGCTGACCGGGTTTTCGCAAGGTGGCATGATGAGCTTGCATTGCGGGCTTTCAATGGACCCGCCCCCGGCGGCAATTGTCAGCTTTTCGGGCGCTTTGTTGCAAAAGGAAGCGATTGCCGATCTGGAAACGCGGCCAGCGGTGATGCTGGTGCATGGCACGGATGATGCGGTTGTACCATTCTCGATGATGGCGACAGCATCCGGAATTCTTGGCGAACATGGTATTGAGGCCGCATGCGTCAGCCGTCCCGGTCTTGGTCACGGCATTGATTCTGATGCCCTGACCGCGGCGATTGATTTTCTGGCAGATGCGCTTCCCGGCTGAAACCATGCACCGTTGTCAGCGGCTTATGTTTGTTTCTTGTCATAACACCGCAATATTTTGAGGCGATAGTATGACTCATCCCAATATGTGGGGGTAATCTCTTGTAATCGGGGGATGACCATGGTTTGTTTATGTCAATGACCGGACGCACCAAACGGGGGAGACGATGAACGCAGGCAGTTTCGCACCAGCACTGGTCCTGAATGCCGATTTCCGTCCCTTGAATTATTTTCCGCTTTCACTCTGGTCCTGGCAGGATGCGGTGAAGGCCGTTTGTCTTGAGCGGGTTACCATCGTTTCGGAATATGACGTTTCGATCAGTTCACCAACCATCGAGATGAAGCTGCCCTCGGTGATTGCGCTGAAAGAATATGTGCCGCAGATGCGCAACCCGGCATTCACCCGTTTCAACGTTTTTCTGCGCGACCGGTTCAGCTGCCAATATTGTGGCACCGGCCACGCGGCGGCTGATCTGACATTCGACCATGTTGTGCCTCGATCACGCGGCGGGCGCACCACCTGGACCAATGTTGTGGCGGCCTGCAGCCCCTGTAATCTGAAAAAGGCCAATAAACTGCCGGCCCAGTGCGGTATGCAGCCATTGGCAACGCCGGTGGCCCCGAATATCTGGCAGCTGCAGGAAAATGGCCGTGGGTTTCCACCGAACTATCTGCACGAATCCTGGCGTGACTATCTGTATTGGGATTCTGAACTGCAGCAGACCTGATCCCGCGCGAATTCGTACCACACATGTCCCGCCACACATGTGCCGCCACTCATGTATTGCGCGGGCCGCGCTCGCTCTCAAACCATTATGCAGAAATGTGTCAGACGCGCTCAGCGATGCGGATGGCGGTACGGCAGCCTTGCTGGATCACTGACTTCAAAGCTGCGTAGAACATGGCTTCGCGTCCACGATACTCAATCGCGATATCACGATGTTCCAGTTCGTCATCGCGGAACTTCGAGATGGTGCCGCGCAGTTCCGCCTCATCCTCACCAAGCCGCTCGGCCTGATCGGCGTAATGCTCGCCAATCACCTCTTCCACCGCGATGGTGCAGGCCATAGCTGCCTTTGGTCCCATCACAGCGGTGACCGCCCCCAGTGCAAATCCGGCAGCTCCCCACACCGGATCAAGCACTGAGGGGCGAACCCGGCGCTCATTGAGCAGCGCCTCGAAAGCCTCAAGATGTTCGACTTCCTGTTCCATCATATGCTGAATTTGTGGCCCGGACGAATGGTTCCGCAGAATGGCCAGCTGGCCGCGATAAATCTGCTGCGCAGCACGCTCTCCGGCATGATCAACGCGCAAGAAGCGTTCAATATCGCGGCGGCCTGCGGCCGGTCTGTTAGGCTGTGTCATGATGTGCGTCTCCTGTTTCGGTCGCCAAAAATGAATGACATCATTGCCAGTGCCACAATATCCACACTTAACAACATGTTCCATCCTGCCATCGACAGCCCGAACAGGGACCATGGCACGTCGTCGCATCGTACCACCGGTGTTGCCAGCAGGCTGTCGACCAGATCGGCTGTTGACCCGCCTGACGACAATGAGGCGGTGCATCCGGCCGGGCCAGCCCACAGTTGCCATTCGACACCGGCATGATATCCCGCGACGCCAACACTGGTAATGCCGGCAAGCGCCGTGATGATCAGCCCGGCCCGCAGCGATGCACCGATGGGCTGACTGATCACCAGCCAGCCAAGCGAGCATACAATCACCGCCACATGCGCCCAGCGTTGCCAGATGCACAGGCTGCAAGGCGCCATGCCGCCAACATGCTCGAACAGCAATGCGCCACCAAGAAGCGCTGCCGAAATCAGGGCGCACAACACCAGGCCGTGCTGCGGTGCCAGCAATACTGACAATTCCTGTTTCAATGTATCAGCCAAAACCCGCCTCCAAAAAGGAAGACCAGTAAACTAAGCAGCCCGATAACAATCCGGTAGTTGCCATGATGTCGCGCGATACCGGCAACGATCGCAAAGCGGACTCCGCGGCCAATAAAAGATATCACCAGGAATGGCAGCAGGGCGAACCCGGCGATGCCGGCACTGACGGCGATAACCTTGTAGGGCAGCGGTGTAAAAGCCCCGATGAACACCAGCAGAATGCCGAATTCAACAAAACCCGCCTGCACTGCCGCAAACTTCTCGGGGGCTGCTATGGCTGTTGGCAGGGCTGCCAGAATCTGGTCAATCCCGACACCCAGCAATCCGCCCAGCGCCCAGCCGATACCGCCGCCAATCACAGATGCCAGCGTACAGCCAAGCGACAGGCGAATCCATTTTGCCGGCCGCGCCAAAACAATTGCCACCAGCAGCGGGTCAACCGGGATGGGAATGATGATGGATTCAAGAACGGCAAACAGCAGCATCAACCGTTCGGCCAACGCGGTACCCGCCAGCGTCAGGACACGGTCATATTGTGCAAGGCAGTAGCGCCACAAGGTTGCCATGAGCGCTCCGTAGGGTCACGCCGAAGAAATGGTACGAGTGGGGGGACTCGAACCCCCAAGCCCTTGCGGGCGGTGGATTTTGAATCCACTGCGTCTACCAATTCCGCCACACTCGCATTGCCATGAGGTACTAGCCGAGGCAACGTCAGGAGGCAAGTCTCTGCTTGACGAGTGCCACCAGTTTTTCCAGATGCGGGTCGCGAAACCCCTCGGCGTTCAGCGCCTCGACTGTATCGAAGAGATACTCGCGGCAAGGGCCGATGAACCCGCTGGCAGCGGCGATGACATCTGCCTCGCTGTCAATCGGCATTGGCGCTGCATAGTTTGGCCGGTCAGGGCGCGACACAAATCCGATGCCGCGCTGCATGCCGTCTGGTGTGTGCATGCGCACCCAATGCGCGCGATAGGCAAGGGTGATCATCTCGCGCCGCCACAGCAAATCCAGCTCGGCAATTGCATTTGCCGGGTTCAGCTTGTAGGCGACGCCTGTGCAGCTGCCACCGCGATCAAGCGCCAGCACCAGCCCCGGGCAATCCGGTGTGCCGCGACCGAGCCGTGTCCACAGACAGAACCGGCGGTGATGACCAAAAATCTGTGCTCTGACCCGGTCGACATGCTCCATGATCGGATTGAAAATCAGGCTGCCATAGCCGAACACCCACAAGTCAGAGCAATCGGCATCATCGGGAACCATGCTGCGGCGCGAGGCCTTCAGCTCGTCTTCGGTGGCAAGCTGTGTATCCTCGTCGCCGCGTTCGGCAACAAGCCGCGCAACTGTCCCTGTTTCGAGATTTTCCCGCGTTATCCGTACCAGTTTTTCACCCGTCATCAGCCGCCGCCATCCCCTGCGCTGTCGGACCCGTTGCCCATATGATGAACAACCCGCTGCGGGAAGGGAATATCGATGCCATGGTCATCGAGAACGCCTTTCAGCCGTCGATTCAGGTCCCAGTAAAGATCAAAGAAGTCATCGTAGCTTGCATAGGCGCGAAGCCGAACATTGATGGCGCTGTCGCCATAGCTGACAACCAGAAAGCGCGGCGCCGGATCGGCAAGTACGCGGGGGTCTGTTGCGAGGCTCATCAAGGCTGTCTCGGCCGTATCGAGATTGCTGTCATAGCCAATCCCGATATCCAGATCCATGCGCCGTGTGCCATAGCGCGCATGGTTAATGATGTTGGACGACCAGATCGACGAGTTTGGAATGCTGATAAACACATTGTCGAACGTATCAATCGTCGTTGTGAACAATCCGATTTCGCGCACCGACCCGGATACGCCAGCTGCCTCGACCCAATCGCCAATTCGAAACGGTCGCAGAAACAGCAGCATCAGGCCGGCAGCAACATTCGACAAGGTACCTTGCAGCGCCAGGCCAACAGCCAGACCGGCCGCACCCAGAACAGCGATGATCGATGTTGTCTCAACGCCGAAATTGCCAAGCGTGACGATGATGGTCAGGGTCAGGCCGGCATAGCGAACCAGTGCCGCCATGATCGGCACCAGTGTCTTGTCCAGCCGGTTCAGCCGCGACAGCCATTCGCCTGTCAGCCGTGATGCCCGCCGTGACAGCCAGATGCCCAGGAACAGTGTAAAGACAGCAGCCAGGAAATTCAGGCCATAGGCTGTCACCAGCCCCAGAAACTGCTCGACGGCCACATCGGACAAATCGAAATATGCAGCGATATCAGTTGTCGGTTTGCCGTCCATCGTCTCTACACTCACCATTCCTGCCGACGGTATTGGCCGGGTGGCAGGCTGTTTTTGCGCTTCGGAATCATTGTGCCACAAATGCAGGCGTGTGGGTGAAATAAAGCGTTTACAGCGTTGATATTTCCGCAGGTTGCACGATATAGTGCGCTCCATGTTTCAGACCGTGTCACATCCCTGCGAAATCCTGTGCTGGAGCGTCGGCGACGCACCGCTGGCGCGTGGCGATATGGTCGCTGCTATCGGTAATTTTGATGGTGTCCATCTCGGTCATCAGAAGGTGATCGAGACAGCCCGCAAGGCAGCTGCTGAGCAGGGTCAACCCATTGGCGTGGTGACGTTTGACCCGCATCCGCGCGAATTCTTTCGTCAGGATGATGCGCCGTTCCACCTGGCTGACCGGACAGAAAAAGACAGGCTGATCGCGGCGCTGGGTGTGGACCGGATCATCCATGTGACATTCGATGACAATCTGCGCTGCACTGATGCCGAAAATTTTGTGACGCAGGTTTTGCCGGCGCTGGGGATTCGATCGCTGTTTGCCGGCACCGATTTTGCCTTTGGGCGCGGGCGCGGCGGGGATATCGAAACCATCAATCGCATCGGGGCGAGCGTCGGTATCGATGCTGTGTCTGTGCCGCTGCTGGTGGATGCGAACAGCGCGGTGATTTCATCGACGCGTGTGCGCGCGGCGCTGCAGTCCGGTGAACCCGATCTGGCGGCATCGATGCTTGGCCATGACTGGGCTGTGACCGGCATTGTCCAGCAGGGTGACCAGCGGGGCCGCACAATCGGTTTTCCGACGGCGAACATTCCGCTTGGCGCGCTGTTGAATCCTGCCTTTGGCGTGTATGCGGTGCAGATTTTTGAGGCTGAAGCCGGCGGTGATTTCACCTGTCTTGGCAATGGTGTTGCCAATATAGGTATTCGGCCTACGGTTGAGGATCGCGGCGTGTTGTGCGAAGCGCATCTGTTTGATCAGCAGCTTGATCTGTATGGCCGCCGGCTTGCGGTATGTCTTCGTGCTTTCCTGCGTGCAGAGCGAAAATTTACCGGTATCGACGAACTGACGTCGCAAATTGCCAAGGATGCGCGCGCCGCGCGTGCTCTGCTGCCACCTGTCAAGCAGACTGCCTGACGGCAGCCCCGCATATATGCCCCGATTGCCGCGTTACGAAGCGGCCCATTCAAGAGAGCGTGTGATGAACTATAAAGAAACCGTCTTCCTGCCCCGCACCGAGTTTCCGATGCGCGGCGGTCTGCCGAAAAAGGAACCTGAAATCCTGGCTGGCTGGAAGCAGATAGACATTTATCGCAAGCTTCGCGAAACCCGCAAGGGTGCCGAGCTGTTCGTGCTGCATGATGGCCCGCCATATGCGAATGGCCAGCTGCATATCGGGCATGCGCTGAACAAGATTCTGAAAGATGTGATCAACCGGTCACAGTCGATGCTGGGCAAGAATGCCAATTACGTGCCCGGCTGGGATTGCCACGGTCTGCCCATCGAATGGAAGATCGAGGAACAATATCGCAAGAAGGGCAAGGACAAGGACGAAGTGCCGGTTAAGGAATTTCGTCAGGAATGTCGCGACTTTGCAGCGCACTGGCTGGATGTCCAGTCTGAAGAATTCCAGCGCCTTGGCGTGCTTGGTGACTGGGATGATCCGTACACCACCATGGCGTTCGGGGCAGAGGCAACAATCGCTGCCGAGCTGGGTCGTATTCTGATGGAGGGCAGCCTCTATCGCGGTGCCAAGCCGGTGATGTGGTCGCCTGTTGAAAAGACTGCGCTTGCCGAAGCCGAGATCGAGTATCAGGACCATACCTCGGTCACGATCTATGCCCGCTTTGCCGTGAAGACACCAAGCCATCCGGCGCTGGAAGGCGCGAATATCATCATCTGGACAACCACACCATGGACCATGCCGGGCAACCGCGCCATGGCCTGCGGTGCCGATATCGACTATTCGGTCTTGCGGATCACCGGGCGCGGCGAGGGCGCGCTGGCAAAAGACGGTGATGTGATCTGTCTTGCCACCGAACTTGTGGATGAGGTGACATCAGCGATCAGCATCACCGAGACGGAAACGCTGGCAACGCTGAAGGGCACCGAAATCGCCGGCACCATCTCGTTGCACCCCATGCACGGTCATGGTTATGAGCATGAAGTGCCGATGCTGCTGGCTGATTATGTGACCACCGATCAGGGCACTGGCTTTGTGCATATCGCCCCCGGTCACGGTGTAGAGGATTATGAGCTGGCGCATCTTGAGCATGGTATCCCGCTTCCCGATACGGTGGCCGAGGACGGCAAGATCATGGATCATCTGCCGATATTTGCCGGCATGCATGTGCTGCGTGACAATGCCAGAATCGCCGAAACAATGGCCGAGCAAGGCGGTGTCATCGGCATCGGCAAGCTGGTCCATTCCTATCCGCATTCATGGCGCTCGAAAGCACCGCTTGTTTATCGCAATACGGCACAGTGGTTTGTGTCGATGGAATCGCACGGGTTGCGCGACACGGCTGTTGCAGAATTGGGACGCACCGCCTTTTATCCGCCAGCTGGCCAGCGCCGTTTGACCTCGATGATCGAACAGCGTCCCGACTGGTGCCTGTCACGTCAGCGCGCCTGGGGTGTGCCGATGACGATTTTCTTCAACAAGGCGACGGGCGAGCCCTTGCGCGATCAGGGCGTGATCGACCGGGTTGTCGAAGCCATGCGTGAAGAAGGGGCCGATTGCTGGTTTTCCTCCGATGCATCGCGTTTTCTGGGGCCGGATTACAACCCTGATGATTATGAGCGTGTGACCGACATTCTGGATGTCTGGTTTGATTCCGGATCAACCCATTCCTTTGTTCTGGAACAGCGCGGTGATCTGGAAAGTCCGGCTGACCTGTATCTTGAAGGCTCGGACCAGCATCGCGGCTGGTTCCATTCATCGCTTTTGCAGTCCTGTGCCACGCGCGGCAAGGCCCCCTACAAGGGCGTGCTGACACATGGTTTTGTTCTGGATGAGCAGGGCCGCAAAATGTCGAAATCACTCGGCAATGTTGTGACACCGCAAAAGGTGATCGACCAGAGCGGTGCCGATATTCTGCGCCTGTGGGTTGTCAGTTCCGACTATTACAATGATCTGCGGATCGGGCCGGAAATCATCAAGCGGACCACCGATAATTATCGCCGGTTCCGCAATACGTTACGTTATCTTCTTGGCGCGCTGGACGGGTTTACAGCTGATGAGGCGGTATCGCACGACCAGATGCCAGCGTTGGAACGCTGGATGCTGCATCGGCTTGCCGAACTGGATGGCCGCATTCGTGACATGACCGAGGCGTATGATTTCCACGGTATCTTCACCGAGCTGCACACCCTTTGTAACAGCGATCTGTCAGCCTTTTATTTCGAGATTCGCAAAGATCGTCTTTATTGCGATGCGGCGGATTCGGTTGCGCGGCGTGCCACCCGCACGGTGATGCATGAGGTGTTCAGCCGGCTGACCGCATGGCTGGCCCCGATCCTTGCCTTTACGGCTGAGGAGGCGTGGCAGTCATGGGTTGGTGATGTTGAGAATTCGGTGCATCTGCGCAGCTATGATCCGGTGCCACCGGAATGGTATGACCAGTCGGTTTCTGCCCGTTGGGACGGCATCCGCCGGGCCCGTCAGGTGGTTACCACGGCGTTGGAGGCAGCGCGGAATGACGGGGCCATCGGTGCCTCGCTTCAGGCCGCACCGACAGTGCATGTAAGCGAAGACATCGCCGCCCTGTTCGAGGGAGAGGATGCAGCGGCGCTGTTCATTACCTCGGGCGCGACGATCTCGTGCGATGCGGCACCTGCCGATGCCTTCCGTGTTGAAGGCATTGATGATGTGGCGGTGGTCTTTGCCACGGCGGACGGTGGCAAATGCGCCCGCTGCTGGAAAGTCACCCCTGAGGTGAGCGAAGAAGATGGTATCTGCAATCGCTGCGAAGATGTGGTGAATGGATAATACCGAAGACCAGATCGCCGCAGATGGCGGTGCAATGCGTCGGAGTCTTTTGACACTTGCCGCCACTGTGATCGGTCTTGATCTGGTCAGCAAACAGGTGATGCTGGCACTGATTTTTGATCCGCCGCGGCGAATCGAAGTGCTGCCATTCCTGAATTTCGCGCCTGTGTGGAACCCCGGTATCAGCTTTGGCATGCTGGCTGACGGCGGCGATGTGATGCGCTATCTGTTGACGGCGCTGGCGCTGGCGGTTGCCGCATGGCTGATTTGGAAGGTGCCGCAGTTTCAGCGGCTGGAACGGCTTGGCGCGGGCCTGATTGCCGGCGGGGCGATTGGCAATGCGATTGACCGGCTTCGCTTTGGCAAAGTGGTTGATTTTATCGACGTTTACGTACAAACATGGCATTGGCCGGCGTTCAATATTGCGGATGCCGCGATTACCATTGGGGCCGGCCTTTGGATATGCAGTATCCTTGTGGAACGGGAGACCGACTCATCATGACGTCCAGCCAGTTACAGCGTGGCAATATTGTTAACCCTGGCAGCGGTAGGCGCCGCTTTGCCGCCAGCGTTGTGATGCTGTCTGTCGTCAGCATGATCGCCGCCGGATGCTCAGATTTTCGGCGTGCGATCGGTGAATCAAAGTCTGCGCCCGACGAATTTGAAGTGGTGGTTCGCCCGCCTCTTTCACTGCCACCAAGCTTTGCAGCCTCAGCCTCTGATCTGACCGAAAACAGCAACAGCACGGCAGCCACGGCCGGCGCGGCCCCTGCTGGCGATGGTGAAGGTTCGGCGCGTTCGCGCGCGGCAGCTGTATTCGGGTCGAGTGAAACCGCAGTTGGCGAGGGCTATGGTGAGCTGTTCAGATTTGAGTCAGTGCCGGCCAGTATCCGCGAAAAGATTGACGAGGAGACATACGGCATCAGGTTTGAGCGCCGTCTGCCTCTGCAGGCGCTGTTTGGCGGTCTGCCTGACATCGGCCCGATCCTCGACAAGGTAGCAGAAGATAACCGCCTGCGGCAGAATCTGCGCAGCGGATTGATGCCGGCTGACGGCGCCACGCCCGGCATAGATGCACAGACCAACGAGCCTGTCAGCGTCGGCGACTAGGCCGGCGACCGGGCGCGATGGGTCAGATCCGGCAACTTCCCGATACGCTTGTTGACCAGATCGCAGCTGGCGAGGTTGTTGAACGACCAGCCAGTGCGCTCAAGGAACTTGTCGAAAACGCGCTTGATGCTGATGCGCGCCGCATTCGTGTTATGCTGCGCCGCGGCGGCATTGACGAGCTGCTTGTCAGCGATGATGGCCACGGTATGTCGCCGGATGATCTGTCGCTTGCCGTGCGCCGGCACGCTACGTCCAAGCTGCCGGATGGCCGCCTTGATGACATTCGCTTTCTCGGTTTTCGCGGTGAGGCCTTGCCGTCTATCGGGGCGGTATCACAATTGCGTATCACCTCGGTGCGGGCTGATGATCCGCATGCCTGGCAGATTGAGGTGAATGCCGGCACGTTGACACCGCCGCAACCGGCTGCCCTTGCCACCGGAACACAGGTTATTGTCCACCAGCTTTTCAAGGCGGTGCCAGCGCGTCTCAAATTTCTGAAAACCGAGCGGACTGAACAGGGGCGCTGTCTTGATGTGATGCGCCGTCTGGCGATGGCATGGCCAGCGGTTGGCTTTTTTCTGTCAGGCGATGATCGTACCTTGCTCGACCTTGCGCCCTGCAGCGATTCCGTGGCCGGACGCGCCCGCAGACTTGCCGATGTCATGGGGCGCGGCTTTGCGGATGAGGCCGTCAGGATCGATGCACAGCGTGACGGTGTTGATTTGTCGGGACTGGCAAGCCTGCCCACGATGAACCGCCCGACACCGGCGGCGATATATTTGTTTGTCAATGGCAGGCCGGTACAGGACCGCTCGCTGCTGGGCGCGATCCGGGCCGGGTATGGAGACACGTTGCCGCGCGGGCGTCACCCGATGGCCGCATTGTTCCTGTCGGTGCCGGTTGACGCGTTGGATGTAAATGTCCACCCGGCAAAGACCGAAGTGCGCTTTCGTGATGCCGCCGGCATCCGCTCGCTGCTGGTCGGCGCGATCCGCAACCAGCTGCAGGATGAAGGGGTGCGCACCACAGCCGAAGGCGGTGCGGCTGCTGCCCGTCTGATGGGCGGTACGGGCGCGCGGGGTTTTTCAGCGCCGCCTGCCGCCCGTTATGCAGTGCCGCCAGCCGATTGGCAGTCTCCTGTTGGTGAGCCTGCTGTTGGTCAAATTCTGGGCAACTCCATGAACCAGTCGGCAGACCCGGTGGGCAATCAGGCCGGATTGATGCTCGACCTGCCACCGGCAGCTCGGCCGACTGGTGGCACAGATGATAGGGATATATCAGTGCCAGAAGGCAGCCTGCTGGGCGCGGCGCGGGCGCAGCTGCACAAGACCTATATCGTTGCCGAGACAGATGACGGGATCACCTTTATCGACCAGCATGCGGCGCATGAACGTCTCGTCATGGAACGGATGAAGGCGGCGATGGCAGCCGGCGGGGTGGCCGTGCAGGCACTGCTGCTGCCCGAAGTGGTTGACCTGCCCGATGACCAGCGCGCGGCTGTTCTGGAAGCAATGTCTTTTCTGGCTGATCTGGGGTTGGAAGTGGAACCCTTTGGCGAAGGTGCCATTCTTGTTCGCGGGGTGCCGGCGATGCTGGGTACGCCCGATGCCGCGCAGCTTGCCCGCGATATTGCCGAGGAGCTGGTCGAACTTGGCGGCAGCCAGACGCTCAAAGACCGCCTGTCACACGTTCTGGCGACAGTGGCATGTCACGGCTCGGTGCGGGCTGGACGTGCGTTGAATGATGCCGAGATGAACGCGCTGCTGCGCGAGATGGAGGTCACGCCGCTTTCCGGACAGTGCAATCACGGACGGCCCACCTGGGTGCGCCTGTCACTTGCTGATATTGAACGTCTGTTCGGGCGGCGCTAGCCACTGGTGCGGCAAAGAAAATGCAGCAAGGCGCGCCCGTAACGGCGTGCAACCAGCAATTCAAGCCCGGCCGCAGCAAGCAAGTCTGGATCCATTGTCTCGTCATTGCCTGTCTCGATGATGATCAGTGCATCATCGCTCAGCGCACCAATCTTCATCAGCTGCTGCGTCGCCGCCAGTCCGTCACCGCTCCCATAAGGGGCATCGGCCAGCAATAATGTCGCCGGACCACCATGCCAGCGCGCCAGTGTCAGCGCATCACCGGCGATCACGCGGCTGTCGTCAGCCCGGTCCAGCCGGGTGATGTTCTGGCGCAGCGCGGCAAGTGCCTGCTGGTCGCGTTCGATGAAGCTTGCAAAGGCGCAGCCACGGCTCAGCGCTTCCAGCCCCAATGCCCCGGTGCCGGCAAAGGCGTCAATGATGACAGTCCCGTCCACAACCGCACCAAAGCGGCCGCCGGCAAGGATGTTGAACAGTGATTCACGGGTCCGGTCAGCGGTTGGCCTTGTTCCGGTGCCCGCGGGCAGGGCCAGCTTTGTGCCGCGATGACGGCCGGCTATGATCCGCATGGGTGTTTCGTCCTCTTGATGGTCCTGCTGCACGCGGCGGGCGAGACGTGTGATCCGGTGTGGCTGCGTTTTTGCCCGATCCCTTCCTGCCAGATGTTCTGTTACCAGATGTTCCGGTATCTGGTGTTTTGCCATTTGACGCACGGCGCGGCTTTGCGGGCATATTGCGCGCAGGGCCCGATGCAGTGCGCCGCTTTGCGGTACCGGTTGGCTGTGGTGGGGCCTCAATGCCCAGCTGGTCGGCTATGACCCGTGGCTTCACCTCTTCAACCCCGCCAGCGGGAATGTCGCCTAGCAGAAATGGCCCGTAGGATACGCGGATCAGGCGGCCGACATGATGGCCGAGATGTTCCATGATCCGCCGCACTTCGCGGTTCTTGCCCTCGCGGATTGCAACCGTCACCCACGCATTGCTGGTCATCTGGCGGTCCAGCCGGGCGCTGACCTCTCCATAACGGACACCATCGATGGTTATACCGTCGGCAATGCCGGCAAGGGCGACAGGATCCACCCGCCCCTGCACCCGCACGCGGTATTTCCGGCTCCATCCGGTGCTTGGCAATTCCAGATGCCGGGCCAGCCCGCCATCATTTGTAAGCAGGATCAGGCCTTCCGAATCCATGTCCAGCCGGCCAACTGACAAGACGCGCGGCAGCCTGTCTGCCAGAGCATCGAAAATAGTCTCACGGTCTTTCTCGTCGCGGTCAGTCACCACAAGCCCGCGTGGTTTGTGGTAGCGCCACAGCCGTGCCGCCTCGCGCATCGGCAACGGTTTGCCATCAACGGTGATCTCATCAGCGGCGGTGACATTCAAAGCGGGGCTGGCGATCACCTCACCGTTCACGGTTACACGGCCATCAAGAATGCGCGCTTCTGCCTCGCGGCGGGAACAGACACCAGCGCGGGCGATATGTTTGGCGATGCGTGCAGGTGCACTGCCGCTGTCGAAGCTGAAAGTGGGTTTGTCTGACATGCCGCTGGTGTAGTCGTAATTGGACGTCTTTGCAAATACAGCGCGCTATGCGAAAACCAAGCCTATGACAGCTTCACGTGCACAGCCCGATATTATGGCCCGCCTTCTTGACGAGGCAGCGGCAGCGGCGAATTCCGGCGAGGTGCCGGTGGCGGCTGCTGTAACCAATGCCGAGGGGGCGATCATCGCTCTGGCGCGCAACCGCATGCGCGAGAACGGCAATGCGTTGCATCACGCTGAGATACTGGCAATTGAAGCGGCGATGACCCGCCTTGGGCAGGACCGGCTGGATGGCTTTGATCTGTGGGTCACGCTGGAGCCGTGCACCATGTGCGCCGGTGCCATTGCACATGCACGCATCAGGCGGCTTTATTTTGGTGCGCGTGATCCAAAGGCGGGCGCGGTTGAATCAGGTGTGCGCTTTTTCGACAGTGCGGCCTGCCACCATCGCCCGGACATTTATGGCGGTTTGTCGGAAAGGGCGGCAGCTGAACAGCTGCAAGCCTTTTTTGCAGAGCGTCGCTGACGTCTCGCGGTCAGCCAGCGGCAATATCCGTGCGGAAAAATCCTTCAGGCCAGTCAATGCAGTCAACCGCTTCATATGCAGTGGCACGCGCGCTGGCAGGATTGTCACCAAGACCTGTCACCGCCAGCACGCGCCCGCCATGCGCTGTTACCTGACCGTCATGACCGATCTTCGTGCCAGCGTGGAAAAGAATCGCCCCCTCGGCCCGTTCGGCCTCGGCCAGCCCGCTGATCGCGCTGCCCTTTCCATACTGTTCGGGATAGCCGCGGGTGGCCATGACCACGGTCACAGCATGGGTGTTGGCCCAGCGCAATGACAGGTTGGCCAATGTCCCTTCAACAGTGGCCAGCATGGCCGTGACAATGTCCGAGCGCAGTCGCGGCAGAATCACCTGCGCTTCAGGATCGCCAAAACGGCAGTTGAACTCGATCACTTGCGGGCTGGTTGCTGCCAGCATCAGGCCGACATAAAGAATGCCGCGATAGGGCGTGCCCTCTTCGGCAAGGCCGCTGGCCAGTGGCTGGACAATCTGGTCCATCACCTGTTGCTGCAGCGCTTCGTCCAGTCGCGGTGCTGGTGAAATCGCCCCCATGCCGCCGGTGTTTGGCCCCTGATCATTGTCAAAGGCGCGTTTGTGATCCTGCGCGCTGCCAATGAACAGGGCTGTCGGGCCATCCACCAGGGCGAAAAGAGACGCCTCCGGGCCGCTGATCCGCTCTTCAACCAGGACTGTGCTGCCTGCGCTGCCAAAGCGCCCGCCAAGCATGGCCTCGGCAGCCTCGATCGCCTCATCTGCGGTATCCGCAACAACAACACCCTTGCCGGCCGCCAGCCCGTCAGCCTTGATCACACAGGCACCGCCAGCCGCCGCAACAGCAGCACGCACCGATGTCATGTCTTTGCAGGCCGTAAAGCCGGGCTGCGGAATGTTGTATCGTGCGCAGGCCTGACGGGCGAATTCCTTTGATCCTTCCAGCGCAGCAGCGGCCTTGCGCGGGCCAAATGCCCGGTGCCCTGCCGCCTCCAGCCTGTCGACAAGCCCCCCGACAAGGGGGCCTTCGGGACCGATGACCACAAGATCAGGCCCTTCATCATCCGCCAGTGACAGCAGCGCGTCATGATCCTCTATATCGACATCCACGCATACACCAAGCGTGGCCATCGCATCACTGCCAGGCGCAATGACAAGCCGGTCCGTAAGGGGCGATGCCGCTATGGCCCATGCCAGAGCATGTTCGCGGCCGCCACTGCCGATAAGAAGGATATTCATTGCCGAATCCATTGTCGTTCAGAGTACTGCCTGGGCGGTCTTGTTGCGAGAATGCGCGTGAAGCGGCGTACTGGCTTTAGGCAGGCAAAGCCGCTTGCCCCGTTGGCAATATGGCATAAGATCGGGGTGTGAACAAAGAGGTCCTTTACCATGCCTGTTGAGCCGGATTTTCCTGCTGAATCCCCGCCTGTTGATGATCGCGGGTCGAACGCGCCGTTTCTGACGGTCAGCGAACTTGCCGGACGTCTGAAAGCGACCGTAGAGAGTGCTTTCGATTTTGTGCGCATACGGGCTGAAATCTCGCGCCCCACCCGCGCGGCATCGGGTCATGTCTATTTTACCCTGAAGGATGATCGCAGCACGCTTGATGCTGTGTGCTGGAAAACTGTGGCTGGCAAGCTGGCCGTGCAGCCAGAAGAAGGGCTGGAGGTGATTGTCACTGGCAAGCTGACAATTTATGGCGGCCGGTCAAAATACCAGATCGTCGTGCAACAGATGGAAATCGCCGGTGAAGGGGCGATGCTCAAACAGCTGGAGGAAAGCCGCAAACGTCTGGCAGCTGAAGGGCTGTTTGATGCCGAGCGGAAAAGGACGTTGCCGCGTATGCCAATGGTCATTGGTGTCGTTACCAGCCCCACCGGTGCTGTGATCCGCGATATACTGCACCGGCTGACTGACAGGTTCGGCGTACATGTCTTGCTGTGGGGCACGCTTGTTCAGGGTTCTGATGCGGCGGGTCAGGTGGCGCGGGCCGTGCGCGGGTTCGATGCCATGCCGACAGACGGTCCGGTGCCACGGCCTGATTTGTTGATCGTGGCGCGTGGTGGCGGGTCACTGGAAGATTTGTGGGCCTTCAATGAGGAAGAGGTGGTGCGCGCCGTTGCTGATTGCACCATTCCTGTAATCTCGGCAATTGGCCATGAAACCGATACAACCCTGATCGACTTTGCTGCCGACCAGCGTGCGCCCACACCGACGGCTGCTGCCGAAATGGCGGTGCCGGTGCAGGCTGAATTACTGGCAAGGCTTGCCGAGACGGATGCCCGGTTACAGCGCGGTATCGGCGGCAGGCTGGACAATGCCGCAAGCGGACTGCGTCTTGCAGCGCGGGGACTGCTGGACCCCGGTGAGATGGTGGAACGCCGTGCACAGGCACTCGATCTGGCGCTGGCGGGTCTGGATCACGGGCTGGAGCGGCGGTTGTCGGATCTGCTGTTGCGTGTTTCCGGACTGGCAGCACGGCTGCGTCCACCGGAACGGCTCATTGCCGGCTTTGGATCTGATCTTGGTAATTTTGGGGGGCGTCTGAATCAGGCAGCAACGGGGTTTCTTGATCGCCAGACGGCGGCGCTGGATTCTGCAGCAAGACTGTTGTCGGCCAATTCGTTCGAACGCGTTCTGGACCGGGGATTTGCACTGGTGACAACGCCTGACGGGCAGGCGCTGAAACGCAGTGCCGAAGTTGAACCCTCAGCCAGTGTCACGATTCGGTTTGCCGATGCCAGCCGTGCAGCGCGTATGGATGATGGCGCCCAAGATGTCAGTAAAACCCCGGCAAGGACGGCAGCAAAAAAGCCGGATAATCAATCGGGCCAAAAAACGGGCCAAAAAACCAAAGGCTCATCAGACACTTGTCAGGACAGCCTGTTCTGATCCGCTCATTATATTGCCAAGCCTGCCTGTCTTATGGCGATATTGCGGGCTGTCGCGGTGTGGCAAAGGCTGCCAACGGGTACCTAGACGTTCTTGCCCCAGCGCCGATGCGGCCAGAACCATTGTTCGGGGCGTGCCCGGATCCAGCCTTCGATGGTCGTGTTGATCTGACTTGCTGCGGCCAGTATGGCGGCATCGCTGTCATCGTCCGGCAATTCGACCGGCGGCGAGATGGTGATCCGGAAATGACAGCCACCAATGCGTTCGGTGTGCATGTAGATCAACGGCACATTCTTGCGGATTGCCAGTTTTATATGGCTGATTGATGTCTGCGCCGGATGCCCGAAGAAGGGGACAGCCATGCCTTCGCGAAGCTGCTGGTCAACAAGCAGACACATCAACTGACCCTTGCGCAATGCACTGACCATGCCGAGTGCGGCTTCACGCCCCTTTCGAAAGATATCTCCGCCATAATGCGCCTGGCGTCTTTCAAGCAAGCCGGACAGCAGCGGGTTGTTCAGCGGGCGATAAATGGCAGCCACCTTGTGTCCGACTGACAGCGCCGCATAGGGGCCGGTCTCCCAGTTGCCGATATGTGCCCCAACCAGAAAGGCACCCGACTTCAGGCCTTGCAGATTATCCAGCCCGGCAAACTGGATTCGTCCGCTGGCAGCAATGCGCTGCATATGCGGAAATTCCCCCACCACGCGCCCGAAATTGTTCCACATGCCTGACAGAATACGGCGCTGTGCGGCTGCATCCAGTTCGGGCATTGCCAATGCCAGATTGCGTCTTGCCCGCCCCTGCCACGGGGTCAGCGGACCGATTGCCGAAAAAAACGCACCCATCGCACCGCTGCTTGCGGCTGGTGGCAACAGGCGCGCAGCCCCGAACAGGGATAGCGCCAACGCAGCTTCCAATGGCCAGAAGACAAGGCGCTTGATCTGCCGCAGAAAGAGGCGCGCCGGCTCAGACATCTGGCGTGTCCTTCATCAAGTGCTACCCGCAGAAGCAGCCTGTTTGCTGGCATCCGGGTCTGGTGAGTGCAGACCTGTCTCTATCGCCTGCAACAGGGCCTCGGCATCATCCGGCTGGATCGACACAGGCAGTAGCGATACGCGTTCGCGCCAGTCGCCGGGGAGACGAATCCAGTCCTTGTGCGTGGTAATCATCTCGGCGCCATGGCGATGCGCCTCTTCCTGAATACGTGTCAGGTCATGCGCCGAATAGGGGTGGTGATCGGCAAAGGACAGGCGCTGCGCAATCTGCGCGCCAGCAGCCTGAAGACTGTCAAACATGCGGGCTGGTCTGCCAATGCCAGCAAAGGCCAGAAGCGGCGTCCCGGCGAAGGAGTCCACAACATCCTGATCAATCTGTGTTGTGACGTGATGCACTGGCAGCTGATCGCCAATCCGCGTGCCAATTCCGCTGCTGTCTGCCCCGTTGATGATCACCAGATGCAGCATCGAAAGGCCTTTTCGCCAGCCTGTACGCAATGGTCCGGCGGGAATCAGCCAGCCATTGCCAATTCCGAAGCCACCATCGAACACGCCAACGCGCACCTGCTTTTCCAGATGCGGGTTCTGCAACCCGTCATCCATGATGATGACGTCATGGACGCCGCGGGCCTCAATCATGCGGGCCCCGGCAACACGGTCGCGCGCCACCACCACATCGCGTGTATCCGCCATCATCAGCGGTTCATCCCCGCAATCATCTGCCGTATGTACCGTGCCGTCCACCCAGACCGGTCCGCGCAACTGGCCGCCATAACCACGTGACAGGATCACCGGTTGCCAGCCGCGGCTTGCCAGATTGTCGTATAGCCAGCTGACAATCGGCGTCTTGCCAGTGCCACCAGCGCCCAGATTGCCGATGCAAACGACAGGAACAGTGGCGCGGGCAGGGCGGGCAAGGCTATCACGCACAAGGCTGCCAATCGGCCACAGCACCGACAAGGGCAGCAGCAATACGGCACGCCAACCCCGCTCTGCCCAATATGTTGGTGTCTTGATCATCGGTCCCTTTTGGCGGCTTTTATCACCTTGAGAATTGATCTTGCCGCCAATTCCGGTCGCTTACCAGCCTCGGCGGCAAATTTGCGCGCGCTGGCAGATAGTCGTCTGGCGGCAGCGGCATCGCTGGTTGCCGCGATAGCCGCCGCGGCAAGGCTGTCCGCATCGGTCACACTGCGTAACAGGCCGCGCGCGGCAAGCGCATCGAATTCAGCCTGATTCTTGAAGATGTGGGGACCGCTGATGACCGGCAAGCCCGCGGCCACCGGTTCGATCGGGTTGTGACCGCCGCGCGGCACCAGTGACCCGCCAAGAAAGACCGCATCGGCAACCGCGAACAGACTGTCCATCTCGCCAAGCGTATCAACGATATAAAGGCTGTGTGCCGGTTGCGGGTCGCTGCCATCAGCACGCCGCGCGCAAGAGACCCCGGCGGCTTTGGCACGCGCTGCAATCTCTCTGCCACGATGCGGATGCCGCGGTGCCAGAAGACACATCCAGCCCGCACCCAGCTTTGCAGCGGCGGCAAGAACCACATCTTCTTCACCTTTATGGGTAGAGGCTGCCAACAGGATTTTTCGTCCGGATGCGGCGCTGGTGATCTGCTGGACCAGAGAGGGATCAATAACCGGCTCTGCAGCTGGCAGCTTTAAAGACCCACCTGTCTTGATGGCTGCCTGTGGCGTGCCCAGCGCAGCAAAACGGTCAGCCTGCAGCTTGTCGACAGTCATTACCTGATGCGGGGTCTTGAAAACCTCACCAGCCAGTGCAGCTCGCCGCTGCCATCCAGCAAAAGCGCTGTCTGACATCTGTGACGATACAAAAAACACCGGAATTTGACGTTGTGTGGCGCGGGTGATCAGGTTTGGCCAGAAGTCGGATTCAAGAAAAATGGCAGCACGCGGCTGCGTCGCAGCAAGAAAGCGGTCAACAAATTGCGGATGATCCAGCGGCTGATAGAGATGCGTAATCTCTGCATCGCTGATGCTGCGCGATGCTGTCTGGATGCGTTCGGCAGCTGTCACCGTGTTCGTGGTGACCAGATAGGGACCGCGATCTCCGGCTTTTGCAAGCGCCCGTATCAACGCAAGCGCGGCCATGCTTTCACCAACGCTGACCGCATGCAGCCAGAGCGGATTTTCCGGCAGATCAGGCCGGTGATGGTAGAGGCCGAAGCGTTCATCAAGGCGCTGCGCATCCTCTTTGCCCTTGCGGGCGCGCAGTCTGGTTATCAATGGCAGGAAGACACGAACCAGATGCCAGGCCAGATTATAGCGCCGGATCGGCCCGCTGATTTCACGCCCGGGGATGCCGGAATTGTCCCTATCGGTCATGATGCGCTGTCCAGCGGCGGCTGGCCGGTCAGGGCATCGGCCTCGGCAGTTACCGTGTCCAGCGCGGCATCAAGTGCAAGGCGGGCATCTTCCAGATCACCGCGCCCGCCTGATGCTGGCGGCGCAATGGCGTCACCAACAACGAACACGCCGCGGGTAAAGGGTTTGGGGATCATCAGCCTATCCCAGCTGCCAGCGCGCCAGCACCGTTCCACCGACCATGCCACAGGCAGAATGGGTTTGCCGGCAAGATGCGCCAATGCCACTGGCCCCATGGCTGTTTTTCGCGCTGGTCCGCGCGGTCCATCAGGCGTGATTGTCGGGATTCCGCCCTCATCCAGGATGCGCTTCATCTTGCGCAGGCCTGATGCGGCCCCGCGGTTGGAGCTGCCCCAGACTGTGTTCACCCCGAAATGATTAACTGTATGTGCGATGATCCGTCCATCAACATGGGTTGATTGCAAGGCGGTCAAGCGGTGTTTGCGCGGCCACAGAAACACCATCGACAACAGACGTTCATGCCAGAAAACCAGAATGAAGCCTTTATGATCAGCAAGGATGGCATCCAGTTTTTCCGGCTGATGTCGTCGCCACCTGACACTTGCCAGCAACAGCGCGATCACCAGCGCCGCAATCCAGCTGATGATAAACATGCCGGCCCGGGTGCGTTTGAGTTGTTTCAGCATGGATGATCTTGTCTGCTGGCGCGGCAATAACAGGGATTAAGAGGGCCGCCGCTGCGGGCCATCCCGGTTTCCGGTTATAGCGATGATCCGGCACTGCGTCCACCATCGCCGCCATCCTTCGCGCCGGACGAGCTAGGCTGGCAGGAACAGGTAGTCGCTTGCAGCCCCGATGTCGGTAACCGGCAGCAGGCTGAAATCATCGGCAAAGCGATAGGCCTTGTAGCCATTGCCGGTGAAAGTGGCGAACAGCATCTGCGCCGAGTCGCCAAACCGCCGCGCCCTGCTTTCATCAATTTCGACATACCATACCGGCCGGACATGTTTTAACAGGGTTGGCGCGCCATCGATTACCAGCTGTTCCGCCCCTTCGACATCCATTTTTACGACATCGATGCTGTCCATGCCGTGTTCTGCCAGAAAATCATCAAGACGTTTGGTCGGCACTGTTTCTGAAAATGTGTTGCCGACAGTGTCACCGCCGATATGTGACAATCCGACCCGCAATGATCCGGATGCCTTCACCGGCGTTTGCAGTTCCACGGTGCCTTCGGTGTCGCTCAGCGCGATCTTGTGGCGTTGGACCTGGCGTATCCGCCGCGTAACGATTGCCAGAATGCTGAACACATAAGATGACGGTTCGACGGCCAACACCACCCGCGGCTTGCGCCCGGCTTTTGCAAAGGCACGTGTAAAGGCACCGACATTCGCGCCGATATCAAGCACCGCCGGGTGCGGGTTTGGTGATTGTGCCATAATGGCATTTGCCACGCCGTACAGGCGACGATCATTCCATGTGCGCCATAGCAGGGCAGGCCAGCGCGCCTTCTGACCAAAAGAATAGCTGTCATTAGAAAGGATAGGTGTGGACTGGATCATCGGCTTACAAAACTGCCTTGAAAGGAAACAGGTCTAGGTAATACATCCGAATGAAATCCCGGTCACCTGCAATCTGACAGAGTTGCATTTTCGGTTACTTTTTATAGATATGACATGCGATCCAATATTCTGCTTCTGGACGGCAGTCAGGTTAATGTGGCACGTTCTGACGCGGGCATGGTGACCCTGACCGGAGACAAGGTCAAACCGGACACATGTTCTAACTGGAGACATGCCCAGACTGGAGACAAGTTCTGTCTGACAACCCGCAAAGCCGCCGCGCACAGACACCCCGCAGCGCACAGACACCCCGCAGCGCACAGACACCCCGCAGGGGGATGGACGGTCGCACTGTCATGCGGCGTATCCTGACTGGCTGGGTGCGGCCCTATATGGCAAGGCTTGTTGGTGCCTTGTTGCTGATGGCTGTTGTCGCGGCATCTGCTGCCGCTTACCCCTTGCTGACGCGCCATATTTTCAATGCGCTTGCTGATGGCCGGGCTGCCGAGGTGATATGGGTGGCACCGCCACTGATTATCGTTCTGGCGCTGGTGAAGGGCGTTGCGCTGTTCTTGCAGACAGTTCAGGTCAATGCGTTGGCGTTGCGCGTGACCACCGATCTGCAAAAGGATATGGCACGCGCCCTGATTGTTGCTGATCTTGGTGTGCTGACGCGCGAGCCGGCCGGCGCATTCATGTCACGGATCATGAATGACCTGAATCTGGTGCGTGAGGCTGCGGTACGTCTGGCCAATAATCTGGTGCGCGATGTCCTGACAGCACTGGTGCTGATTGCCACGATGATCTGGCTGGACTGGTTGATGGCGCTTGTTGTTCTGGCGGTCTATCCGATTGCGCTGCAGCCGGTTATTCGCATTGGTGCCCGACAGCGCCGGGCCTCGGGCAATCTGCAGGAACATATGGAAGAGGTGACATCGCTTCTCGCCGAGACCCTGCAAGGTGCACGCATGGTGAAGGCCTATCAGCTGGAAGAGGCTGAAACGCGCCGGACGCGTCTTGCCTTTGACGGGCTGTATACACGGCTGGTCGGCCTTTTGACCGGGCGCGCGAAGATTGATCCAATCCTGGAAGTTGTAGGCGGCGTGGCGGTTGGCGGTGTCATTGCGCTGGCTGGCTGGCGGGTATCTGCCGGGTATCTGGCTGTTGGCGATGTGATTGGCTTCATCACCACGCTGATCCTGCTGGTGCAGCCGGTGCGCGCTATTGGCACCTTGAATGCTGTCACCAACGAGGCGATTGCCGCCGCTGATCGGGTGCTGCAGCTTCTCGACCGTCCGAACCTTGTTGCCGACGCTGATGGTGCGGTGGATCCGGGGCGCATGAAAGGGGCTATCCGCTTTTCTGATGTCGGCTTTGCCTATGATGCCGCCGGAGCAGATAGCGAGACCATCCCCGCGCTTGTTCATGTGGATTTTGATGTAAAGGCCGGTCAGACAGTGGCGCTGTGCGGGCCCAGCGGGTCGGGAAAGAGCACAATCATCAATCTGCTGCCACGCTTCTTTGAT
>JADHLH010000053.1 GCA_016780765.1 Alphaproteobacteria bacterium | reverse complement strand
CCAAACGCCATATGCGCCGATTTAACGGGGTCCCAAGGGCACATTTTGGGTTATATTTGAAGGAGTGTGAATGGCGTTTTAATACACCTAACCCAAAACAGCAATTATCACAGATGAAACAATGGGTTAAAAAACATATTGGCTAGTAATCTAGGACAGCCCCAAAGTTAAATTAACGTAATTTGCTAACCTAGTCCTGAAAGCCCCGGTTCTGGGAGCCTAGTTCTGAGAGGGCCGGTTGCATTGCCGGTAGCAGATTTGATGATCCGCGTGTACCGCATGTATCTGGCATCGTTCGTCCTTGCGGGTGCCATTATCTGTGGCATGAACATGCCGGCGCGTGCGCAACCCACTATCCAGCTTGAAGACTGGCAGTCTTATGCGCCGATGGCAGAACAGGGCGCGATATGCGGTGCGTTCGCCTCTATCATGGAAATGCAGGCGATCACCGACCCGCGTCTTGGCAGGTTGTGGGCAGAGCGCCGCAACTATTCCGGATCAGTGATCAGACGTGCAGCAGAGCTTGAGGGGAAAGCAATCAATGATGATGCCGCCATCGACGATCTGCTGAACCGCTATTCGATGTGGCTGCTGAACCAGTTTTCCAGCCCCGATGACGCCACGCTTATGGACAATGATGGCCGCATCGCCGCAACCGAAATGATCAGCGATGTCTGCGTCGCCCTGTTTGAAAGCGCTGATGAGGCGATCCTGGCAAAATATCCGGAGCTTGTTGGCACCACGCAATCAAACGAGGCTCTGGCGCGCGATCTTGATGCCGCAAATCGCGAAAATGATGAGCTGATTGGCGAGAACGACGAACTGCACCAGTTTCTTGAAGAGGCGGAAACCGAGCTGCAGGATGCGCTTGACGAGCTGGTTCTGGCAGAAGCTGCTGCAACCAATGCCGAGACTGCTATCGCAGAACGCGAAGCCATCGCCATCAAGGTTGCAAAGCTGGAAAAACAGCTTTTGGCAGCAAACGCCGTTGTGGAAAACATCTCCGCATTGAAGACCGAGGTCGCTACCCTGCAACGCAATAACAGCAGATTACGGGCAGATCGTGACCGGCTTGACGCCGAGTTGGACGCTGCAGTTCTGGCGCTGCTGACCCCTGATGATGCGGATGATCTGGCTGATGATGCTGCCGCTGCCAATGCAGACACCGCTGATGCTGATACCTCAGAAGACATCGTGGACACGGCGCCGGATACGTTGGCAGATATTGATGCAGGCAGCGATACAGCGATCGATCAGCAGGCCATGTCCCTGTCCCTGCCCGGTATCGACCTGACGTCTGTCGAACTGATGCCAGACAGCCCTCAATCGGCCGTACAGCCATCAGCAGATGTCAGCAACGCCGCACCAGATACAGTCACCCCGGATACGGCAACATCGGAAACGGCAACATCCGGCAGCGCGCTGGCTGGTGCTGAAGCTGCACAACCTGACACGCGCCTTTTCATGGCCCAATTGGGCGCGTTCCGCCAACGCCTGCATGCCGAGGCGCAGATCAGGCTGTTGCTGGACACATCACAAAAGATCTGGCCGCCGCTGAACTGACCATTGCCCAGTCCAAACTGCCCAGCGGCAGCGATGTGTTTCGCGTCTTGACCAACAGAATGTCAGCCCCGGCGGCAGCCAGAATTTGTGATGCGTTGTGGCAGCGTATGGTCGGCTGCATGTTGAAAGCAGTTCCCTAGAAGGGCTATTTCCGCTACCACATTCCCGACTATGACGATATGCGTCGGCCACTTCCTGCTTGCGGAAATATTCTGTAATGGACTTCACCACCTTTGCTGGCCTTACCTTGTTCGTCGCTGTGGTTTCAATGACACCGGGCCCGAACAATCTGATGCTGGCAGCATCGGGGGCAAATTTTGGATTTCGGCGCACCCTGCCCCATATTTGCGGGGTCATTTTCGGCTTTACCGTGATGGTCATTGCCACCGGTTTTGGGCTGGGGGCCGTGTTTGCTGCGGTGCCGTCGCTGCACACGGTGATGCGGGTATTCAGCATTATCTTTCTGCTCTATCTGTCCTGGCGTATCGCCATCGCGGGCAGCCCGAAAGTAGCGTCCGATGCACGTCCTCTATCCTTTGGGGCTGCCGCGATGTTCCAGCTGGTCAATCCAAAAGGACTGTCCTTTCTTGCCAGCATCATGACCGCCTATATATCCAGCGACGACACGTTGCTGCCACAGCTGTTACCGATTGTCATCCTGCTTCCCGCCATGACGCTGTTATCCGCCCTCACATGGAGCCTGTTCGGCACAGTGATTGGCAGACTGCTGACAAACGCGCGAACACGCCGTATTTTCAACATCAGCATGGCATCATTGCTGGTGGGCTGCATCGTGCCGATTGCCCTGTCCTGAATTCGAAACACCCTGCGGATCAAACTGCCCTTGCACGCGCAGCTTCAATGATTTGCACTTGTCACAAAAACCGCTAGAGTTTTGGTATAAAAGGCGGACCAACGCTTGAGTGGTGGGGTGGAATTTATGGTTGACGGGAACTGGCCAGCAGGCACGCATTATGTCGAAACTGCCAATCTGGCTGCCGCATTCTTTGAGAATGCAGCGACGGGCGGTGATGCCGACTTGCTATTTGAAAAACACGATGGCGAATGGAGCGGGCGCAGCTGGAACGCTGTTGCCGATCAGGTGCGGCGGCTTGCCAGCGTTCTTGTTGACGCAGGCGTAGGCGCCGGAGACCGCGTTCTTGTTACCGCAGAAAACAGACCGGAATGGGCAATCGCCGATCTGGCCATCATGTCGATCGGGGCCATTGTCGTACCGGCCTACACAACCAATACCGAGGATGATCATCACTTCATCATTGATCATTCCGGTGCCACAGTTGCGATCACATCGGGTGGGGTGCTGGCCACGCGCGTTTCACTGGCCGCCGAACGCGCCACCTCGCTGAAAACGCTGATCACGATGGATTCCGAATTCTCGGCACGGCAGATGAAGCGTACAAAGCTTGTTGACTGGTCCAGTGCGATCAATGCCGCCAACCCGCTCGCCGATCTTGATGAGAGGGTCGATGCGCTTGCGGCCGATGATGTGTGCTGTTTCATCTATACGTCCGGCACCGGCGGCCGCCCCAAGGGGGTGATGCTGACCCACCGGTCCATTCAGGCCAATATTGATGCCGCTATCGAATTGCTGCAGGAAGGCAATGTCGTTGAAAATCAGCGGTTTCTGTCATTACTGCCGCTGTCTCATTCCTATGAGCACACGGCCGGGATGCATCTGCCTTTTCAGATTGGGGCCGAAGTCTGGTATTGCGAAAGCACCGACCAGATCGCCAATAATCTGGTCGAGGTATCACCTACCCTGATGACGGCTGTGCCGCGCCTTTATGAAGTGTTGCATGACCGGATCATGCGCGGAGTTCGCAACAAGGGTGGGTTGTCTGAACAGCTGTTCATGGCGGCGGTGCGTCTTGGCACCAAACGCCAGCAGGGCAAACCATTATTGCCGCATGAAGTGATCCTGAACCTGATTGTTGAAAAGCTGGTGCGCAGCAAGGTACGTGACCGGCTTGGCGGTCAGTTGAAATTTTTTATCTCGGGCGGCGCAGCACTCAATCCCGAGATCGGCAATTTCTTTATGGCACTCGGCATCAATCTTTTGCAGGGATATGGCCAGACAGAGGCCTCGCCGCTGATTTCGGCCAACCGGCCGGGGCGGATCAAGATCGAAACTGTCGGGCCTGTGGTGTCTGGTGTGGACATGAAAATCGCCGATGACGGTGAAATTCTGGTGCGCGGCGATCTGCTGATGAAGGGCTATTGGCGCGACGAGGCTGCAACAGCAGCGGTGATCCAGAATGGCTGGCTGCACACCGGCGATCTGGGCGAGGTTGACCAGGAAGGCTTTATCTCGATCACCGGCCGCAAGAAGGACATCATCGTCAATTCAGGCGGTGACAATATTGCGCCCGGCCGTGTTGAGGCGCTGTTGACGATTGAGCCCGAGATCGAACAGGCCATGGTCGATGGTGACAAACGGCCATGGTTGGCAGCGGTGATTGTTCCATCCGAAGAGGTCCGCACGCTGGCATCATCACCCGATGCGCTTGCCACAATGGTGGGAGAAGCGGTGGACCGCGCCAACAGCCGCTTGTCACAACTGGAACGTGTGCGTCGCTTCATTATCGCGGATGAACCCTTCAGCACTGAAAACGGCCAGATGACCGCAACATTGAAGGTACGCCGGCATATCGTACGCGTTCTTTATGAGGACCGTCTGGCAGCGCTATATCCTCAGAAATAGCATCCATAAAAGCTATATGCGGTTGCCGGGATGAAGGCGGGAAGGCTGCTGCGACGGATATCTGGTAGCAATCAGGCAGCAGCAACAAGGCGTTCGAGAATCGGCACATAGCTGGCAAACCCCGGCACATCGAGGCCCGGCTCCTTGCCCGCCTCATCATACCGGCGAACGGCGATAATCGCGTCAAAATGGGGATGTGATTCGAACGCAGCCACTTCATCGTCGCTCATCGGTCCGCCCTGCAGCGATAGCGAATGCACCGATGCCGCTGATAATTCTTCAAAATATCCGGGTTCACGCGCGCACAGATACCGCTTTGCAGCGACGTGATAGCGGCAGCAATCAACAACAAGTTCCGGAAAGAATGCGTCCAGCACCGCGGCACCGGCACGTTCATGCTGGCGGTCCGTCGAATCTTCCATAAAGGCCGTTCCTTCGGCCAGCGGCATGCCGATGAAGTCACCTGTAAAATGGCCAACATCGTGAAGCAGCGCAGCCGCAATCACGATGTCGTCATGCCCGTCCTGCTGGGCAAAATGGGCGGCTTGCAGCATATGCGCGCCAATTGTTACCTGTTCGCCAAGATACTCCTCGGTTCCGCGGCGTTCAAAAATCTCTGTCAGGAACGGGATGATTGTCTGTTTGGATAGAGGCTGCACCATAGTCCCATCTCCACTGTCGGCGAGGCGTTTACCAGACCCGGGCGTTAACAGTTCCGGGGTGGTGCCCACCGAACCAAGGAATTGCAATCGCTTGCAATACCTCCCCCCTATGGACCTGCCGGCAAACCCGGCAGCGCCTGTTTCGGTTACAGGCGGGCACCGTCTCGGATGCGGGTCATGAGGCTTTTTCCACCTCGGCTTCCCCGCTCATAACTTTCTCAAACGTCCCAAAAAACTGCTTTGACAGCTTTTTGGCCGTGCTGAGGATCAGGCGGCCACCCAACTGGGCGATCTTGCCGCCTGTTTCTGCCTTGGCAGTATAGCGCAAAATCGTCTGGTCACCATCTTCAATCAGTTCAACATCAGCCCCACCTTTGGCAAAGCCAGCAATGCCACCATCGCCTTCTCCGGAAAGGCTGAATGCATCAGGGGCCTTGCTTGGGTCGAGCGTGACACGCCCACCAAAGCGCGCTTTTACCGGCCCCACTTTCAGTGTCACTTTCGCAACAAGGTCGTTTTCGCCCTCGCGCTCCAGTTCCTCACACCCCGGGATGCAGGTCTTCAGCACGTCCACATCGTTCAGCGCCTTGTAAACAGCGTCGCGCGGTGCAGGAATGGTAATCTCGTCGGTCAATTCCATAGACATGGTCTCCTTTGGCGACAAGGTATGAACCAAATGTGGCCGGGGTTCAACATGGCTTAATCAGCCGCATATCGTCACCGGCAAATAGTCGCAGGCAAATCACCGGGGAATGACTGCATCAGACAGCAGGTCCAACACGAAGTTTCCTATGGCCATTGATCAAAAGCGGCCGCGAGAATCACCTCTGCAGAACAATCGCAAGATTGCCCCTTGCCGGACAATATGCTGTATAGGCGCGACAAAGCCACAATCTGTGAGCCCGAAGGCCATGACACCGTCCACGAAGGTCTATTTTGAAGATATTGAAGCCGGCATGACATTCACGACCGGCAGCATCACCATTGATGCGACCGAGATCCGCAGCTTTGCCCGAAAATTCGACCCGCAGCCCTATCACCTCGACCGCGAGGCGGCTGACGCGTCCTTGTTTGGCGGCCTGTGCGCCAGCGGCTGGCATGTCTGTGCGCTGATGATGCGGATGCTGTCCGACTGCCTTGATGATGCCGGCTTTGTGATGCTGGGCAACGACAATGTGCCATGGCTGCAATGGCGGATGCCCGTGTTTGAAAATGATGTCCTGAGGGCCACTGTGTCTGTTGCTGATTGCGTGGCAGATCATCAGGACGGCGATACCGCGCAGGATGATCAGGCTGGCGATGTGGTCTGCGATGTGACGGTTCTCAACCAGGCAGACAAGAAGGTGATGATCCTGAATACGGTTCTGCGGGTGGCGCGGCGCACTGCCGGCGCCTCAACCGGAGGGCAAACATCATGACTGAAGCGCGCTATCTGCGGTCACGCTGGTTTGAAGATATCCCTGTTGGCGAATTCCACGTGTTCGGCAGCTATACTTTCAGCGAACAGGAAATCATCGATTTCGGCACCCGCTATGCACCGCAATTTTATCACACTGACCCCGAGGCGGCGCTGGAAAGCCGGTATCGCGGACTGGTGGCGTCCAACTGGCACATTTGTGCCACATGGATGCGCCTGATGGTCGATTATATGGAAAACTATGCGCTGGGTGTGGAAGACGGGCGACGCAACGGGGCCGGTCTGGGCTTTAAGGATTTGCAGGTCTTTGTACCGGTGCGCCCCGGTCATACGCTGATTTATTCGCATGAGATTATTGAAAAGAAGGAAAAAATAGTCAGTGGGAAATGGGGCATCATCCGCAGCCGCAATGAGGCGGTAAACCATCGTGGCGAATTGGTTCTGCGCTTTCACATTGATATTCTGGCAGAACGGAACCCGGCATTGTTGTAATGTGGCGTGTAGTACCTGCGCACAATCATTGACCTACACATTGCCGCCAGATTGCCTATATCCTCTAGGGTAACATCAATCGTTCCATTATCCGGACAAATTGCCAGTGCGCACCAACAGCGCAGTGGCGCGTTCTTCGTGTTAAAGGGCTTTTATCATGCGTTCATTCCTGTCTTGTTCACATCTGTCACTGCCCCGCCGCATGGCTGTTACCACTGCAATATGTCTTGCCGTGGCGACCAGCCTGCCAGCATCCGCCGATGTGATCACCGCCCACGGCATTTCAACCTTTGGTGAGCTGAAATACGGCGCTGATTTTGAACATCTGGACTATGTGAATCCCGATGCGCCAAAGGGCGGCGAGATTTCGTTATGGGGTTTCGGGTCATTTGACTCGATGCACCCCTACAGCACCAAGGGTCGTTCCGGGCAATATTCATCAATTTTCTTTGAAAGCCTGCTTGAAGGCAGCTCTGATGAACCGGATTCGGTCTATGGGCTGGTGGCTGAATCACTGGAATATCCGGAAGATCGCAGCGAGGTGATCTTCAACATGCGGCCTGAAGCACGCTTTTCCGACGGGTCCCCTCTGACAGCCGCGGATGTGGTCTTTTCGTATGAAGTCCTGCGCGACAAAGGCCTTCCCTCCTTCCGTGCAGTGATTGAAAAGCAGATTGAAAGTGCCGAAGCCCTTGGCCCTCACCGCGTTAAATTTACCTTCAAGGATGGTGTTCCGACCCGCGATCTGCCGCAGACGGTTGGCGGCCTTCCAATCTTCTCAAAGGCCTATTACGAAACGTCCGGTGCTGATTTCGAAGAATCGACGCTGACACCGGCGATCGGTTCGGGGCCCTATGTCCTTGAGTCAATCGACGTCGGTCAGCAGATCATCTACAAGCGCAACCCAGATTATTGGGGCAAGGATTTGCCCATCAACAAGGGTCGTCACAATTTTGATACGATCCGCATAGAGTATTTTGCCGATTACAACAGCGCCTTTGAAGGTTTCAAGGCTGGCACCTACACGTTCCGCAGCGAGGCCTCATCAAAAATCTGGGCCACAGCCTATGACTTCCCGGCCATTGAAAAAGGATGGGCGGTCAAGGACACGCCGCCTGATGGCACGCTGGCCAGCGGGCAATCTTTCCTGTTCAATCTGCGGCGTGAACGCTTCCAGGATATTCGCGTTCGCAAGGCCATCGGGATGATGTTCAACTTCGAATGGTCGAACAAGACGCTGTTTTATGGCATCTATGCGCGCATGCAATCCTTCTGGGAAAATAGTTACCTGAAAGCTAGCGGCATGCCGCAAGCGGGTGAACTGGCGTTTTTGACACCACTTGCCGACATTCTGCCGCAAGGTGTGCTGGACAGCCCGGCGGTAACACCGCCCATATCATCCGAGCGACAACTTGATCGCAAGAAACTGCGCGCTGCGTCGGCATTGCTGGATGAAGCTGGCTGGCCGGTTGGTGATGACGGGATGCGCCGCAATGCAGCTGGTGACACGTTAAAACTGGAATTCCTGAATGACTCGCAGTCATTTGACCGGGTCATAAATCCATTTGTCGAGAACCTGCGGAAGCTGGGCGTTGATGCCGTGCATACTCGGGTCGACAATGCGCAAGCGACCGAACGGGAACGCAATTTCCACTTTGACGTTGTGACGGGAAACTTCCGCACATCACTTACGTCCGGGGCTGGCCTGAAACAGTATTTCGGGTCGGAAACGGCAGACATCTCGATCTTCAATCTGGCCGGATACAAGAGCGAAGCAGCTGACAGGCTGATTGAAAACGTGATCGCCGCTGAAGACCGCGAAACGCTGAACGACGCAACACGCGCCCTCGACCGGGTGCTGCGCGCCGAAGTGTTCTGGGTGCCACAATGGTTCAGGAACACACACAACATCGCGTATTATGATATGTACCGGTATCCAGATACCCTGCCACCTTATGCGCTGGGGGTTCTTGATTTCTGGTGGTTCGATCAGGACGCCTATGCGCGCCTGAAGGCCGAAGGCGCATTCTGACCGCAAACGAGGCTTCTGGCGTATGCTGGCATATATTCTGCGCAGACTGGCCCTGATCCTGCCAACATTGTTCGGGATCATGTTGATCAACTTCGCGCTTGTGCAATTTGTACCAGGCGGGCCGGTTGAACAGATCCTCGCCCAATTGGAACGCGAAACCGACGTGTTTCAGGGCATTGCTGGCGGCGGCGGAGAGATTCGCGAGGCAAGTGAATCCAGCAGTTATGTCGGCAGTCAGGGATTGCCTGAAGATTTTGTCGCCGATCTTGAGCGGCAGTTCGGTTTTGACAAGCCGCCGCTCGAACGGTTTGCCGCGATGCTGTGGGATTATGCCCGGTTTGATTTCGGCGAAAGCTATTTTCGATCCATCTCGGTTACCGACCTGATCCTTGAAAAGGTGCCTGTCTCGATTTCACTTGGCCTGTGGACGACGCTGCTTGCCTATTTGATCTCGATTCCGCTCGGTATTCGCAAAGCGGTGCATGACGGCACATCTTTTGACAGCTGGACATCCAGCCTGATCATCATCGGCTACGCCATTCCGGGATTTCTGTTTGCCATTCTGCTGCTGGTGCTGTTTGCCGGTGGGTCTTATGTGAAGATTTTTCCGCTGCGCGGGCTGACGTCACCGGACTTTGCCGATATGAGCCTGGGACGCCAGATACTGGATTACTTCTGGCATATTGCGCTGCCTGTTCTGGCATCGACCATTTCAGCCTTTGCGACCCTGACGCTGTTGACCAAGAATTCGTTCCTTGATGAAATCCGCAAGCAATATGTGCTGACCGCCCGTGCCAAGGGACTGGCAGAAAAGCAGGTGTTGTACGGACATGTGTTCCGCAACGCCATGCTGATTGTGATCGCCGGATTTCCTGCGGTGTTCGTATCAGTATTCTTCGGCAGCTCGCTGATTATCGAGACAATTTTCTCGTTGGACGGGCTTGGCCGCATGGGCTTTGAAGCCGCAGTCGCCCGTGACTATCCGGTGGTGTTCGGCACGCTTTTCATCTTCAGCCTGATCGGCCTGGTGATCGGGCTGATATCCGATCTGATGTATGTCTGGATTGACCCGCGCATCGATTTTGAATCGAGGCTGTCATGACAAACGTCACCGCCAGAAAACCAGGCTCGATCAACCAACGTCGCTGGCGCAACTTCCGGCAGAACCGGCGCGCCTTCTGGTCACTGGTGATCTTTCTGATCTGCTTCGGGGCGTCACTTTTTGCCGAACTGATCGCCAATGACCGGCCGATTCTGATCAAATATCGTGACGGCTATTACATGCCGGTCTTTCAGTTCTATTCGGAACAGACATTTGGCGGTGACCTGCGTACCGAGGCCATTTACAGCGACATAGAAGTTGAATGCCTGATCGTTACCGGCGGCATTGTTGACTGCTGGGATGCGCCAGAGGCTCTGATCGAAGACGCCGGTGATGGCATCATTGCTGGTCAGCCGATCGAATCTGGCTGGGTGTTATGGCCGCTGATCCCCTATCATCACTCGACGATTGCCACCCTTGATGTGCCGGCGCCCTCGCCGCCTGATGGTGACCACTGGCTTGGCACTGATGATACGGCGCGCGATGTGACAGCGCGGATTCTCTATGGCTTCCGGCTGTCCGTACTGTTTGCCATCATCGTGTCCACGCTGGCTTCGGCGATTGGCATTCTGGTGGGTGCCATTCAGGGATATCTGGGCGGCCGGACGGATTTGTTTGCCCAGCGTCTGATCGAAATCTGGGGCGCCACCCCGTCGCTGTACATTATCATCATTGTGTCAGCCATCTGGCGGATGGATTTCTGGCTGCTGGTGTTCTTGATGACTCTGTTCAGCTGGACCGCCCTTGTTGGTGTTGTGCGTGCAGAGTTTCTTCGCGCGCGCAATTTCGAATATGTGCAGGCGGCCAAGGCCCTTGGCGTTGCGCCGTTGGTGATCATGTTCCGGCATGTGCTGCCAAACGCCATGGTGGCGACATTGACGATGCTGCCCTTTATTGTCACCGGTGCCATCGGATCACTCGCCGCACTCGATTTTCTGGGCTTCGGGTTGCCATCATCAGCACCGTCATTGGGTGAATTGACGCTGCAGGCAAAGCAGAACTTGCAGGCCCCATGGCTGGGCCTGACGGCTTTCTCTGTCTTTGCCATCCTGCTGGCACTGCTGGTCTTCATTTTCGAAGGCATTCGTGATGCCTTTGACCCACGAAAGACATTTTCATGACCGAGGCGCTGCTGTCACTCACCGACCTGCAGATCGGGTTTATACGCGACGGAATCACCACACCGGCGGTGCGCGGGCTGTCGCTTGATATTCAGGCGGGGGAAACTGTTGCCCTTGTTGGTGAAAGCGGGTCGGGAAAATCTGTCTCGGCATTGGCAAGCATCGGTCTGCTTGGCGACAATGTGCGGCACACAGGCCAGATCCGCTGGAAGGGTGCGGATATTTCCAATGCCAGTGAAGGTGAGTTACGCTCTATCCGCGGAAACGATATCGGCATGGTCTTTCAAGAGCCGATGACCTCGCTGAATCCGCTTCACACCATTGAAAAACAGATTGGTGAGACACTCAACCTGCATCAGACGCTGGATAGCAGCGCTATCTTCGAGCGCACGATTGCACTGTTGGGACGTGTCGGCATCCCGGACCCAACCACCCGGATCAAGGCCTATCCGCATGAACTGTCAGGGGGGCAGCGCCAACGCGTGATGATCGCCATGGCGCTTGCCAACAGCCCCGATCTGCTGATTGCCGACGAGCCGACAACCGCGCTGGATGTGACGATTGAAGCGCAGATTCTGGATCTGCTGGCAGATTTGCAGCGCGAAACAGGCATGGCGATGCTGTTCATAACGCATGATCTTGGCGTGGTGCGGCAGATAGCTGACCGCGTGCTTGTGATGCAGGATGGGCGCCTTGTAGAAGCCGGCCCCACCGAACAGGTCTTTTCCGCACCAGCCCAGCCTTACACGCGCGCGCTGTTCGCGGCACGGCCAAGCGACATACGATCACCAGCCAAAACAACAGGCATACCTTTGTTAACCGCCAGCGACATCAGGGTGCATTTTCCGATCAGGCGCGGATTATTCCGCCGCACGGCCGACTGGGTGCGCGCGGTGGACGGTGTTGATCTGGCGCTGCATGCGGGTGAAACCCTGGGCATTGTCGGTGAAAGCGGGTCGGGCAAATCAACCTTGGCGCGCGCCATCACGCACCTTGTCGGATTTCAGGGCAACGTGACTTTCGAGAATGCACACGTGAAAGCGATGACCGCCAGCGCCCTGAAACCCTATCGGCGGCAGGTGCAGATCGTGTTTCAAGACCCGTTCGGGTCGCTGTCCCCGCGGCTGTCAGTTGGCGACATCATTGGCGAAGGGCCGGAAGCCCATCAGATGTACGATGTACAGACCCGCCAGCAAAATGTTGCAGCGGTGCTTGAAGAGGTTGGTCTGGACCCGGCCAGTGCCGAGCGATATCCGCATGAGTTTTCAGGCGGCCAGCGTCAGCGCATTGCGATTGCACGTGCCCTGATCATGCAGCCAAAAGTGATCCTGTTTGACGAGCCAACCTCGGCACTGGACATGACAGTCCAGCAGCAGCTTGTCACGCTGCTGCGCGAACTTCAGGAACGGCATTCGCTGAGCTATATCTTCATCAGCCATGACATTGCGCTGATCGGCTCAATGAGCCACAGAATTATGGTGATGAAGGATGGTAAGGTAGTCGAGGAAGGAAGCGCTATCCACATCCTGAACACCCCGGGTGAGCCCTACACACGCGAACTGATCGGCGCGGCGCAGCGTAAAGCTGGTTGAGAACCCGGATGACAGAACCCAGATGACAGAAATAGCATGACAGACGGGGCATCCCTGACGACGGCGCGTATTACCGCCGCTGTGGCGCGGCTGTTTCTGGATCATGGCAAGGCCTGTATCCGGGAATTTACGGTCAGGACCGGCCGGCGCGCCGACCTGATGATGCTTGGTCCGAACCGCGAGATCACAATCATCGAAGTGAAGTCGTCACGCCAGGATTTTACCAGTGACCGGAAGTGGCACGAATATATCGAATGGGCCGACAGATTCTATTTTGCTGTTGCCGAGGATTTCCCGCGCGACATCCTGCCGGGTCCTGACATTTGCGGCATTATCATCACAGACGGCTTTGATTGCCATTTCGTTCAGCAAGCACCGGTGTCCAAACTTGCCGGGGCACGCCGCACGCATCTGGTGACGCGTCTTGCACATGTGGCGATGCGGCGAATCGAATGGGCGGCGCAAGACGATCCCGACAATGCTATGGCAGATGACAGGGCTGAAGACTGACGCCCGTCTCTTTCGCAATTATGCCGGCGGCAACACGCTGTCCCGCATCCTGCCCCGACAGAAACGCCCCGTGTGCCGTACCATAATGCGCGATGCTGCTTGCCTCTCCGGCAAAATACAGCCGGTCATCAACCGAATGCTGCAAGACCCTGCGTGCATCAGCACCGCCCGGCCTTGCATAGGAGTAGGATCCGAGGGTCAGCGGTTCACTATGCCACGCCGTTGTGATCATGCCGTCAATGGCATTGCGAATGTCACTTCCAAAGATGCTGATCAGGCTGTCTTCTGCATAGTTGCGCATCGCTGCCGCACCGGCCTTTTCCAGATGAATGCCGAAACTGGCGCCGGCAAAGACAACCGCCTGCGGATGCGCGCCCGTATAGATATCAACACTGGCAATCTGGTCAGCCGGCAACGCGCCTGTGTGATGATCCGGCCATGCCAGATGCCACCCGTCCGCATCCGGCGGCACAGCGCCTTGCGACAATGCAACCCCGATCTTGTTCAGGGTTCCGCATGGCAGATGATCAATGGCGGTGGTGACAGTGTCGGGCAGCGCAGGGGTGAACAGGATATCACCCGCCGCCAGAATGCCTGTTGAAACAGTCATGATCACCCGTCTGGCGCGCAGTTCGCCTTGATTGGAGGTAACCGTAACGTCCCGACCCGTCATATCCACCGCACTCACCCGGCAGTTCAGTGTCACCGGTATATCAGCGCCCCACTTTGCGATCAGGCTGCCCAGCCCACCGCGGACAGGATAATCGCGACCAAAACCGGAACGCATGTAATCCACTGCCGACTGCTCGGTGACATCCGAGGCGTTCAGCCCGGCCATAAGATGCACATAAAGCGGCGCGACCGGGCTGTCCCAGTTCATCAGGTCGCCGATATCTGTATCGCGGGTGATATCATCTCCCAACAGATGCATGCGGTGATCCACATCATTGGCAAAATCCCAATATTCAGTGTGATCGGAATCGGCGCGTGGCTTGCCGTCGGCCAGCAAGCGCCACTCTTCACGGGCAAATCTGTCACCGTTGCCCAGCTCGATTCCCAACGCCGCGGCAACAGGTTTCAGCGGGTTGGTGTCGCCTTCGTGAAGGTAGGAACAGCCAAGATCGAACATGCCGCCGCGCGCAAATGGCTCGCTATAGGCACGGCCGCCTATGCGATGCGACGCCTCAAGAATGCGAAACGTGCACCCGGCATCAGCAATCGTTTTTGCAGCGCTGAGGCCAGCGATGCCTGCACCGATGATCACCACATCAACATCTGTCATGGCATGTCCCTTTCGGCGCAGCTGGTCCCGGTCAGTGCCTGCCCGGCTGATATCACACATCGGCTGATATCACATATCGGCTGATATCACACAT